>NZ_JACUZZ010000120.1:0-363 GCF_014851595.1 Rhizobium sp. RHZ01
TCCCGGCAAGCCAGGGCATGAAGGAGGCATTCTCGACCGGATCCCAGAACCACCAGCCGCCCCAGCCGAGCTCGTAATAGGCCCAGTAGGAGCCCATGGCGATGCCAAGCGTCAGGAACGTCCAGGCAGCCAGCGTCCAGGGCCGCACCCAGCGCGCCCAGGCGGCATCGATGCGGCCTTCGAGAAGGGCAGCCACGGCAAAGGAGAAGCAGACGGAGAAGCCGACATAGCCGAGGTAGAGCAGCGGCGGGTGGATCGCCAGACCGACGTCCTGCAGCACCGGGTTGAGGTCCTTCCCCTCGGCCGGGGCCGGATCCAGCCGCATGAAGGGATTGGAGGTCAGCAGGATGAACAGGATGAAGG
>NZ_JACUZZ010000121.1:0-356 GCF_014851595.1 Rhizobium sp. RHZ01
TCAAGCGTGTGCTCTAACCAACTGAGCTACGGGCCCATTCGGGAACCGGTCCAGCACAAGCCGGACAAGCGCGGTTTTTTGTCTTCATGAAGAAAGAGAAACGTGGACGGCGAAAGCTCGCCATACCGTCAGGACCGAAGTCTCTGCGGCGTATTACGTTGCGATCGTGATCTGACTGATCCGATCTTGTTCTAAAAAGCACGGGAAGGTTCATACCGTTCAAGACGGTCGTCTTACCAATTCCACAGCTTCCTTAGAAAGGAGGTGATCCAGCCGCAGGTTCCCCTACGGCTACCTTGTTACGACTTCACCCCAGTCGCTGACCCTACCGTGGTTAGCTGCCTCCTTGCGGTTAG
>NZ_JACUZZ010000122.1:0-354 GCF_014851595.1 Rhizobium sp. RHZ01
GGTTCCAATCGTGAGCCCGTATTTCCATCTTATCGGGGGCAACCAACCCAGCCAGTACCATCTAGTAAAAATGCACTGAGGAGATCGCGCCGCGATTACCCCATGTAAAAGACAGGTTCTGCCGGTTGAAGGCGATGATCTTCTGAGTGCGCAGATCGTCGATGCTGATCTCGTCCCTGGCTGCCAGCGGATTGGCATGGCCAACCGCCAGGTAGTAGCGCTCATGGGCAAGCGAGACGAAGCGCAAGGAGCCGATGTTTTCCACCGGGCGGATGAAGCCCAGATTGAGCTGGCCGGTCTCCAGGCCGCGGATGATCTCGCCGGTATTGCCCGACGCGATGTGGATGCGGACAT
>NZ_JACUZZ010000123.1:0-339 GCF_014851595.1 Rhizobium sp. RHZ01
CACACCGGGCAGGGACGATCGCAAACCGCGCGTTGTAGTCCTCCACGAAGTCCGGCAAGAAGGTATTGCCGGCCTCCATGGTGTCGATGCCAGAAAGCCGCAGTTCTTTGACCAACCGATCCTGCAGTGTCCGGTTCATCCGCTCGACACGGCCCTTGGCCTGGCTCGAATTTGCGCAAAGAATCTCGATGTTTAGCTCGCACAGCGCACGGCCGAACTGGGTCATCCCCTGGCCACCCTTGGCGTCCTTTTTAGGGACCCGGAACACCGTATGCTTGTCGGAATAAAAGGCGATCGGAGCACCGTGATCCTTCAGGTAAAGCTCGAGCGCCTCGAAAT
>NZ_JACUZZ010000124.1:0-329 GCF_014851595.1 Rhizobium sp. RHZ01
TCTCTACTTCTTCTCGTTCTTCTTTCCGATGGCGAAATAGCTGAAGCCATGCTTGGTGACTTCGGCGACGGGATAGATGTTGCGCAGGTCAACGATGGTCGGGGTCTTCACCAGCGACTTCATCCGCTTGAGATCAAGCGCTCGGAACTCGTCCCATTCCGTGACGATGACGATGGCATCCGCGCCTTCTGCAATCTCGTATGGGTCGCGGCCGTAGGTGATGGGGCCGATAACCTCCTTCGCCATTTCCATGCCTTCTGGATCATAGGCGTGAACGTTGGCGCCGCCATCCAGCAAGGCCTGGATGATGGTGATCGATGGCGCGTCGC
>NZ_JACUZZ010000125.1:0-325 GCF_014851595.1 Rhizobium sp. RHZ01
CTGATTACCGTTGCCTGACCGCGCGGTACCGGATTTAATCTCGAGAAGCTGGTCTTAAAGATCCGGCCCAAGCGAGCTGCTCGGCGTAGCTCCAATAAAGGGACCGGATCGAACACGTCGATGGCATTGTTGGATTGACTGGGTTGTAAAAGGTAACCCGGTCTGTTGCCGTTTCCTTCGGGATGCGGGCAACGAGATGATGAGCATTGGCAATGAGAACGATTAAGTGTCGTAAGGGCATTTGGTGGATGCCTTGGCATGCACAGGCGATGAAGGACGTGATACGCTGCGAAAAGCCGTGGGGAGCTGCGAATAAGCTTTGATC
>NZ_JACUZZ010000126.1:0-322 GCF_014851595.1 Rhizobium sp. RHZ01
TTGGTAAAGGCAAGGCGCACAAGCCCTATGAGTTCGGAGTGAAGGTGTCCGTGGCCACAACACTGAACCGTTCAAAGGGCGGGCAGTTCGCCCTGCACGCAGCGGCGCTGCCCGGCAATCCGTACGATGGCCACACGCTCGCGACCGTCATTCCGGATTTGGAAAAGATGATTGGCACCGAGCTCTCCCGCATTCTGGCCGATGCTGGATACCGCGGCCATAATGCTCCCGAAAGTCACAAGCTGAGGGTCTTCACCAGTGGCCAGAAGCGCCGTCTCACGCCCGCCATCAAGCGCCAGATGCGACGACGATCGGCGGTCGA
>NZ_JACUZZ010000127.1:0-314 GCF_014851595.1 Rhizobium sp. RHZ01
GAAGTCGTAACAAGGTAGCCGTAGGGGAACCTGCGGCTGGATCACCTCCTTTCTAAGGAAGCTGTGGAATTGGTAAGACGACCGTCTTGAACGGTATGAACCTTCCCGTGCTTTTTAGAACATAGATCGGATCAGTCAGATCACGATCGAAACGCAATACGCCTGCCGATCTGCTTCGCAGACAGCGGGTATGGCGAGCTTTCGCCGTCCACGTTTCTCTTTCTTCATGAAGGATAGAACCTTGAGTTCTGCGCTCACGCGCTGTCCGCACCTTCGGTGCTGCGCTCCGCGAGGGCGCCGGACGACCGGCGACG
>NZ_JACUZZ010000128.1:0-310 GCF_014851595.1 Rhizobium sp. RHZ01
ATTCCCTATCAGAGCCGTGGAAGACGACCACGTTGATAGGCCGGGTGTGGAAGCGCAGCAATGTGTGAAGCTTACCGGTACTAATAGCTCGATTGGCTTGATCGTTCTCATTGATCAATGCTCATCTCCGACACAGACGTGTCGGGAGATGATGCAAGACGTGTTCAAACGCAGTGAAAACTGCACCAGCTTCTCATTTGTTGCGCTTCGCTGACCTGGTGGTTATGGCGGGGCGGCTGCACCCGTTCCCATTCCGAACACGGCCGTGAAACGCCCCAGCGCCTATGGTACTTCGTCTTAAGACGCGGGA
>NZ_JACUZZ010000129.1:0-310 GCF_014851595.1 Rhizobium sp. RHZ01
CGTCGCCGGTCGTCCGGCGCCCTCGCGGAGCGCAGCACCGAAGGTGCGGACAGCGCGTGAGCGCAGAACTCAAGGTTCTATCCTTCATGAAGAAAGAGAAACGTGGACGGCGAAAGCTCGCCATACCGTCAGGACCGAAGTCTCTGCGGCGTATTGCGTTTCGATGGTGATCTGACTGATCCCATCTATGTTCTAAAAAGCACGGGAAGGTTCATACCGTTCAAGACGGTCGTCTTACCAATTCCACAGCTTCCTTAGAAAGGAGGTGATCCAGCCGCAGGTTCCCCTACGGCTACCTTGTTACGACTTC
>NZ_JACUZZ010000012.1:0-160915 GCF_014851595.1 Rhizobium sp. RHZ01
AATTGGCCGGTTCAGCAAGGACTTCTTCCGCCGATACTGCGCGAATTCGTCGCCCGCCGTAAATCGCTCTCCGAAGTCAGCCGCCATCGCTGCACGGCAATTCTCCATTTGAGCCCCTGAAACGGCACCAATCCTTCCTGTGACAGGCAATGTGTTGATTTCGGCAGAGTTCACGTACGAAGGGGAACTGCGCCAGTTTGCTCGACATGGAGATACGCCGCTCGTCGCGCCGGACGAGCTGCAACGTCAGCGCCGAGCGAGCGACCGTGCGATGTCGACGATATCGTCGCGACCAGCGGTTGGATCTTCTTTGTTCCAGGCGATCCCAAGCCCGATCCTAAAGTCGATCCCGCTTACCTTCTTCAGCTCAAAGCCGCGATTGGGAAGATCAAGCGTCCATTCCGGCGCAAAGCCGATGCCAAGCCCGGCAGAGACCAGCGACACCAGCGCATAGGTGTCATCGCAGCTGAAGGCAATGTTGGCGGTGAGGTCGTATTCGGCGAACTTCTCATTGAAGTACCGTTCGGTGAAGGACAGGTTCTGCCGGGAAAAGGCGATGATCTTCTGGTTGCGCAGATCGTCGATGCTGATCTCCTCCTTGGCGGCCAGCGGATTGGCATGGCCAACCGCCAGGTAGTAGCGCTCATGGGCAAGCGAGACGAAGCGTAACGAGCCGATGTTTTCCACCGGGCGGATGAAGCCCAGATTGAGCTGGCCGGTCTCCAGGCCGCGGATGATCTCGCCGGTATTGCCCGACGCGATGTGGATGCGGACATCGGGATACTTGCGGGCGATCTTGGCAAGGAAGGTTGGCAGCATGCCCATGGTGGCCGGGTAGATACTGCCGATCCTGATCTGGCGGATGCGGCTGCCGCCGGCTGCCCGGGTCAGTTCGGTGGTCAGGTCGATGTCGCTCAGGATCCGCACACAGCGATCGTAGAAGGTCTCGCCTGCCCTCGTCAGTTCCACCCTTCTGGTCGAGCGGATGAACAGCGGACAGCCAAGCTCCCTTTCCAGCGACATCACATGATTGCTGAGGGCCGGCTGGGCAATGTGCATCCTGGCTGCCGCACGGCCGAAGTGCAGTTCCTCGGCCACTGCTTTGAAATAGGAGAGTTGGCGCAGTTCCACTTGTTGTGCTCCTCCAGGCCAATAAAATCACTCGACAGCGATTTTGTAGAGTATACTCCGTGGAGAAATACTCCACAAGAATTTTCCTGCTTAGATGGAAATTCGGGAGACATTCGCGCGAAACTTGAGGCGGATGCGTCAGGCCAAGGGCCTGTCGCAGGAGGACCTCGCTTACAAAGCCGACATTGATCGAACGTACGTTAGCTCACTGGAGAGAGCAGTCTACAGCCCTACCATCGAAGTCGTCGACAAGCTCGCCAAAGCGCTCGGGACTGATGCGGCCGAGCTACTTAAGCCGTTTTAAAAAATGATGCTCTTGAAGGTATTCGAACCGCTGACGCATCAAATGCGCGCTGCTCATCGACAAGGGCCCACGTAAATCGACATAGCCTACTTCTCCAGAATGGCTTTCATGGACTGAAGCGGCCCGTCTCGCTCCTATACCGGCAGAAACTGGGCAGGGTCATGGGTCCTCTATGGTATGCCGTTGCCGGTACTTGCAGTCCTTCTTTACGTGTCTCGGTCCAAGCTGCCCGCAATGCTTGCCGCCGCGCTGGTCTCGATCGCTGCGGCGAGCTATCACATTTACCTACTGCACCGGATTCTGCCGGAGGCCTGTTTGATCGCGCCAATCCCGCGACTTTTACCGCGCCGCTACCGGTCGCAGTATCGGTCGTGTCCGGTCTATTAGCGGCATACTTGCCTATCAGCTCCAGCGTCGCATCATGCTTGGTCAGCGATTATGGGCAGGATTGAGCCGACTCGGTGATTACCTGCGCCATCTACTGTCAGGCCGACAGGGGGTGTCGTTCGGATCCGCTCCGCCTCTTGCAAGCGAACAGCAGAGAAGTCGCGTGTCACCTTGACGGTCCTCTTAGACGGGCCAATCCACATTGGCGTGTTGCGTTGCGGGATGATTCCCAGTATCTGGCAACCATCGACTTAACCGTTAAAGGGAAGCTCTATGCGCATTGACGCGATTTCCATCGGCAAGAACCCGCCGGAAGATGTCAACGTAATCGTTGAGGTGCCCGTCGGCGGCCATCCGATCAAGTACGAGATGGACAAGGAAGCCGGTACGCTGGTTGTTGATCGCTTCCTCTATACGCCGATGACCTATCCGGGCAACTACGGCTTCGTGCCGCACACGCTTTCGGAAGACGGCGATCCGATCGACGTCCTCATCGCCAGCACGCGTCCGCTTGTTCCGGGCTGCGTCATCAACGTGCGCCCGATCGGCGTTCTCAAGATGGAAGACAATTCCGGTAAGGACGAGAAGATCATCGCCGTGCCGTCGCCGAAGCTGACGCTGCGCTACGAGAAGGTGAACGACTACACCGACCTTCCCGAGATCACGCTGAAGCAGATCGAGCACTTCTTCGAGCACTACAAGGATCTCGAACCCGGCAAGTGGGTGAAGATCTTCGGTTGGGGTGATTCCAAGGAAGCCGGCGCACTGATCCTCGAGGCGATCGAACGCGCCAAGAAGGCAAAGGCCTGATCAGCTTTCGAGAAGAGTTTGTAATTTCCTGATCAAATCCTCCGGGTCGCCGTCGATCCGGAGGATTTTTTTGCGCGACATTTCGCCTGAGGCGAGGCTGACCGATGACTTTGCGATGCGAAGCGATTTCGCCAAGAACTCGATCAACGCCTTGTTCGCCTTGCCCTTCTCGGGAACGGCAGTCACTCTGGCTTTGAGATGGGCTTTGCCCTCGGCGTCTGTCTCCACGCCGTCGATTGCGTCGCGTCCGCCACTCGGCGTCAGACGAACGGTCAGAGCAATGTGGTCGTTGAACGCCGCCCAGGGCTGGCTCATGCCACCAGCGGGAAGATTGAATTCCACATCAGAGAGCGCACGAAGAAGATGATCAGCAGCAAAATGATCGGTGAGATGTCGATGCCGCCGAGATTTGGCAGTACGCGGCGGATCGGACGCAGCAGCGGTTCCGTCACATTGTAGAGGAACATGCCAACCGAATTGACGAACTGATTGCTGGAGTTGATTACGTTGAACGCATACAGCCAGGAAAAAATAGCGCTGGCGATCAGCACCCAAGTGTAGAGATTCAAAGCCAAATCAATGGTTTGAAAAAGCGCAAGCATTGCAATCTCCAGTTCGTTGTTGACAGACATGTAGACATTGGCGACTAAACCGGCAAGTGCTGTCTCGAAACGCATTGTAAATCATGTTTAACAGCGGCGTCGTGCGTTGGCGTCTGGCCTGTTTTCTGGAAAGTCTCCATGTCTTTTTCGCCAACCGGAGATCGTTTTGCCGCGTTCCGGTATCCGTCTTACACCCGGTTCTTTTTCGCGCGGTTTCTGCTGTCTTTTTCGCAGCAGATCGTCAGTGTGGCCGTCGGCTGGCAGATGTACGACCAGACCGGCAGTGCCATCTATCTCGGACTGATAGGCCTAGTGCAATTTCTGCCTTCGCTGGTCCTGATCCTTGTCACCGGATCCGTAGCCGACCGGCACAATCGACGTGCGATCGCCGCCATCTGCTCGCTCATCAGCGCCTTGTGCACGCTGGCGCTGCTATTGATGACGATCACAGGGACGTTCTCGCCGTTGCCGGTATTTGCCGTCCTGCTGGTTTTCGGCATCGAGCGCGCCTTCATGTCGCCGGCTGTGCAATCGCTGGCGCCGAACCTTGTGCCGCCGGAGGATCTGTCAAACGCCATCGCCTGGAATTCGTCTTCATGGCAGCTGGCGGCGATCACGGGCCCCGTTCTCGGTGGTCTTTTGTATGGCATCAACCCTCATACAGCCTATACGGTCGCGGTCATCTTCGCTGCTCTTGGCGCAGCGCTGCTCTACATGATCCCCAAGCCGCCGCAGAAGACGATGGGTGAAGCCAAGAGCTGGGATATGATCCTCGGCGGCTTCCGCTACATTCGTGCCGAGAAAGTCGTGCTGGGTGCCATATCGCTCGATCTCTTCGCGGTGCTCCTCGGCGGTGCGACGGCGCTGATGCCGATCTTTGCGCGCGATATCCTGACACTCGGGCCCTGGGGGCTCGGTCTCCTGCGCGCGGCACCCGGGGTCGGCGCGATCGCCATGGCGATTTTTCTCGCCGCCTATCCGCTCAAGCACAGTGCCGGCATTGCCATGTTCATCGGCGTTGCCCTGTTCGGCATCGGTACGATCGTTTTCGGATTTTCGACCAGCACGGAGCTGTCGATCGCGGCGCTCGCCATCATGGGTGCGGCCGACATGATTTCCGTCTATGTGCGGGAGAGCCTGATCGCGCTCTGGACGCCGGACGAACTGCGCGGCCGTGTCAATGCCGTCAACATGGTCTTCGTTGGTGCCTCCAACGAACTCGGCGAATTCCGCGCGGGCACGATGGCTTCCATTTTCGGCGCCGTCCCTGCGGTTATTATCGGCGGCATCGGAACGCTTGCCGTCGCGGCAATTTGGGCCACGAGCTTTCCGAAGCTGCGCAAGATCGACACGCTTGATGCGCCGGAGCGGCTGGAGCCGGTGTGACGGCCTTCAGGTCGAGACGATGACTTCCGCTTCGATTTCGACCGGAAAGTTCAGCGGCAGACCGGCAACGCCAATCGCGGATCGGGAGTGACTGCCCACCTCAGGTCCAAATACCTCGATGATCAGCTCGGTGAAGCCGTTGATTACGGCTGGCGGATTGGCAAAGCGGGGCGCGCAATTGACCATGCCGAACACACGACACCAGCCAGTAATGCGATCGAGACTACCCAGCTCCCGCTTCAGGCTGCCCAACATGGAAAGCGCGACTTTCCGCGCAGATGCCTTGGCCTCCTCGATGGAGATGTTTTCACCGACGGCTCCAAACGGGCCGGCAGGTGTTCCATCGGTATTCTGCGGGCCATGGCCTGAGACGAATGCGCGATTGCCGCGCACATTCACCCACGGAAAAGGAAGGACCATGTTGGAGGGCAGTTTCAGGGGCTGCGGTAGAACCAATCCCATCGCGGCAAGTCTCTGCTCATAGTTGGCCATGGAATTCCTCCGGACATAGCTTTGGTCCGTCATTGCGCGCGCGGCAATTCCAAGACCGGGTCGTGGATCGGAACGCATTCCTGCTGGTGAATATAGCCAGAGTGATGGTACGCGCCGACCTTAGCACGACGCGGTGCCTGGCGCACCCGTCTAGGCGGGAAGTGTGGCGGCCTTGGCTGCTGCGACGGATTTGGACGTCTTGCCCTCGAAGACGATGTCGAGGAACTCGTTCAGCCATGCCTTCAGCGGCGCGTCGAAGAGCATACGTCCTTCCAGATGCTCACGACCCTGCTGCGCATTGGGAAGAATGAAGCGGTGGGCGCCGTGAACCACCCAGCGGTGCATCATCGCGCGTGTCAGCTCGGCATGGAACTGCAGCCCCCAGGCATGGCCGCCGTAGCGAAACGCCTGATTGGGATAGGTATCGCCCTCAGCCAGCAGTTCGGCACCATGCGGCAGGTCAAACCCTTCGCGATGAAAGTGGTAAACCATCCTCGGCCAGTGCATCAGCAGCCGGCCTTTCTCCGTCGGGCGCAGCGGATACCAACCGATCTCCGTGGAACCATCGGCGTTCGCCTGAACCTTGCCGCCGAGCTGCCTCACCAGCATCTGTGCGCCGAGGCAGATCCCGAGTAGCGGGCGCTTCTCCCTGAGCGGCACGTCCAGCCAGTTGATCTCCGACTTGACGAAGTCCTCGGTATCGTTGGCACTCATCGGGCCGCCGAAGACAACGGCGCCCGCATGCTCTGCAAGTGTGGAGGGCAGTTTGTCGCCGAGAACCGGGCGCCGGATATCGAGCCGATACCTTTTCTCGGCCAGCAGCTGACCGACCCGGCCAGCGCTCGAGCGCTCCTGATGCAGAACAATCAGGACTGGGCGCTTCTCGTGCTCCGGTAAGCGGTCAGTCGGCATCGTCCCCCACTACCTCGGTATCCGTGACCCGTCGTGCTGCTTCCTGCCGCTTCTGGATCCGCTCGCGCGCGGAAACACCGAGGAGTTCGGCAATGCGCCAGATTGCATCATCTTCCATTTCGCTGCGCTCGCCATCGGCATAGACAATGTCCCAGAGGACCCCAATCAGCTCGAGCCGCTGTTCCGTGTTGAGGTGGCGCTTGAGATCCGACGTGAAGCGGTAGTAGTCGACGGCATCGCTTTCCGCCTCACGGCCCGCGGCCATCAGCGCGTCGAGTTGCTTGCGGTCAAGCCCGTACTGGTCCTTCAACAGCTTGCGAAGCCGCTTCGTCTCACTGTCCTTGACCTGCCCGTCCGCCTCCATGACCTGCATACAGAGCGCGGCCACCGCGATGCGCGGGTCGTCCGGCGCGAAGCCTTTCTTTGTGTTGTCGGAAGTCAGATTCTGAAAGAATTCCTGGAAGCGTTCGAACATTTAGATCCTGTTTGTCTAGAAAAGGCGAAGCCGTGTCTTGGGTTCTGGCTCCGCCGCTGGATTGCGAACGCCGGGATCGTCCGGCAGGCCGCCAAAGAAGGGGCGCGGTTCGGGTGAAGTTGCAGCTTCCGCCGCCTGCTTGCTTGATGCCGGCGGTTTCGGCGATGGACGCGCCGCCTCAGCTATCGTGGCAGCCCGCTCGAGTTCGATGATGCGGTGATCGCTGGCCGGGCCTTCGGAGCGAGCTTCGCGCACCGGCGGCAGCGTTTTCAGGGCGCGGTCTATGGAGATCGTCTTGCTTTCATCGGCAACATTATCCACATGGTCGAACGGTGCCTTCCAGACGAAGGCATCCAGCCGACCGGTAATAGGCGAAAGCGGCAACCATTTGTCGGAAACGTAACCATCGGCGACCCATGCCGGGTCGCGCGGCGCCTTGAGGGCTTGGGCAAGCCAGTGGCGAACGCGGCCCTGATCACCCGTTTCGGCTTCTTCGATGTCCGCGAGCAGCAGGAAGGTTGCTTCGCGCGGCTCAATCCGGGCGGCAGCCTCCGCCTTGGTGCGGGCCTTGGCGAAATCCTGCGTGTCGAGGGCAGCCTGCGCCACGAGAAGCAGGGATTCGACGTTGTTCGGCCGTATCCCCTCCAGTCGCTCGGCGCGCTTCAGGCGATCAGCGGCAGAATCGCCGCTGCGGGCGCGAACATAGGTGCGGCCGATGTCCGGGTGCGGGGCCGATTTCCATGCCTGTTCGAGGATGGATGCCGCCTTGCGCAGCTTGTCTTCGCGGAACAGCGCCTTCGCGGCGACAATCGCGGCAGGCTCGAAGTCGGCGGCGAGCTTCAGGGCATGCGTGGCGTCGTCGCGTGCTCCCGCCGGATCGTTCTCGAGCTTCTCGGTGGCGCGGGCGGTAAGCAGAACCGCGCGAAGCCGATCCGCCTCAGCCTTTTCGATGACGCGGCCAGCCCTTTGTTGTTCCAGCAGTCGCATCGCATCATCCCAGCGACCCGCCTGGCTGCGATACTCAAGCGTTGCCTGTGCTGCCCAAGGCAGATAGGGCGCGTTGTCCGCGGCCTTTTCCGCATATTGACGCGCCGCCTCATTGGCGCCGAGCCGCTTGGCTTCCAGATACAGTCCGCGCAGCCCGAGCTCGCGGGTCTCGGGATCATTGGTCATCGCCTCGAACTTGGCGCGCGCTTCGTCGTGGCGACCTTCGATCAGCGCCGCCTGCGCCTCAAGGAGGGCGATCAGCGGCTCCTGATCGGCGCGGAGCAATCCTTGCGAACGGGCGGCCATCTTGCGCGCCATCAGCGCATTGCCGGCACCAGCCGCGATCAGGCCAGTCGACAGAGCCTGATAACCGCGGTCGCGCTTGCGGGCACGGAAATAGCGAGTGACGGAGTAGGGCGACGTCCAGAGTGTGCGCAGCAGCCACCACGCGGCCATCACGGCCGCGATGAGCGCGATCAGGGCGCTTGCCGCCACGACCAGCCGGGTCTGGTAAAGCTGCCCTTCCCAGACCAGCGAAAGATCGCCCGGGCGATCTGCCAGCCAGGAAAATCCGCAGCCTAGTGCGAGGACGACGAGGGCAAATATGACGAGCCTGACCATGCCTCAGCCCTCCTTGCCGGCGCTGGAGACCGCGTTGGACAGGGCGCTGCCCACAAGATCCTCGACGCGGATGCGGGCTTCCAGCGATTGCTTGAAAGCGGCGGAGGCCTGTTTTGCCTGAGCAGGCAGATCGGCCCATTCGGACGCGGCGCCCTGCAGGTCGCCGTTCTTCACCTTGTCTTCCATGCGCGCGGCAATTGCCTCGACGCTCTCACCCTCAATATTGCCGACGGGGCGGATCGTTACCAGCGACTTGGCGCTTGCCATCAACCGGTCGGACCAAATCTGGTCGGGAGCGGCCTGATTGACGGAACCGACGATGGCGGTTGCAACATCCGGGACCTGGCGGATCAGTTCGGCGCGCGAGGGAACGCCGGTTTCGGCGAAGTTGCGCAGATCTGCAACGGCCGGATCGTCAGGAGAGACGCCGGCAAAGGTGTCGAGCTCGGCGACGAACGGTCCGCCGCGATCGATCGCCGCCTTCAAAGCGGCGGCCGCGATGGCCTTGGCGACGGCAACGTCGCGCCGCGGCTCGTTCAGTTTCTTCTCGATTTCGGCCAGGTGTTGCGTGATATCGGCGCCGTCGGCGGCTTTTTGTTCCGTTGTCTGGGAGACCGCGGCCCGCAGCTGGTCGATCTGGCCGGTCAGGTCGGCGATCTTCTGATTGAAAGCATCGACCGCAGCCGTGTCGGCAGCAGCCGGCAGGGTCTTGGCCGTCACTTCCAGCGCAGCAATACGCTGTTCCAGCGCGCCGTTATCTGGCGTGGAGGGGGCAGCGGCGAGATTGGCGACCGATTGCTTGAGCCCGTCGATTTCAGCCGAGAGATTGGAGACATCGGCAGGGGGTGAAGCAGGCGCGGACGAGCCGGGCAGAAACCCGGCATATTGAATGGCTCCGGCGCCGACAAGTGCGATCAGGCCGCCGACAATGCCGGCGGCGATCAGGCCCGATGTGCTGTTGCGCGGGAAGGTGGGCGGTGCTGGCGGTGCCGGCTCGCTCGTTTCGGGTGCGGGTTCGGCTGCAGCCTTTGGCGCTTCGTCAGGCGATGGCTCGTCGGTCAATTCAGGCTGCGCTTGAGGCTCATCCACGGCACCGGGTTTCGGCACATCGGCCGGTTCCTCGGCTTTCGTCTCGGCATCCTTGGCAGAAGCAAATTCCTGCTTATCCAGATCGATAGTGACCGGCTTCTCGGTGCTCTTCGAGTGGCGAGGCGGATTTCCTGGTGCCATGAGACCCTCTTAATTATGCAATGCAACGAAACTAGTCAGTGATGCCAGACAAGGAAAGAGGTTAGACGAAATTTGGGCACGCAGCGCGTTCAAAGGAGCGACAAAAGGCTGCGCTCCTCCGGCATCGCCGCGATGCTCACAGCGCCCCGCAGCGACGCGGGGACCATCTCTGCAACGGATTTGCTGAGGCAGAGAAGACGTATTCCGTCTACCCGATCGGGTCGCATCTGCGGCTCAGCGACACGGAAGAAGTCTTCTGCTGTCTGGCGCGAGAAAAACAGGATCGCATCCGGCCGCTGCTCAAAGATTGTGTCCAGCGCTTGCGGCGCGATCGGTGTCGGCTCCATCCGGTAGCACTCCGCGACGGTAATCCGCAGGCCGATTTCGCTTGCACGCTTCTCGAAGGTCTCCGCTCTCGGCGATCCCGCCAGATAGAGAACGGAGCCCCCTGCTTTTTTCGCAATCGTCTCAGCAAGCTCGGCGCCGCTGCCGCCCGATGCCGTGACGGAGCTAAAGCCGATCGCCCGCGCTTCCTCAGCCGTCGCATCACCGACCGCAAAGAGGGGGCGAGCGAGGTGAACGGCCAGCTCGGCGTCATGGGCTGTGAGCGCCCGGATCGTTTCGGCACTGGTGATCGCGATGCTGCCCTTGGTCGTGCTCAAGCCGCGCAACGCCGCGTTGGCGTCGTGAACCGGATGCGACAGGGGCAGCAGTATCGGTTCGTGTCCTAGCTCGCGAAGACGCTTGGCGGTGCGCTCGCCCGAATGCTGAGGACGGGTCACGAGCACGCGCATTAGGACATCAGCTCCAGTCGTCGAAGAAACTGCTGCCGGCGCGGGCGCGGATCTCCTGCCCTGCGCGGGTGCCCAAAGCGGCCGCATCGCGCCTGTGGCCATCGACGCTGATGGCATGCTGGTTGCGGCCATCAGGTGTGATGATCAAGCCGGAGAAGCGGACCTGGTCGCCTTCGCAGACGGCGTAACCGCCGATCGGCGTGCGGCAGGAGCCGTCCAAGGCGGCAAGGAAGGCCCTTTCACAGGAAACCGCGTCGAAGGTCGCGGCATCGTTGATGGGCGCAAGCAGGCTATCGATGCGGGTGTCGCCGATGCGGCTTTCAATGCAGATGGCGCCCTGTGCCGGCGCAGGCGGAAAGGTTTCAGCAGGGAGGATATCGGTTATCACCTCGACCTTGCCGAGCCGCTTCAAGCCGGCAAGCGCAAGCAGCGTGGCGTCGACCTGGCCTTCTTGCAGCTTTCTAAGCCGCGTATCGACGAGGCCACGAAAGGTGATGACGTTGATGTCTGGACGCATGCGGCGGATAAGCGCCTGACGGCGAAGCGAAGAGGAGCCGACCGTCGCGCCGTGGGGCAGGTCCATCAGTTTTGGCGCAGTG
This sequence comes from Rhizobium sp. RHZ01, assembly GCF_014851595.1. Taxonomy (NCBI): domain Bacteria; kingdom Pseudomonadati; phylum Pseudomonadota; class Alphaproteobacteria; order Hyphomicrobiales; family Rhizobiaceae; genus Rhizobium; species Rhizobium sp. RHZ01. The sequence continues at coordinate 10,731 of NZ_JACUZZ010000012.1, forward strand.
CGTCCGATCACCGCGTCCCGGACATCCTCGCGCGGCAGAAAGGCCGAAAGACAGAGCCCCTCCGGAAGCTGTGTCGGCATGTCCTTGGCGGAATGCACGGCAATGTCGAGGTCGCCGCTCGCAAGTTGCTGCTCCAGCTCTTCGGTGAAAAGTCCCTTGCCGCCGATCTGGGCCAGCGAACGGTCGGTGATGCGATCGCCCTTGGTGCTCAGTACGACGATTTCGAACATTGCTTCGGGCAGTCCATGCGCCGCCATCAGCCTGTCACGTGCCTCGTGAGCCTGGGCAAGCGCCAGCGGGCTGCCTCGAGTACCGATCCGGAAAGGTTTTGTTTGCATCCGCATTGATCCGTTGTTACCGGAGTTCCTCGTAAACAGGTTTAAGATCCATCGCAATCAACGATCAGGTTTCATGGCGCCCTTTCTGCGTATTCTCGGCATCGAAACAAGCTGCGACGAAACCGCCGCGGCTGTGGTCGAGCGAGCCGTCGACGGGCAGCCGACGGTGCGTTCGGACGTCGTCTTGAGCCAGCTCGAGGAGCACAGCGCCTATGGCGGCGTTGTGCCGGAGATTGCGGCCCGCGCCCATGTCGAGGCACTCGATACGCTGATCGACGAAGCCTTGAAACGCGCCAATGTGTCGCTCTCCGATATCGATGCCATCGCGGCAACCTCGGGGCCTGGCCTGATCGGCGGTCTGCTTGTCGGCCTCATGACCGGAAAGGCAATCGCCAAGGCGTCCGGAAAACCGCTCTATGCCGTCAACCATCTCGAAGGGCACGCATTGACGGCGCGGCTGACGGATGGGCTCGCATTTCCCTATCTGATGCTGCTCGTTTCCGGCGGCCATACGCAGCTTATTCTTGTCCGGGGTGTCGGGCAATACGAGCGCTGGGGCACGACGATCGACGACGCCCTCGGCGAAGCTTTCGACAAGACGGCGAAGTTGCTGAGCCTGCCGTATCCAGGCGGACCGGCGGTCGAGCGCGCGGCCAAGAGCGGTGACCCGGACCGCTTCAACTTTCCGCGCCCTCTGGTTGGCGAGGCGAAACTGAATTTCTCGTTTTCCGGCCTGAAGACGGCCGTACGCCAGGCCGCAACCGAAATCGCGCCATTGACGGAGCAGGATGTCGCGGACATCTGTGCCTCATTCCAGAAGGCGATCTCGCGAACGCTGAAGGATCGTATTGGCCGGGGTCTGGAGCGCTTCAAGGCCGAGTTTCCGCAGGTCGACGGCGGACCGGCCCTTGTGGTTGCTGGCGGGGTCGCTGCCAATCTGGAGGTTCGCAGCACCCTGCAGTCGCTTTGCGACAAGCATGGCTTTCGCTTTGTCGCGCCGCCGCTCAGATTGTGCACCGATAACGCCGTGATGATCGCCTGGGCGGGTCTGGAGCGCATGGCGACAGGCGTCGAGCCGGATGATCTCGACGTGCAGCCGCGTTCGCGCTGGCCGCTGGATTCCAACGCCGAAACGCTGCTTGGCTTTGGCAAACGGGGAGCGAAAGCATGAGCGAGAAGATCGCCGTTATCGGAGCTGGTGCTTTTGGAACCGCGCTTGCCGCGGTGATCGCGCTGACCGAGCGCAATGCGGTGACGCTCGTCGGCCGAGATCCTGAGCTGATCGCGGACTTGAAGGCTGAGCATTTGCATGACGCTGTCTTGCCAGGCATCGCCTTGCCGGAGTCGCTCGCCTTCTCTGCCGAGCCGGCCGCGATCAGCGACGCCGACATAGTCCTCTTCGCGATGCCCTCACAGGCGCAGGCGGATGCGGCAAGACAATACCGCCCCTATCTCCAGAACAATGCGATCGTCGTGACCTGTGCAAAGGGCATTGAGCGGACAACCGGCAATCTGCTGACCGACATGCTGGAGCGCGAAATACCGGGCCACCCTATCGCCGTGCTATCGGGGCCGGGATTTGCCGCCGATATCGCCAAGGGCTTGCCGACTGCCATGGCGATCGCCGCTGCGGATATCGATGTTGCCGAAAGGCTGGCGCATGCGATCTCTGGCCGAACATTCCGGCTTTATGCCTCGTCAGACCGGATCGGCGTCCAGCTCGGCGGAGCGCTGAAGAACGTTCTGGCGATCGCCTGCGGCATTGTCGAAGGCGCCGGTATCGGAGACTCTGCGCGGGCGGCGCTGATTGCGCGCGGGCTTGCCGAGATGTCGCGTTTTGTCGTCGCCAAAGGCGGGCAGGCGGACACGGTGCGCGGGTTGTCCGGCCTTGGCGACCTGGTGCTGACGGCAACCAGCCATCAATCTCGTAACCTGCGCTTCGGCATTGCCCTTGGTCGCGGCGAGACCGTCGATCCCACTCATGGCGAACTCGTAGAGGGCGCCTTTGCGGCGGCTGTTGCGTCGCGCCTTGCGCAGTCGCTCAATGTCAGCATGCCGATTACCGATGCCGTATCCGCTATCATCGAAGGCAAGCTCGGAATTGCCGAGGCCATCGATCAGCTCATGACGCGTCCGATTACGACTGAATAGGAGTTCCGATATGCTTTTTGCCCTCCTCTGCAAGGATAAGCCCGATCACCTCAACGTCCGCATGGAGGCGCGGCCCGCCCATGTGGAACATCTCAACAAGCTCAATGCCGAGGGCGTGTTGAAGATGGCTGGCCCGTTTCTCGACGCTGATGGCAAGCCCTGCGGCAGCCTGGTCATCATTCATGCCGATACGATCGAAGCGGCGAAGGCGCTGTCGGACAGCGACCCCTACGCCAAGGCCGGCCTTTTTGAGAGCGTCGACATCAAGCCCTTCAATTGGGTCTTCAACAATCCGGAGGCTTGAGCGTGGCGCATTGGCTCTACAAATCAGAACCCGCTTCCTGGTCGTGGGAGCAGCAGAAGGCGGCCGGCGAGAAGGGCACCGAATGGACCGGTGTCCGCAACTATCTCGCCCGCAACAACATGCGGGCGATGCAGCTTGGCGATAAGGGGTTCTTCTACCACTCCAACGAAGGTCTCGAGATCGTCGGTATCGTCGAGGTCTGCGCTCTGTCTCACCCGGACTCGACAGCAGCCGGTGATGACCGCTGGGACTGCGTCGACATTCGCGCCGTCTGCGATATCCCCAAGCCGGTTTCGCTGAAGGACATCAAGGCCAACGAGAAGTTTGCCAAGATGTCGCTCGTCACTTCCATGCGGCTTTCGGTCCAGCCGGTAACAGACGAAGAGTATCTCGAGATTTGCCGGCTGGGTGGCCTCGACAATCCGCCGCGGTGAGCCGCCGTTGAAAACCGAACCCGAGGTCTTCATCCGCGCGAATACCAGTCCAATGGCGCCGCCGCATGTGCCCGAAATTCGGCTGCATCTGGCGGACGAAGCCCACGAGCTATGGCTAAAGACGGAAGAGGAGCTTGCGGAAATCGGCCTGCCGCCGCCTTTCTGGGCATTCGCCTGGGCGGGCGGCCAAGGGCTGGCACGCTACGTACTCGATCATCCTGATATCGTTGCCGGCAAATGCGTCCTCGACTTTGCCACGGGTTCCGGCCTTGTTGCGATTGCGGCAAAGCTCGCGGGAGCGGCGAAGGTCGTTGCCGCCGACATCGACCCCTGGACCGAAACCGCTGTGTGGCTGAACGCCGAACTGAACAAGGCGGATATCGATTTTATCGGTGCCGATCTGATCGGCCGCAACGTCGAGGCTGACATTCTGCTCGCCGGCGACGTCTTCTACGACGCCGGCTTTGCGGCCGCGATCGTTCCATGGTTCAATATGCTCAGTCGCCAAGGCATCGCCATCTTCGTCGGGGATCCGGGACGCAGCTATCTTCCCAAGGAGAACCTGGAATTCTGCGCAGTCTACGAGGTTCCGGTTACCCGGGCGCTTGAAGACAGCGAGGTGAAGAAAACGACCGTTTGGCGCTTCACGGCCTGATAACGCAGACGCCGGCCTCGTAGGAGCAGCTGCTGCTCTTTGTGGTCACGTTGATCACCTTGGCCATTGGCGCAAGGGTAATGGTTCTTTGCTGGGCACCGACGCTATAGCCGCTCGCTGTGACGTAAGTCCCGCCGTCGGCGTCATACACGTAGGACGATCCCGAATAGGTGCCGCTTACGCCTGTGCCTGTCGGCGACTGAACGAGGACGATGACGTTGCGTCCGCCATAACCGCGATAACCACTATTGCCGCGATACGGGAATGACGCAGGCTTGATTAGGGGCGTCCGACCGAAGCGATGGCCGAACCGTTTGGAACCATCCGAGAATCGGATGCGTCCGTCGTTCCATCCAAAAAAAGGCCGACCGACGATCGTGGGTGCGTGATGCCTGAAGAATCCCTTACCACCGTGGCGAGAGAATGAACCCCTCCCAAAATCGTCCGCCGACATCGGCAGTGCGATCAAAACAGCGGCGACAAGTGAAACGAGCGCGGACATAGACTTCAGCATCGCGCGGATCTCCGAAAATGAAATGCTTAACAAAGCGTTAACTGCAAAATGCGCCAAAAGCCGCCGATTGTCCAGAAGACGTCTGGCCATGCCGTTCGCGCCAAGCGCGGGCCAGGCCGTCAAGCGCAGTTCGCGCCACCCAGAGACGCAAATCGATTAAATTAAATTGGGGGTGCAATTATACTTGTCGTTAGGGGCTTACGTGATTAAACGTCGCCATTGATGCGACGCACACAAAGAAATTTGTCATTCGTGTGATCGCCTTGAATGCTCCCTGATGGAGGAGCGCAGAGAAGACGCCGCGAGGTTCTGATGGCGAATGTGACAAATAACCGGCCCCTGTCGCCGCATTTGCAAATTTACAAACCAATCCCCACCATGGTCATGTCGATCGTTCACCGTATTACCGGTGGCGCGCTTTACGTCGGTACGCTGCTGGTCGCCTGGTGGCTGATCGCCGCCGCGACTGGCCAAGCCTACTATGACTGGGTCAACTGGATCCTCGGAAGCGTCGTCGGCAAGCTCGTGCTGCTTGGCTACACCTGGGCGCTTCTGCACCACATGGTTGGCGGTTTCCGTCACTTCGTCTGGGATCTCGGTTACGGCTTCGACAAGGAAGTCTCGACCAAGATGGCTCAAGCTTCGATCGTCATATCGCTCTGTCTGACCGTGCTGGTCTGGGTGATCGGCTTCCTTATTCGCTTCTGAAGGTTGTTCTCATGGATATGCGCACCCCCCTGGGTAAGGTTCGCGGCCTTGGCTCGGCCAAGGAAGGAACTGATCATTTCTGGCGCCAGCGCGTCACGGCGGTTGCCAACGTGCCGCTTTTTCTCTTCTTCATCATCTTCATGATCATTCACGCCGGCGAGCCTTATGCCGATGTGGTTCACGCCCTGTCCAACCCGCTTGTTGCGGTCGTAATGGGTCTGATGGTCGTTTCCGGCGTCATTCATATGCGGCTCGGCATGCAGGTCATCATCGAGGATTACGTTCATGGCGAATTCGCCAAGATCGCCCTGCTGATGCTGAACACGTTCTTTTCGATCCTGATGGCGGGGCTCTGTCTCTTCGCCATTCTGAAAATTGCATTCGTAGGATAACCGTATCATGGCACCGACTTCACCCGCTCAGAATGGGAAGGCCTACAAATACGTCGATCACTCATACGATGTGATCGTCGTCGGCGCCGGCGGCGCCGGTCTTCGCGCCACGCTTGGCATGGCCGAACAGGGTTTCCGCACCGCCTGCATCACCAAGGTATTCCCGACCCGCTCGCACACGGTCGCTGCCCAGGGCGGCATCGCCGCCTCGCTGCAGAATATGACGCCCGACAGCTGGCAGTGGCACCTCTACGACACCGTCAAGGGCTCCGACTGGCTCGGCGACGTCGACGCCATGCAGTATCTCACCATGGAAGCGCCGAAGGCGGTCTATGAGCTTGAGCATTACGGCGTTCCCTTCTCACGCAACGAGGAAGGCAAGATCTACCAGCGGCCGTTCGGCGGCCACATGCAGAACTTCGGCGAAGGCCCGCCGGTGCAGCGCACCTGCGCCGTTGCCGACCGTACCGGCCACGCGATCCTGCACACGCTCTATGGTCAGTCGCTGCGCAACAACGCCGAGTTCTTCATCGAGTATTTCGCGCTCGACCTGATCATGTCGGATGACGGCAGCCGCTGCACCGGCGTCGTCGCCTGGTGCCTCGATGACGGCACCATTCATCGCTTCGCCGCCAAGATGGTGGTGCTGGCGACCGGCGGTTATGGCCGCGCCTACTTCTCGGCAACCTCTGCCCATACCTGCACCGGCGACGGCGGCGGTATGGTGGCCCGCGCCGGTCTGCCGCTGCAGGACATGGAATTCGTACAGTTCCACCCGACCGGCATTTACGGTTCGGGCTGTCTCATCACCGAGGGCGCGCGCGGCGAAGGCGGCTACCTCGTCAACTCCGAGGGCGAGCGCTTTATGGAACGCTATGCCCCTTCGGCGAAGGACCTTGCCTCGCGCGACGTCGTTTCGCGCTGCATGACGCTTGAGATCCGCGAAGGTCGCGGCGTCGGCAAGAACAAGGACCACATCTTCCTGCATCTCGACCATCTCGATCCGGCCGTTCTGCACGAGCGCCTGCCGGGCATTTCCGAGAGCGCCAAGATCTTCGCCGGCGTCGACGTGACGCGCGAGCCGATCCCGGTCCTGCCGACTGTCCACTACAACATGGGCGGTATTCCGACGAACTACTGGGGCGAAGTGCTGAATGCCGACAGCTCCAATCCGGAGCGCATCATCCCCGGCCTGATGGCCGTGGGCGAAGCCGGTTGCGCCTCGGTGCACGGCGCCAATCGTCTCGGCTCCAACTCGCTGATCGACCTCGTGGTCTTCGGCCGCGCCGCTGCGATCCGCGCCGGCGAGGTCATCGATCGCAGCGCGCCGATCCCGCATCTCAACGTCGCCGCCTGCGACAAGATCATGGATCGCTTCGACAGCCTGCGCAATGCCAGCGGCGGCACGCCGACGGCGGTGCTGCGCGAGAAGATGCAGCGCGCCATGCAGGAAGACGCCGCCGTGTTCCGTACGCAGGAATCGCTGGAGTCGGGCTGCAAGCGCATCTCGGCCATCTGGCAGGAAATGCGCGACATCAAGGTCACCGACCGTTCGATGATCTGGAACTCCGACCTCGTGGAAACCCTCGAGCTGCAGAACCTGATGGCCAACGCCATCACGACGATCTACGGCGCCGAGGCTCGCAAGGAGAGCCGTGGTTCGCACGCACGCGAAGACTACACGGAAGGCGCTTTTGCCGGCCGTGACGACGTCAACTGGCGCAAGCACACACTTGCCTGGGTCAACGAGTCAGGCGACGTCAAGCTCGACTACCGCCCGGTTCACACCGAGCTCATCGCAGAGGGCATCGATCCCAAGAAGATCGCGCCCAAGGCTCGCGTGTACTAAAAGGAACCGGACATGGTTGAACTCGCTCTTCCCAAGAACTCCCAGATCCGCGAAGGCAAGGTATGGCCGAAGCCAGCGGGCGCGAAGAACACTCGCGAATTCCGCGTCTACCGCTGGAGCCCGGATGACGGACAGAACCCGTCGATCGACACCTTCTATATCGATGTCGACGATTGCGGTCCGATGGTGCTCGACGGTCTGCTCTACATCAAGAACAAAATCGACCCGACGCTGACGCTGCGCCGTTCCTGTCGTGAGGGCATCTGCGGCTCCTGCGCGATGAACATCGACGGCACGAATACGCTCGCCTGCACCAAGGGTCTCGACGACATCAAGGGCGCGGTGAAGATCTATCCGCTGCCGCATCTGCCTGTCGTCAAGGACCTGGTCCCGGATCTCACCAACTTCTATGCCCAGCACCGCTCGATCGAGCCATGGCTGAAGACGGTTTCGCCGACGCCGGCCAAGGAATGGAAGCAGAGCCATGAGGACCGCCAGAAGCTCGACGGCCTCTACGAGTGCATTCTCTGCGCTTGCTGCTCGACTTCCTGTCCGAGCTACTGGTGGAACGGCGACCGCTACCTCGGTCCGGCCGTTCTCCTGCAGGCTTACCGCTGGCTGATCGACAGCCGCGACGAAGCGACCGGCGAGCGTCTCGACAATCTCGAGGATCCGTTCCGTCTCTATCGCTGCCACACGATCATGAACTGCGCGCAGACCTGCCCGAAGGGCCTGAACCCTGCCAAGGCAATCGCCGAAATCAAGAAGATGATGGTCGAGCGTCGTGTTTGATCAATCCAGCAAAAGGGCCGCGGATGCGGCCCTTTTCTTTATCCGCTCGCGAAGCCTTAATCTGTCCGGGATTGCGCCAAATTTGTCTCGGCGTTACGGCGTTGCTCCCACATCGACACAATTTCTCCTCGCGCTGGCTTGATTCAGTACAGCCTTTCAAGATAATTCCGCCGTGATTGCGCGGCAACTTCAGGGCAATACTGGAAAAATCAGGAGTATGATGATGCAGTTCAGACATATGGCGACAGGTCTCGTGGTTATTCTGTCGTTAGCTGGCTGCCAGCGCACCGCCTATGACAATGCAAGCTTTAGCCAGCCGGCGCCGCTGACGGCCCAGCCGGTTCCTTCGGTTCAGGGCGGACAGCTTCCGCCGCCTTCCGGTGCTTCCCAATTCCCGGCCGCTCCAACGGCCACGGCGCCAGTCGCCGGCGGCCAGCCCGGCGCGATGGCTGCGAATGCGATGGATGTCACGAAGGAATCGATGGTCGGCAGCTGGCGCGTCAACGGCTCCTGCGACATGTTCCTGACGCTCACCAATCTCGGCAGCGGCTCGCGTGGCGGTACGCGCGGCTGCGTCGGCGAACTGACGGCGATGGGCTCCTGGGAAGTTTCAGGCAAGCAGGTTATCCTGAAGGACCGCAGCGGCAACCAGATCGGCAGCGTCTACAAGACCGCCGACAACGCTTTCAGCGGCCAGACCAATACCGGTCAGCCGATCAGCCTCAGCCGTTAAAAGATCCGGCGGCGAAGGCCGCCGATCCTGCATAGGCGGACCTCCTTTATGCAACCCATGCCAGACTACACCCTGAGCGTCAGTGAACAATTGAAGTCGCTGACGGCTTCGGGCGCGCTTCAAATCGATTCAGCCCAGATGCACGTGGCGAAATGCCTGGATCGGGTACTGTCGGGGTTGAAGCAGCGGCGGCCGGCGGCAAAGGCAAGCGCTCTCGGCTGGTTGTTCGCCAACAAGAAGAAGCCGGCGGAAGCAGTCAAGGGACTCTACATTCATGGCAGCGTCGGCCGCGGCAAGACGATGCTGATGGATATGTTCTTCGGCATGGCGCCTTGCGCGAAGAAGCGGCGCGCGCACTTCCACGAATTCATGGCCGACGTGCACAACCGCATCGCGGCACACCGGCTGAAGCTCAAGCAGGGCGAGACCAAGCAGGCCGATCCCATTCCGGTCGTTGCTGCTGCCCTCTATGACGAAGCCGAACTGCTGTGCTTCGATGAGTTTACCGTGACTGACATCGCCGACGCGATGATCCTGTCGCGGCTGTTTTCCGAACTTTTCCGGCGCGGGTGCCTGCTGGTCGCGACCTCCAATGTCGAGCCCAACAACCTCTACAAGGACGGCCTCAATCGGAGCTTGTTCCTGCCCTTCGTCGATCTCCTGAAGCAGAACGTCGAGATCGTGACACTGGACTCGCCGACTGACTACCGGATGGAGAAGCTCGACAGCCAGCCGGTCTATCTGACGCCGATCGATAACCGGACCGACATGGCCATGGATGCATCCTGGATGCAGGCGCTTCACGGCCGAAAGGCGCAGCCGCTGGAGATTCCGATGAAGGGGCGGTCGATCCACGTGCCGCTGGCAGTTGATCGGCTGGCGCGGTTTTCGTTCGCTGATCTCTGTGAAAAGCCGTTGGGTGCCGCGGACTTTCTGGCCATTGCCGAACGTTTCGACGCCATCTTCATCGATCACGTGCCGCTGCTGGGGCCAGACAAGCGAAACCAGATCAAGCGCTTCATCATCCTGATCGATACACTTTACGATCATGCGGTACGGCTCTATGTCTCCGCTGCGGCGATGCCTGAAAACTTGCTGACACAGGCGCGTGGCACCGAAGGCTTCGAATTCGATCGTACTGTCTCGCGACTTTTCGAAATGCGCAGTTTGGAATATCTTGCATTGCATCACGAGCGGCGGGCCGCGGAGTAACGTTCTGGCGACAAATAATCTTACGTTTACGTAAGAATTTTATGATCTAAACGATTGAAATTCCTTGCTCAAAAATAATCATTTGCCATTTTTTGGCTTTGGAGCTATGCGATTGCGGCATTGGGCGATGCCCCCTCCGCGCGTCGCCTGACGAATTTTGATCGCAAAGGAAACAGCGAAATGGCGCGTAACAAGATCGCACTCATTGGTTCTGGCATGATTGGTGGCACGCTGGCGCATCTCGCCGGCCTGAAGGAACTGGGTGACATCGTTCTCTTCGATATCGCCGACGGCATTCCTCAGGGTAAGGGCCTCGACATCGCTCAGTCCTCTCCGGTCGAGGGCTTCGACGCCAACCTGACGGGCGCCAGCGACTATTCGGCGATCGAGGGTGCTGATGTCTGCATCGTCACCGCCGGTGTGCCGCGCAAGCCGGGCATGAGCCGCGACGACCTTCTCGGCATCAACCTCAAGGTCATGGAACAGGTCGGCGCCGGCATCAAGAAGTATGCCCCGAACGCTTTCGTCATCTGCATCACCAATCCGCTCGACGCGATGGTCTGGGCGCTGCAGAAGTTCTCCGGCCTTCCGGCCAACAAGGTCGTCGGTATGGCCGGCGTTCTCGACTCGTCGCGCTTCCGCCTGTTCCTGTCCCAGGAATTCAACGTTTCCGTACAGGACGTCACGGCATTCGTTCTCGGCGGCCATGGCGACACGATGGTGCCGCTCGCCCGCTATTCGACGGTTGGCGGTATTCCGCTGACGGATCTCGTCACGATGGGTTGGGTCACCAAGGAACGCCTCGAAGAAATCATCCAGCGTACCCGTGACGGGGGTGCCGAAATCGTCGGCCTGCTGAAGACCGGCTCGGCCTACTATGCGCCGGCTGCTTCCGCGATCGAAATGGCCGAGTCCTACCTCAAGGACAAGAAGCGCGTCCTGCCTTGCGCAGCACAGCTGACTGGCCAGTACGGCGTCAAGGACATGTATGTCGGCGTTCCCACTGTTATCGGTGCCGGCGGCGTCGAGCGCGTCATCGAGATCGACCTCAACAAGGCCGAAAAGGAAGCCTTCGACAAGTCGGTCGCTGCTGTCGCCGGTCTTTGCGAAGCCTGCATCAACATTGCGCCTGCGCTGAAGTAATCAGACCGCGCGCTGACGCAATCCAAACAGGAATAGATCCATGAATATTCATGAATATCAGGCCAAGGCTCTGCTGAAGGGCTATGGCGCGCCGGTCGCAAAAGGTGTGGCGATCCTCAAGGTCGAGGAAGCCGAAGCTGCCGCCAAGTCGCTTCCGGGCCCGCTTTATGTGGTCAAGAGCCAGATCCATGCCGGCGGCCGCGGCAAGGGCAAGTTCAAGGAACTCGGCGCCGACGCCAAGGGCGGTGTTCGTCTCGCCAAGTCGATCGACGAAGTCGTTGCTCACGCCAAGGAAATGCTCGGCAACACGCTGGTAACGGCGCAGACGGGCGAAGCTGGCAAGCAGGTCAACCGCCTCTACATCGAAGACGGCGCCGATATTGCCCGCGAACTCTATTGCTCGCTGCTGGTCGACCGCTCGGTTGGCCGCGTTGCCTTCGTCGTCTCGACCGAAGGCGGCATGGACATCGAGGCTGTCGCTCACGATACGCCCGAGAAGATCCACACGATCGCTATCGATCCGGAAGCCGGCGTCACCGCGGCTGACGTTGCTGCGATCTCCAAGGCTCTCGAACTGACCGGCGCCGCCGCCGAAGACGCCAAGTCGCTGTTTCCGGCGCTCTACAAGGCATTCGGCGAGAAGGACATGGCTCTCCTCGAGGTTAACCCGCTGATCGTCATGAAGGATGGCCACCTGCGCGTTCTCGACGCCAAGATGTCATTCGACGGCAATGCGCTGTTCCGCCACGACGACGTCAAGGCGCTGCGCGACGAGACCGAGGAAGACGCCAAGGAAATCGAGGCCTCGAAGTGGGATCTCGCCTACGTAGCCCTCGACGGCAACATTGGCTGCATGGTCAACGGCGCCGGTCTCGCCATGGCGACGATGGACATCATCAAGCTCTACGGCAAGGAGCCGGCAAACTTCTGCGACGTCGGCGGTGGCGCCGGCAAGGAGAAGGTCGCTGCAGCCTTCAAGATCATTACGGCTGACCCGAAGGTCGAGGGCATCCTCGTCAACATCTTCGGCGGCATCATGCGTTGCGACGTCATCGCCGAAGGCGTTGTCGCAGCTGTGCAGGAAGTCGGTCTGAAGGTTCCGCTCGTCGTTCGCCTCGAAGGCACCAACGTCGAACTCGGCAAGAAAATCCTCAACGAGTCGGGTCTGGCGATTACGGCTGCCGACGATCTCGACGACGCGGCGAAGAAGATCGTCGCGGCGATCAAGGCCTAATCCGGAAGGACCGAAAGAATGTCTATTCTCGTCAACAAAGACACCAAGGTTCTCGTTCAGGGCCTGACCGGCAAGACCGGTACCTTCCACACCGAACAGGCGCTTGCTTACTACGGTACCAAGATGGTCGGCGGTATTCACCCGAAGAAGGGTGGCGAAACCTGGTCGTCGGGCGTCGACGGTACCTCGCTGCCGATCTTCGCAAGCGTTGCCGAAGCCAAGGAACGGACCGGCGCCGATGCGACCGTGATCTACGTCCCGCCGGCCGGTGCTGCTGATGCGATCATCGAGGCGATCGAGGCCGAAATCCCGTTCATCACCTGCATCACCGAGGGCATCCCGGTCATGGATATGGTGCGCGTCAAGGCCAAGCTCGACAAGTCGAAGTCACGCCTGCTCGGACCGAACTGCCCGGGCATCCTGACGCCGGAAGAGTGCAAGATCGGCATCATGCCGGGCTCGATCTTCCGCAAGGGTTCGGTCGGCATCGTTTCCCGTTCAGGCACGCTGACCTACGAAGCGGTGTTCCAGACATCCAACGAAGGCCTCGGCCAGACGACGGCTGTCGGTATCGGCGGCGACCCGGTCAAGGGCACCGAGTTCATCGACGTGCTGGAAATGTTCCTGGCCGATGAAGCCACGACCTCGATCATCATGATCGGCGAAATCGGCGGCTCGGCTGAAGAAGACGCGGCCCAGTTCCTGATCGACGAAGCCAAGAAGGGCCGCAAGAAGCCGATGGCCGGATTCATCGCGGGCCGTACGGCTCCGAAGGGCCGCACCATGGGTCATGCCGGTGCTGTCGTTTCCGGCGGCAAGGGCGACGCGGAATCGAAGATCGCGGCCATGGAATCGGCTGGCATCAAGGTTTCGCCTTCGCCGGCGCGCCTCGGCAAGACGCTGGTTGAAGTCCTCAAGGGCTAATCCAATCTATAACCCGGGCAACGGTTTTCGCCGCTCGCCCGGGTCTCGACTTTGAAATGGAATGAGCCGCGGACAGGCGGCTATCGACAGATGCGGCAAGCCGGTCGAGTATCCGGCGGAATCACAAGTCAGGAGGCGGACGAAAGCGTCCGCGTGCAACCATGGCACGGCAAGAAGCCAACGAGCAGTTTCAGATTACCTCGTTCCTGGATGGCGCCAATGCTGCCTATATCGAGCAGCTCTATGCGCGCTATGAAGAAGACCCGAGCTCGGTCAACGAGGAATGGCGGTCCTTCTTCAAGGCTCTGGAAGACAATCCGGAAGATGTGAAAAAGGCGGCCAAGGGTGCATCCTGGCGCAAGACGAACTGGCCCCTGCAGCCGAAGAGCGATCTAGTTTCGGCGCTCGACGGCGATTGGGGCACTGTTGAAAAGATCATCGAGACCAAGGTCAAGGGCAAGGCGGAAGCATCAGGCAAGCCGACCGAAGGTGCCGACATCCTGCAGGCGACCCGCGACTCCGTCCGCGCCATCATGATGATCCGCGCCTATCGCATGCGCGGCCACCTGCATGCCAAGCTCGATCCGCTCGGGATCGCAGCACCCGTCGAAGACTACAAGGAACTGTCGCCCGAAGCTTACGGTTTCACGCAGGCCGACTATTCCCGCAAGATCTTCATCGACAACGTTCTCGGCCTTGAATACGCCACCCTTCCCGAGATGATCGAGATCCTCGAGCGCACCTACTGCTCGACCCTCGGCGTCGAATTCATGCATATTTCCAATCCGGAAGAAAAAGCCTGGATCCAGGAGCGCATCGAAGGTCCGGACAAGGGCGTTGCCTTCACCCCGGAAGGCAAGAAGGCGATCCTTGCCAAGCTGGTCGAGGCCGAAGGCTACGAGCAGTTCCTAGACGTGAAGTTCAAGGGCACCAAGCGCTTTGGTCTCGATGGTGGCGAATCGCTCATCCCGGCGCTGGAGCAGATCCTGAAGCGCGGCGGCCACCTCGGCCTTCGTGAAGCCGTATTCGGTATGGCCCATCGCGGTCGTCTGAATGTGCTTTCGCAAGTCATGGGCAAGCCGCATCGCGCGATTTTCCACGAATTCAAGGGCGGTTCCTACGCGCCTGACGAAGTCGAAGGTTCCGGCGACGTCAAGTACCACCTCGGCGCCTCCTCCGACCGCGAGTTCGACGGCAACAAGGTCCACGTCTCGCTGACGGCCAATCCGTCGCACCTTGAAATCGTTGACCCCGTCGTCATGGGCAAGGCTCGCGCCAAGCAGGACATGGGCGCCACCGTCTGGGACGGCGATACCATTCCGCTGTCGGAGCGCGCCAAGGTTCTGCCGCTGCTGATCCACGGCGACGCGGCGTTTGCCGGCCAGGGCGTGATTGCCGAAATCCTCGGCCTGTCGGGCCTGCGCGGTCACCGCGTTGCCGGCACGATGCACGTCATCATCAACAACCAGATCGGCTTCACCACCAACCCGGCCTTCTCGCGTTCGTCGCCCTATCCGTCCGACGTCGCCAAGATGATCGAAGCGCCGATCTTCCACGTCAACGGCGACGATCCGGAAGCAGTTGTCTATGCTGCCAAGATCGCCATGGAATTCCGCATGAAGTTCCACAAGCCCGTTGTGGTCGACATGTTCTGCTATCGTCGCTACGGCCACAATGAAGGCGATGAGCCGTCCTTCACTCAGCCGAAGATGTACAAGGTCATCCGCGCCCACAAGACGGTGCTGCAGATCTATGCGGATCGCCTCGTTGCCGAAGGCCTGCTGACCGATGGCGACGTCGAGAAGATGAAGGCTGACTGGCGCGCGCATCTCGAGCAGGAGTTCGACGCCGGGCAGAGCTACAAGCCGAACAAGGCCGATTGGCTGGATGGCGAGTGGTCGGGCCTGCGCACGGCTGACAACGCCGACGAACAGCGCCGCGGCAAGACCGCCGTTCCGATGAAGACGCTCAAGGATATCGGCCGCAAGCTTTCGGAAATTCCGCAAGGCTTCCATGCACACCGCACGATCCAGCGCTTCATGGAAAACCGCGCCAACATGATCCAGACGGGCGAGAATCTCGACTGGGCGATGGCCGAGGCGCTTGCCTTCGGTTCGCTTGTTGTCGAAGGCCACAAGATCCGCCTTTCCGGTCAGGATTGCGAGCGCGGTACCTTCTCGCAGCGTCATTCGGTTCTCTACGATCAGGAGACGGAAGAGCGCTACATCCCGCTGGCGAACCTGTCGTCCAACCAGGCTCGCTACGAAGTCATCAACTCGATGCTTTCGGAAGAAGCGGTGCTCGGCTTCGAATACGGCTATTCGCTGGCTCGCCCGAATGCGCTGACCCTTTGGGAAGCCCAGTTCGGTGACTTCGCCAACGGTGCGCAGGTCGTCTTCGACCAGTTCGTCTCCTCGGGCGAACGCAAGTGGCTGCGCATGTCGGGTCTCGTCTGCCTGCTGCCGCATGGCTACGAAGGCCAGGGTCCGGAGCACTCCTCGGCCCGCCTCGAGCGCTTCCTGCAGCTTTGCGCCGAGGACAACATGCAGGTTGCCAACGTCACGACGCCGGCGAACTACTTCCACATCCTGCGCCGTCAGCTGAAGCGCGACTTCCGCAAGCCGCTCGTGCTGATGACGCCGAAGTCCCTGCTGCGTCACAAGCGGGCTGTTTCCAGCCTTGCCGAACTCGCTGGCGAGTCTTCCTTCCATCGCCTCCTCTGGGACGATGCGGAGGTCATCAAGGACGGCCCGATCAAACTGCAGAAGGATGCGAAGATCCGCCGCGTGGTCATGTGCACCGGCAAGGTCTACTACGACCTTCTGGAAGAGCGCGAAAAGCGCGGCATCGACGACATCTACCTGCTGCGCGTCGAACAGCTCTATCCGTTCCCGGCAAAGGCGCTCATCAACGAGCTTTCCCGCTTCCGGAACGCCGAGATGGTCTGGTGCCAGGAAGAGCCGAAGAACATGGGCGCATGGTCGTTCATCGACCCGTATCTGGAGTGGGTGCTCGCCCACATCGATGCGAAGTACCAGCGCGTCCGTTACACCGGCCGTCCGGCTGCCGCTTCGCCGGCAACGGGTCTGATGTCCAAGCATCTGTCGCAGCTCGCCGCATTCCTCGAGGATGCGCTGGGCGGTTAAGGGATCGGGGCGATGGCATATTTCTTCTTCAGACTTGTGCCGCCTCGCCCCCGTTTCCCCTACGACGCGACCGGGGAGGAAATGGCCGCGATGAAGCGCCATGCCGCCTACTGGCACCAGAACGCGGAACAGGGATCGGCGATCGCCGTCGGTCCCGTCTTCGAAGGTGAAGGAGGCTGGGGCATGGCAGTCGTCTCGGTGGAGGATCAGCAGGCAGCGCAAGCGCTTGCCGATGCCGATCCGATCATCCAGTCCGGTTACGGTTTTCGCTTCGACATATTGCCAATGCCCTCGATCATTCTCCGGCCGTCAGGAGCCGGAAACGAATAAACGAACACAAGCAAATCAGGATTTGAACAATGGCCACAGAAATCCGCGTTCCAACTCTCGGTGAATCCGTCAGCGAGGCAACCGTCGGTACCTGGTTCAAGAAGGTCGGCGATGCCATCAAGGCCGACGAACCGATTCTCGAGCTTGAAACCGACAAGGTGACCATCGAAGTGCCCGCACCGGCTTCCGGTACGCTGTCCGAGATTGTCGCCCAGGCTGGCGAAACCGTCGGTCTCGGCGCGCTGCTCGGCCAGATCGCCGCAGGCGCTGGTGCCGCCGCCGCCCCGGCTGCTGCTGCTCCCGCCGCCGCCCCGGCAAAGGTAGCCGAACCGGCTGTCGCTGCCGCCGCTGCTCCGGCAGCTGCTGCTTCCGCGATGCCGCCGGCACCGGCTGCCGCCAAGATGCTCGCCGAAAACAACCTGTCGGCCGATCAGATCGACGGCAGCGGCAAGCGTGGCCAGGTTCTGAAGGGCGACGTGATCGCTGCTGTTGCCAAGGGCATCTCCGCCCCGGCTGCCGCTGCCGCTCCTGCCGTTCCGGCTGCCGCCCGCGGCCCGTCGACTGTCGAGGATGCGGCTCGCGAAGAGCGCGTGAAGATGACGCGCCTGCGCCAGACGATCGCCAAGCGCCTGAAGGACGCACAGAACACGGCTGCCATGCTGACCACCTACAACGAGGTGGACATGAAGGCTGTCATGGACCTGCGCGCCAAGTACAAGGACGTCTTCGAAAAGAAGCATGGCGTGAAGCTCGGCTTCATGGGCTTCTTCACCAAGGCTATCACCCACGCGCTGAAGGAACTTCCGGCTGTTAACGCCGAGATCGACGGCACCGACATCATCTACAAGAACTTCTGCCACATCGGCATGGCCGTCGGCACGGACAAGGGCCTCGTCGTCCCTGTCATCCGCGACGCGGACCAGATGTCGATCGCTGAAGTCGAAAAGGAACTGGCGCGTCTCGCAAAGGCTGCGCGCGATGGCTCGCTCTCGATGGCCGACATGCAGGGCGGCACCTTCACGATCACCAATGGCGGCGTTTACGGCTCGCTGATGTCCTCGCCGATCCTGAACGCGCCGCAATCCGGCATCCTCGGCATGCATAAGATCCAGGACCGTCCGGTCGTCGTTGGCGGCCAGATCGTCATCCGTCCGATGATGTATCTCGCGCTCTCCTACGACCACCGTATCGTCGACGGCAAGGAAGCCGTGACCTTCCTCGTCCGCGTCAAGGAAAGCCTGGAAGATCCGGAGCGCCTGGTTCTCGATCTCTAAGCATTCGACTGGGCCGCGTGAGCGGCCCTTTCCACCTCAGCGGGGCGCGCAATGTCGCTGGCAATCTCCACAGGGCGTATGACCGGGATGCCTCCCTTTGCCAAGGGTAGGGTCTGGGCGTCGCTCGCGTTTTTGCTGGCGCTGCCTGCGACTGCTTTTGGTGCTCCCGATTGCACGCAGGCAAGTGCCGTCTATGCCGACCGCGACGGCGCCTACGAGCTTCGCTTTACGCCGATCAATTCGGAAGCAGCCGCTGCCAGAAACCGGTTCACGCTAAAGGTTCTCAAAACTTCGATCGAGCTGGACGGCTATGTGATGCCGTCCGACGATCCGGAACGCGCCGTCGGTATCCTGATGTTCAACTGCCCTGGCGGCGACGTGACGGGCGCCGATCTGGATGCCTGCACGATCTGGCGGGGCACGGTCTATAGCGTAAACGCCAAGGGCGAAATCGACAATCTGCAGTCCGAAGCCGCGGCAGCCACCGAGAATATCTTTCTGCCGGGTCTCGGCCCGGCGATCCGCCAATCGCAGATATGGGGCAACGACAAGGCGACGGTTGCGCCGTGGGATGTCCTGGCATTCGAGGAGTGCGCGAAATGACACAACGACCCGTCCTTCTCGTTACCGGCGGGAGCCGAGGCATCGGTGCGGCGGTCTGCCGTCTCGCTGCCCGCCAGGGCTGGGACGTCGCCGTGAACTACGCCGCGAACCGCGCCGCTGCCGATGCTATCGTCTCCGAGGTCAAGGCAGAGGGTGGCGACGCCATCGCCATCAAGGGCGATGTCGGCAGCGCGCAGGATATCGTTTCGATGTTTCAGGCCGTCGACAGGCATTTCGGACGGCTGGACGGGCTGGTCAACAATGCCGGCATCGTCGATGCCAAGCAGCGCGTCGACGAGATGAGCGTCGAGCGGCTTGAACGGATGATGCGTGTCAACGTGACCGGTTCGATCCTCTGCGCGGCCGAGGCCGTTCGCCGCATGTCGTCGAACCACGGCGGCAAGGGCGGGGCGATCGTCAACATTTCGTCAATGGCAGCGGTGCTGGGCTCGGCCTCGCAGTATGTCGACTACGCTGCCTCGAAGGCCGCGATCGATACGTTCACCGTGGGCCTGTCCCGCGAGGTGGCGAATGAGGGCGTGCGTGTGAACGCTATCCGTCCCGGCGTCATTGATACCGACATTCATGCATCCGGCGGCCTGCCGAACCGCGCACGCGACCTCGCACCGAGCATTCCGATGCAGCGGCCCGGCACGGCAGAGGAGATAGCCGATGCGGTCCTCTACCTTCTCTCGCCGACGGCTTCCTATATAACGGGCGCCATACTCAACGTCAGCGGCGGCCGTTAGGGCACGGAGACCATATCGCCATGCAATACTTCTTCGAATTTCTCGGCCTCATGGCCGTCTTTTCGATCTTCATCGTCGTACCGGGCGCCGACTTTGCGGTCATCCTGCGCCAGAGCATCGTGCACGGGCGCCGTGCCGCCATGATGACCGGCCTCGGCATGGGCTTCTCGCTGCTCTTTCACATCAGCTACACGATCCTCGGCCTTGGCCTGATCGTCTCCAAATCGCTGATGCTGTTTGCCATGATCAAATGGGCCGGCGTCGCCTATCTCGTCTACCTCGGCATCAAGTCCTTCCGCGAGCCGGGCTTCAACGTGAATGAGATCGAGGTGACGGACGAAGACCGCGCGCCGATCTCGGCGCTGAAATGCCTCGGCATGGGCTTCATCACCAACGCGCTCAATCCGAAGCCGGTCCTGTTCTTCCTGTCCCTCTTCTCGACGCTGGTGCATCACGATACCCCGGCGCTGATCCAGTTCAGCTACGGCATCGGAATGGCCACCGCACTCGTCGCCTGGTTCGCCGGCGTCTCCACTTTCTTCACCGTAAAGCCCATTCGCGACCGCTTCATCGCAAGCGGCAGATGGTTCAACCGTATCACCGGCGCCGCACTGGTCGGCTTCGGTTTCCGCCTCGCGCTCGCCCGCGCGGCTGACTAAGCAAATAACGAAAAGGAAAAGAAACAATGTCCTACGATGTGATCGTTATCGGAACCGGCCCTGGCGGCTACGTCGCTGCCATCAAGGCAGCCCAGCTCGGCCTCAAGGTCGCTGTCGTTGAAAAGCGCGCAACGTTCGGCGGCACGTGCCTGAACGTCGGCTGCATCCCGTCCAAGGCGCTGCTGCATGCCTCCGAAATGTTCCATCAGGCTGGCCACGGCATGGACGCGCTCGGCATCGAGGTCGCTGCTCCGAAGCTGAACCTCGGAAAGATGCTGGCGCACAAGGATGCGACGGTAAAGGCCAACGTCGATGGCGTTGCCTTCCTCTTCAAGAAGAACAAGATCGATGCATTCCAGGGGACCGGCAAGATCGTATCGGCTGGCAAGGTTTCCGTGACTGCCGAAGACGGCAAGGTCCAGGAAATCGAAGGCAAGAACATTGTCATCGCGACCGGCTCCGACGTGGCAGGCATTCCGGGCGTGAAGGTCGATCTCGACGAGAAGGTGATCATTTCCTCAACGGGCGCGATCGCGCTTGAGAAGGTGCCGGAAACGATGATCGTCGTCGGTGGTGGCGTCATCGGTCTCGAGCTCGGTTCCGTCTGGTTGCGCCTCGGCGCCAAGGTCACCGTCGTCGAATATCTCGACACGATTCTCGGCGGCATGGATGGCGAAGTCTCCAAACAGTTCCAGCGCATGCTCGCCAAGCAGGGTGTCACCATCAACCTTAGCTCCAAGGTGACGGGCGTTGAGAAGGGCGGCAAGGGTGCCAAGGTTACCTTCGAGCCGGTCAAGGGTGGCGATGCACAGACGCTCGACGCCGAAGTCGTTCTGATCGCGACTGGCCGCACGCCATACATAGCCGGCCTCGGTCTGGAAGAAGCAGGCGTTAAGCTCGACAATCGTGGCCGCGTCGAGATCGACGGACACTTCCGTACCAACGTGCCTGGTATCTACGCGATCGGCGACGTGGTGAAGGGTCCGATGCTGGCTCACAAGGCTGAAGACGAAGGCGTGGCGCTCGCCGAAATCCTCGCCGGTCAACATGGCCATGTGAATTATGACGTCATCCCGAGCGTCGTCTACACGCAGCCGGAAGTCGCCTCCGTTGGCAAGACCGAGGAAGAGCTGAAGGCGGCAGGCATCGCCTACAAGGTCGGCAAGTTCCCCTTCACCGCGAACGGCCGAGCCCGCGCGATGCTGGCGACCGACGGTTTCGTGAAGATCCTCTCCGACAAGGAAACGGACCGCGTCCTCGGCGGCCATATCGTCGGCTTCGGCGCCGGCGAGATGATCCACGAGATCGCCGTTCTGATGGAGTTTGGTGGTTCCGCGGAAGATCTCGGCCGCACCTGCCACGCGCACCCGACCATGTCGGAAGCGGTTAAGGAAGCGGCTCTCGCCGCCTTCTTCAAGCCGATCCATATGTAATATTAAATTTTCGCAATATGGGATGGGCCGCTTGCTTCACAGCAGGCGGCCCATTTACCTTAGAACGGTTCTAATTGCTGTTTTGAGGATAGATACATGCCTACTGATTCTCGTGATGCATATAGCCTCCCACAGCGATTGCTGCATTGGGTCATGGCGCTCATGATCTTTTTCAACCTGCTCTTTCCGGATGGTATGAACGCTTGGAACCGGACGGTTCGTCATGGTGGCATCCCCTCGGCAGATCAGATCGCGTCTGCCAATGTGCATGCCTATGTCGGCATCGGCATTCTCGTTCTGGCAATCTTTCGCGTTTGCCTGCGCCTTATTCAGGGCGCGCCCGCTGAACCGGCGGCGGAGCCGAAGATATTCCGGATTGGCGCCAAGGTCGCGCATGCAGCGCTGTATCTGCTCATCTTCCTCCTGCCGCTGACCGGCATGATGGCTTACTATCTAGGGATCGATTTTTCCGGCGAGCTTCATGGCGGTATCCTCAAGGCAATCCTCTGGGCTTTGATCGCGGCGCATGTTGCCGGCGCGCTGGCCCACCAGTTCTACTGGAAGACCAATGTTCTCAGGCGCATGACCGTCGGGAGCTAGTTGACGGCCGTCACCGTGAAGCCCTGCTTGCGCAGCAGTTCGATGACGCCGCCTTCGCCGGGAAGATGGAGCGCGCCGACGGCCATGAAGACGTTGCCATTGGCAAGGATCGGGGCTGCTCGCTCGGCCATCACCTTGTTGCGGTCGAGAATGATGCGCTGTTCGAAGGCGGCATAGTCGCCGTCCTCATCCTCGCCGTCGGGCGAGACTGTCTTCAGCATCGGAATGGTCATGCCGATATCGCCGGAGAGGTAGAGATCGGTCATGGTTTCCACCACGTCGTTCATCTTGGAACCCAAGGCCAGCGTCTCGATCAGCGACTTCATGTGGAATTCGGTCGGCAGCTCGGCCATTGCCTGCAGCTGCTCGGCAAGCGTTTCCAGGCCCTTGACCTGCTTGCCCCCAGCAACGGCATCTGCGGCAATCTTCTGATCGAGGAACTGTACGCCCTTCGCCTTGCGGGCCATTTCGCAGCCGGGCAGGGCAACAACGCTTGATATCATCCAGGGGCGCATGCGCGAGACCGCGGCAAGTGGGATGCCGCGCTGCTTCAGGCCTTCCTCCAGACGAACGTAGTCGTCGTGAGACAGAAGCTGTTCAATCGTCGTCCCGTCCGTGAACATCATCAGTTCAGGCTTCATCAGCAGAGCGGCGGAAGCCTTCTTCTCGTCGAGGATCTCGTCGGATTCAATGACGATCGTGTCGGCAGCGTCATGGGCTGCCTGCGTGCGTGGTGGGAGTGTCAGCACGCGCGGATCGGTCACATGCATGCTGCCGAGCAGCCAGGACGGGGCTATCCCCGCCTTCTCGATCTTCCAGAAAATGCCCTTGCCGTTCGGCACGGCATCGGCCTCCTTCACCACTTCGGCGTAGCGGGCGGCATCGCTCTGCTTGAGATCGGTCAGGATATTGTGGCCGGTACAGGCATCCTCGTCGGCCGCTGCGGCGGGGGACACCGAGAACAGCGCAGCGATCAGGGTTGCCGCAAGCAGCATGTGAAAGGCGGCAATCAGCCAGAGCAGGAGATTGCTCGGCGATGCGATGTGCAGGCTGCGGTGGCCGATGGAGATCGTCATGATGGTGTTCCGGTCACTATGATCGCTAAGCCTACGCCCAGCGTGCGGATATTCCCTTAAGAGAAGCCGTTAACAAAAGATTACGCCCGGGGATGGGCACGGTCGTAAACTTCAAGCAATCGTGAGGAATCCACACCTGTATAGACCTGGGTGGTGGAAAGGCTGGCGTGGCCGAGCAATTCCTGGATGGTTCTCAAATCGCCGCCACCTGCCAACAGGTGGGTGGCAAACGAATGGCGCAGCGCATGCGGTGTCGCTGTTTCCGGAAGGCCGAAGGCGCTGCGCATCTTTTGCATGGTGCGCTGAATGATCGCAGCTTGCAGTTTGCCGCCGCGCGCGCCGCGAAAGAGGGGTTCTTCGCCTTCGAGATGATAGGGGCACAAAGACCGGTATTTCTCGACGGCGTCGAAGACGACGGTGAGCATCGGCACAAGGCGGGTCTTGTTGCCCTTGCCGGTTATGCGCAGCGTGGCCGCGCCGCGGTTGAAGTTGCCAGGCGTCAGATCGAGCGCTTCGGAGATGCGCAGACCGCAGCCGTAGAGCAGTGTGAAAACGGCGGCATCGCGTGCGGCAATCCAAGGCTCTTCGTGCAACTGAGCCTCGTCGCTGACGACAGTGATGGCCTGCCGGTCGGATAAGGGTTTCGGTAGTGATTTCGGCTGCTTCGGCGAGCGGACGGCACTGACGCCAGCGGCATTCACCAGTCCCTTCTTTTCGAGGTAACGCAGGAGGGAACGCAGCCCGGCGAGACTGCGACCGAGCGAACGAGCGCCGGAGCCCTCTTTGCGTCGCGCCGCCAGAAAAGCACGGAAGTCCGCGGGCCTTAACGCCTGGATATCTTTCAGCGTTGCGGGGCCGCCGAGGTGACCGGTCAGAAACGTCAGGAACTGACGCGTATCACGCTCGTAAGCATCGAGCGTGTGCTCCGACAGACGTCGCTCGCGAGCCAGGCTATCGAGCCATGCCGAGCGCTCGGCCATCAGGCCGGGGTCGGCGATGATCAGGAGTTCGTTCACGTATCCGGCCTTGAATTTGCCAATCCTGCCGCCAATTCTGAAGGAGCGATAGTTATGGAATTCCTAATGCCGGCCAAGTGCTTGTCATGCTTCTATCATATCATTCCACGTGACCGGTTTCCCAACGACGCAGGATCTTGAATGTCACGGCGCCATCCAACGACCGCAATTGGACAGTTCGCGGAGACGATCGCGCTCGTCTCCCATGGCAAGCCGGGCCACATCGTCGATACCTTGATCGCCGAGCGTGGGCAGAAGATCGTGAAGCATCCGCTCTGGCCCGTCATGCGGCCGTTCCTCCACACACTGCTGCGCTACAACAGGGCGATCAGCTTCGCCAATGACGTTGCGAAAATGCCGGGGCTCCAGTGCTTCGAGTACATGAGCAACCTGCTGAAGCTCGAGATCAATATTCGGCACGGCGAACGCATTCCGGATAGCGGCGGCTTCATGCTCGTCAGCAACCATCCGACCGGGATCGCCGATGGCGTTGCCGTGTTCGACCTCCTGAAAACCAAGCGGCCGGACATCATGGTGTTTGCCAACCGCGATGCCATACGCGTCAATCCACGTTTTGCCGAGGTCATCATTCCGGTGGAATGGCGCGAGGAATACAAGAGCAAGCTGAAGACCCGTGAGACATTGCAGATCACCAACCGTGCCGTCAAAGAAGGCAAGGCGACGGTTCTTTTTCCGTCTGGGCGCATCGCTTATTGGGCGAACGGCCGGCTGAACGAACGTCCCTGGAAAACCTCCGCCGTCGGCCTTGCGCGGAAATACAATCTGCCGATCCTGCCGGTACACATGACGGCGCGGAACTCGGGCCTATTCTACTGGTTCGCGAAATGGTCGACCGAGCTCAGGGACATGACGGTCTTTCACGAGCTTCTGAACAAGCGCGGCGACCGATTCGACTTCGTGGTCGGCAATCTGATCCCGGTGGAGCATCTCGACGGCGACATCAACGAAGTCACCAAGGCATTGGAAGACCACACTGTCCATGCGCTCGCCGCGGATGGTGACACGCAATTCCTGCCGTTGGTTCCGCCTGCGGAACCGGAACTGGTCGGTGCCCATTCAATTCCCTAATCGGATAGGCTAAAGCGAGGCATGCTGCTCCGCTCGATGTTCGCCCAGAACTACCGGTCCCTGCGATCGATCCGCATGGATCTTTCGGGGATCAACCTTTTCATCGGCGAAAACGGGGTCGGAAAATCCAATCTCTACCGGGCTCTCCAGCTCATCCAGGCGGCAACGCGCGGACGTCTGGCGCATGAGATCGCCGCCGAGGGCGGGATGTTCTCGGCGTTGTGGTCCGGCCCGCGCCGGGATGTCGACGGGCCGTTCCGGATTCGCCTCGAGGCGGAGCTTCTGGACGAGGAAAGGGCGATCACGTTCCGGTATAGGGTCGAGGCCGGTCTACGACCGCCGGCGGCTGCGGCGGGATTTCCCTTTGAACCGCAAATCAAGACCGAAGAGCTTTCGATCGAGACCGGAACCCGACCTGTCACGATGATGAAGCGTGCCGGCCCGGCGATTTCCGTTCGCGGGCCGAATGGGCGGATGCAGGATTATCCCGAGCAGGCGCTGACCTCGGAAACCGCGATCGCACTGCTTGGCGACGCTGGGCACTATCCCGAGATTGGGACATTCCGCCGTGCGATCGACGGCTGGCGCTTCTTCCACGGCTTCCGGACGGATCGTTTCTCACCGCTGCGCGCACCCTGCCTTGCGGTCACGGCGCCACTGCTCGATGAGGACGGCAGCAACATTGCAGCGGTCTTCGCAACGCTGGTGCATACGCGGGAGGATACGGTCGATCTCGATCGTGCCGTCGCCGCTGCCCTCGGCGGTGCGCGACTCGCGGTGCCGCTGCCCGAGGAGACGGCGTCGTTCGGCCTTTCCTTTCCCGAATTTCCGAACCGCGTGTTCCAGCCGCGCGAACTGTCGGACGGGCAGATACGGTTCCTCGGCCTGGCCGCGGCGCTGATGTCCTATCGGCTGCCGCCACTGATTGCGCTCAACGAACCGGAAGCAAGCCTGCACCCCGATATGTTGTTGCCTCTGGCGGACATGATCGCGGAGGCGGCCCGCAGCAGCCAGATCTGGATCGTTACGCATTCGGAAGCGCTGGCGGCCGCCGTGCGCGAGAAATGCGGCGCCTGTGCCCGCCATGTCGTGCGGCGGGACGGCGCCACGTGGATCGAGGGCATGCGGCTCACCGGCGTAGTCGACGAGGACGAGTAGGCTGGTGACGGACGTCTTGCAGGTTTTCTTTTCGCGCCGATCCGGGCATGGTCTCGCCCGATGAGCACAGATTCGTCCGATCTCTTTGGAGCGTTGTTTGAGACGCCGCCGGCAAACCGTACGGTTCCGGTGCTCGTTCCCATGCCCGCGCCGAAGCCATATTCATATGCCGTCCCGGAAGGGATGGCGGTGGAACCCGGCTCGGTCGTCCAGGTGCCACTCGGTCCGAGGCAGGTGATCGGCGTCGTCTGGGACGGCGGCGAAGACAATGTCGATCCGAAGAAGCTGAGGCCGATCAGCCATGTCTTCGATTGCCCGCCGCTGAGCAAGGAGATGCGCGACTTCATCGATTGGGTCGCGAGCTACACGCTGTCCCCGCCGGGACTGGTGGCGCGCATGGCGCTGCGTGCGCCGAATGCCTTTGAACCGGAACCGATGGTGGAGGGCCTGCGCTTCGTTGGCGGCGAGCCGGAGCGGATGACGCCAGCGCGCGCCCGGGTGCTCGACATTGCGGGCGACGGCCTGTCCTGGACGCGAAGCGGGCTTGCCCATGCCGCGGGCGTCTCGACGAGCGTCGTCGACGGTCTGGTAAGCCAGGGCATTTTCGAAACCGTCTTCCTGCCGCCACCGCCGGTGGTCGCCAAACCCGATCCCGAATTCGTGGGCGCGCGGCTGGAAGGCCCGCAAAGGGAGGCGGCCGACGAGATTCTCGCCGAAGTTCGAAAGGGTGAGTTCGCCGTCTCGCTGATCGACGGCGTCACCGGTTCGGGAAAGACGGAAGTCTATTTCGAGGCGATCGCGGAAACGCTGAGACGCGGCAAGCAGGTTCTGATTCTGCTGCCGGAGATCGCGCTGACGGCAAGCTTTCTCGAGCGCTTCCAATATCGTTTCGGTGCCAAGCCCGCCGAATGGCATTCCGATCTGGCCCCGCGCACCCGCGAGAAGGTCTGGCGTCAGGCGGTCACCGGCGAGGTCCGCGTCGTTGCCGGCGCGCGTTCGGCTCTGTTCCTGCCGTTCGAGGATCTAGGTCTTATCATCGTCGATGAAGAGCATGATCCGGCCTACAAGCAGGAGGACCGTGTCTATTACAATGCGCGCGACATGGCGGTCGTGCGTGCGCGCATCGGCGATTTCCCGGTGGTTCTCGTCTCCGCCACCCCCTCGGTCGAAAGCCAGGTCAATGGGCAGAGCGGGCGTTACAGCACCATTCACATGCCGACCCGATTCGGCGATGCGGCGTTGCCGGATCTGCACTTGATCGACATGCGCCGCCATGCCCCCGAGCGCGGCGGCTTCCTGTCGCCGGTCCTGATCCGCGCGATCGGCAAGACGGTCGAAAAGCAGCAGCAGGCGCTCCTCTTCCTGAACCGGCGGGGCTATGCGCCGCTGACGCTCTGCCGCGTCTGTGGACATCGCTTCCAGTGCCCGCAGTGCTCCAGCTGGCTCGTCGAACACCGGTTCAAGAGGCAGCTGCAATGCCATCAGTGCGGCCATGCCGAGCACACCCCGGAAGCCTGCCCCGAATGCGGAACGCTTGATCACCTCGTTGCCTGCGGACCGGGCGTCGAACGCATTGCCGAGGAGGTGGAACGCCATTTCCCCGAGGCGCGAACCATCGTCCTCTCGTCCGACATGATGGGCGGCGTCAAACGGTTGCGCCTTGAGCTCGAGGCCATTGCCAAGGGCGAGGCCGATATCGTCATCGGCACGCAGCTTGTCGCCAAGGGTCACAATTTCCCGCTGATGACGCTGGTCGGCATCGTCGATGCCGATCTCGGCCTCGCCAATGGCGACCCGCGTGCCGCCGAGCGTACCTTTCAGCTGCTGTCGCAGGTGACGGGCCGCGCCGGCCGCACCGGCCTGAAAAGCCACGGCCTGTTGCAGACCTACCAGCCTCAGCATCCCGTCATGCAGGCGATCGTGTCGGGCGATGCAAGCGCCTTCTACGAACGCGAGATCGCCGAGCGGGAGCGCGCCATCCTGCCGCCGTTCGGACGGCTGGCGTCGATCATCGTTTCGGCGGAAACGCGCCATGATGCGGAAAACCATGCCCGCGGCATCCGAAACGCCGCGCCTCATGTCTCCGGCATCTCGGTGCTCGGGCCTGCGGAAGCGCCGCTTGCGCTGGTGCGCGGCCGCTATCGCTTCCGGCTTCTCGTGCATGGACGGAGGAACTCGGACATGCAGGCATTTCTCAGGGCCATGCTTGCGCAGGCGCCGAAGGAGCGCGGATCGGTGCATGTACAGCTCGACGTGGATCCCCAAAGCTTCCTGTAGATCGCTCCCGAACGGGCTTTTGCCGGGCAAGCCAATCATGGCATAAGGAAGCCGAAACAAGGGATTCGGGGTCGATGATGGATTTTTACTTTCCAACGGAGCTTGGGGAACAGCTCGCTTTCGCAGCCGCCGCGTTCGCGGCGCTGGCGGGCTTTGTCATCATGTTCGCGCCAGGTTATGCGATGCGGTTGTTCGGCCTCATGCCGCGCGAGGGCCGCCGTGACGGCTACGCCGAGCAACGATCGGTCGGCGGTTTCTATCTCGGCTTCGGTCTCTCGGCCATCATGTTGGCGCAGAACTGGATCTACATGGCCCTTGGCGCCTCCTTCGCCATGGCCGCATTTGCGCGCATCATTTCGCTCCTTTCAGATAAGGGGAGCACGATTCTCAACTATTTACTTCTGGTTGTGCAAATCGTTCTGGCTGCGCTTCCGCTCGCCTATGTATTTGGTTTCTTTTCCGCTTGAGTTGAGCTGATATTTCTCGCGCTGAGCACTTCGCTGCCGGGCTTTGAGCATTTTTGCGTTAGAAATCGATGGGAAAGCCGTATTCGGGCGTTACGCGTGTTGCGAGTCCGAACATCCTATGTTAGACGGACCCCGAATTTCGGAAGAAGCAAGAGGCTCTCTTGCGATTTCTGGGGGAAATCATAACGAATTCAAGATCCTAGGTCAGGCGCCCGCCGGGGACCGGATTTTGAGTTGAAATCAGGGAAATTTGGGCCAGTGGCAGACACATCCCAGCTTACTTCTGGTGTTGCAGAGCGCTATGCCTCGTCGCTGTTCGAGTTGGCGCTTGAGCAGGGCGCAGTCGAAAGCGTCACCAAGGACCTCGACCGGTTCCAGGCGATGCTCGACGAGAGCGGCGACCTGAAGCGTTTTGTTTCGAGCCCTGTTTTTTCGGCCGACGATCAGCTCAAGGCGATTGTCGCCATCAGCGAGAAGGCTGGTATCAGCGGCTTCTTCGCGAACTTTCTGAAGGTCGTGGCGCGTAACCGCCGCCTCTTTGCTCTCCCGGGCATGATCAGGGCCTTCCGCATCATCGCTGCAAACCATCGCGGCGAAATTACTGCCGAGGTTACCTCGGCCCATGCGCTGACTGCGGCGCAGGAAACTGAATTGAAGGCGGCGCTCAAGGGCGTCACCGGCAAAGACGTGGCGATTGCTGTCACGATCGATCCGTCAATTCTTGGTGGTCTGATCGTGAAGGTCGGGTCCCGTCAGATTGATACGTCTCTTCGTACGAAACTCTCTACCCTTAAGCTTGCATTGAAAGAGGTCGGCTGA
The DNA here is from genome assembly GCF_014851595.1 of Rhizobium sp. RHZ01. Taxonomy (NCBI): domain Bacteria; kingdom Pseudomonadati; phylum Pseudomonadota; class Alphaproteobacteria; order Hyphomicrobiales; family Rhizobiaceae; genus Rhizobium; species Rhizobium sp. RHZ01. The sequence continues at coordinate 40,810 of NZ_JACUZZ010000012.1, forward strand.
TGGATATCCGCGCGGCGGAAATTTCCGCAATTCTCAAAGACCAGATCAAAAACTTCGGCAAAGAGGCAGAAGTCTCGGAAGTCGGTCAGGTTCTCTCCGTCGGTGACGGTATCGCTCGCGTTTACGGTCTGGACAATGTTCAGGCAGGCGAAATGGTCGAGTTCCCCGGCGGCATCCGTGGCATGGCGCTGAACCTGGAATCGGACAACGTCGGTGTTGTTATTTTCGGTTCGGACCGCGACATCAAGGAAGGCGACACCGTCAAGCGGACCGGCGCCATCGTTGACGTTCCGGTTGGTCCGGAACTGCTCGGCCGCGTTGTCGACGCTCTCGGCAACCCGATCGACGGCAAGGGCCCGATCAATTCGACCCGCCGCGCGCGCGTCGACGTCAAGGCTCCGGGCATCATTCCACGCAAGTCGGTTCATGAGCCGATGTCGACCGGCCTCAAGGCCATCGACGCGCTCATCCCGGTCGGTCGTGGCCAGCGCGAGCTCGTCATCGGCGACCGCCAGACCGGCAAGACCGCGATCATTCTCGACACGATCCTGAACCAGAAGGCCATCCACGACAACGGCCCGGACAGCGAGAAGCTGTTCTGCGTCTACGTCGCTATCGGCCAGAAGCGTTCGACCGTTGCCCAGTTCGTCAAGGTTCTCGAAGAACGCGGCGCAATGAAGTACTCGATCGTCGTTGCCGCGACCGCTTCCGATCCGGCTCCGATGCAGTACCTGGCGCCGTTCGCTGGTTGCACGATGGGCGAATACTTCCGTGACAACGGTCAGCACGCGCTGATCGGTTACGACGACCTGTCCAAGCAGGCTGTTGCTTACCGCCAGATGTCGCTGCTGCTGCGCCGCCCGCCGGGCCGCGAAGCTTACCCGGGCGACGTTTTCTATCTGCATTCGCGTCTCCTCGAGCGCGCTGCAAAGCTCTCCGACGAAAAGGGCGCTGGCTCTCTGACGGCTCTGCCTGTCATCGAAACCCAGGGCAACGACGTTTCGGCGTTCATTCCGACCAACGTGATCTCGATCACCGACGGCCAGATCTTCCTCGAAACCGACCTGTTCTATCAGGGTATCCGTCCGGCCGTTAACGTCGGTCTGTCGGTTTCGCGCGTCGGCTCCGCCGCGCAGGTCAAGGCGATGAAGCAGGTTGCCGGCTCGATCAAGGGCGAACTCGCCCAGTATCGCGAAATGGCCGCCTTCGCTCAGTTCGGCTCCGACCTCGACGCCTCGACGCAGCGCCTGCTGAACCGCGGTGCGCGCCTGACCGAACTCCTGAAGCAGCCGCAGTTCTCGCCGCTGAAGACGGAAGAGCAGGTCGCGGTGATCTTCGCTGGCGTCAACGGCTATCTCGACAAGATCCCGGTCGCACAGGTCGGCAAGTTCGAACAGGGCCTGCTGTCGTACCTTCGCTCGGAAGGCTCGGCTATCCTCGACACGATCCGTACGGACAAGGCAATCAGCGACGATACGAAGGGCAAGCTCACGGCTGCCATCGATAGCTTCGCGAAGTCCTTCGCCTAATCGGACCCAAAGGACGGATAACGGATGCCTTCACTTAAGGATCTGAAAAACCGGATCGCCTCCGTCAAGGCGACGCAGAAGATCACCAAGGCGATGAAAATGGTCGCCGCGGCGAAGCTTCGGCGTGCCCAGGAGGCGGCCGAGGCCGCCCGTCCGTACTCGCAGCGCATGGGTGCCGTTCTGGCAAACATCGCCGGTGCGATGACGGAGGCCGACGGTGCGCCGGCGCTGATGACCGGCAACGGCAAGGACCAGGTTCACTTGCTGGTCGTCTGCACCGCCGAACGCGGCTTGTGCGGCGGCTTCAACTCGCAGATCTCGCGTTTTGCGCGCGATCACGCTCGCAGGCTTCTCGCTGAAGGCAAGACCGTCAAGATCTTTACCGTCGGCAAGAAGGGCTACGACGTTCTGCGCCGCGAATTCGCTTCGCTCATCGTCGAGCGCAAGGAATTGCGTGATGTGAAGAAGGTCGGTTTCGAGAATGCCGACCAGATCGGCAAGCGCATCATCGACATGTTCGAAGCCGATGAGTTCGACGTCTGCACGTTGTTCTACTCCGAATTCAAGTCGGTCATCTCGCAGGTTCCGACGGCACAGCAGCTCATCCCCGCATCGGCCCCCACGGCTGTTGCAGAGGATGCGGAGCACGCCGGCGCAGTCTACGAGTATGAGCCGGATCCGGCATCGATCCTCGAGGATCTGATCCCGCGCAATATTTCCGTCCAGATCTTCCGCGCGCTCCTTGAGAACGTCGCCGGTGAAATGGGCGCCAAGATGAGCGCGATGGACAATGCAACGCGCAACGCTGGTGAAATGATCAACAAGCTGACGCTCAACTACAACCGTCAGCGTCAGGCTCAGATCACCAAGGAACTCATTGAAATCATTTCGGGCGCGGAAGCGCTCTGAGGTTAGGGAAAAGAGGGTAAGAAGATGGCTAAGGCAGCTACCCCCAAGACTGCGGCAGGCTCTGCCGGCAAGGTCACGCAGGTTATCGGCGCCGTCGTGGACGTTGCTTTCGAAGGCGAACTGCCGGCGATTTTGAACGCGCTTGAAACGAGCAACGGCGGCAACCGCCTGGTTCTCGAAGTAGCGCAGCACCTCGGCGAGAACGAAGTTCGCACGATCGCCATGGACTCGACCGAAGGTCTGGTTCGCGGTCAGGCGGTTTCTGACACCGGTGCTCCGATTGCCGTTCCGGTTGGTCCGGAAACGCTCGGCCGTATCATGAACGTCATCGGCGAGCCGGTCGACGAAGCAGGTCCGTTGGTCACCGCTTCCAAGCGCGCTATCCACCAGGACGCTCCGGCTTACGTCGATCAGTCGACGGAAGCACAGATCCTCGTCACCGGCATCAAGGTCGTCGACCTTCTCGCTCCTTACGCAAAGGGCGGCAAGATCGGCCTCTTCGGCGGCGCAGGCGTCGGCAAGACCGTTCTCATCATGGAACTGATCAACAACGTCGCCAAGGCGCACGGTGGTTACTCGGTATTCGCCGGCGTGGGTGAGCGTACCCGCGAAGGTAACGACCTCTACCACGAGATGATCGAATCCGGCGTTAACAAGCACGGCGGCGGCGAAGGCTCCAAGGCCGCTCTCGTTTACGGCCAGATGAACGAACCGCCGGGCGCCCGCGCTCGCGTCGCTCTCACCGGTCTGACGGTTGCTGAAAACTTCCGCGACCAGGGCCAGGACGTTCTGTTCTTCGTCGACAACATCTTCCGCTTCACGCAGGCAGGTTCCGAAGTGTCGGCTCTGCTCGGCCGCATTCCTTCGGCCGTTGGCTACCAGCCGACGCTCGCAACGGACATGGGCCAGATGCAGGAGCGCATCACGACCACGACGACCGGCTCGATCACCTCGGTTCAGGCCATTTACGTTCCGGCCGACGACTTGACCGACCCGGCTCCGGCAACCTCGTTCGCCCACCTGGACGCAACGACCGTTCTGTCGCGCTCGATCGCTGAAAAGGGTATCTACCCGGCGGTCGACCCGCTCGACTCCACGTCGCGCATGCTCGACCCGATCGTTGTCGGCGAAGAGCACTACGAAGTGGCTCGTAAGGTTCAGTCGACGCTGCAGCGCTACAAGGCCCTGCAGGACATCATCGCCATCCTGGGCATGGACGAACTGTCCGAAGAGGACAAGCTGGCCGTTGCCCGCGCCCGTAAGATCGAGCGCTTCCTGTCGCAGCCGTTCTTCGTTGCCGAAGTCTTCACCGGTTCGCCGGGCAAGCTGGTCGCCCTCGAAGACACGATCAAGGGCTTCAAGGGCCTCGTCAACGGCGAATACGACCACCTGCCGGAAGCTGCCTTCTACATGGTTGGCTCGATCGACGAAGCCATCGAGAAGGCCAAGAAGCTGTCCGCAGCTGCCTGATGAGCGACGCTCTTAACGAGATCTTCTGCTGCGACGCCCTTCGGGAAGTCGCAGCAGAGCTTCCTGCCCCGGCCGCACCGACGATCTACAGATCGAACGACGGCAAGATGATGATGGTGGTAGGACTGATCCAGACCGAGGAAGGTCTTGGATATCTCGATCAGGCGATAGCACATTGCCCGTTCTGCGGGACGAACTTGCAAGATACAGAAGCCGCCGAGAAGGTAAGTCACTGATGGCTGACAATTTCAATTTTGAACTCGTGTCTCCCGAGCGCCTGCTCCTTTCGGAGATGGTGACCGAAGTTGTCATTCCGGCAACCGACGGCGAGATGACGGTTATGGCGAACCACGCCCCGACGATGACGACCATCAAGCCCGGCATCGTCAGCGTTCGTTTCGCCAATGGCTCGAAGCAGGACTACGTGGTTTTCGGCGGTTTCGCCGATATTCTGCCGACCGGCTGCACGCTGCTGGCTGAATCCGCGGTCATCGTTCAGGATCTCTCCAAGGACGAGCTGACGCTTCGCATCGAAGCGGCGAAGCGCGAGATCGAAGACGCCGTGCATCATGAGCACAAGTCGCGCCTGGAACACTACATCATGGAACTGACGCACCTGCAGGGTGTGATCGACCAGGATTGATCTACGCCAACGTCCGGCGTTTTGAAGCGGCCTTCGGGCCGCATTTTTCTTTTCTGCCGTCTGTCCTCGCCACGATGTAGGCTTCCGATCGCGAAGCACTCGGCTATAGTACCTCAAGTTAACTTGAGGCTGAGACTGTGGAAGAAGGCTCCAGCAATCCATTCAGGAAGCTGCTGTCCATCGGCGAAGTTGCCGAGCGCAGCGGCCTTGCCGTCTCTGCACTACACTTCTACGAAGCAAAGGGCCTCATCTCGAGTATCCGCTCTCGTGGCAATCAACGCCGGTTCGGTCGCGACGTGCTCCGCCGTCTCGGCATCATCAAGGTGGCGCAGCGCGTGGGCATTCCGTTGGCGGAGATCCAGGCCGCTTTCGATACGCTGCCGCAGGGCCGCACGCCGACTGCTACGGATTGGCAGCGCCTGTCGGCCCTCTGGAAGGACGATCTCGATGCCCGCATCCATCGCCTCGTTGCTTTGCGCGACAGGTTGACGGATTGCATTGGCTGTGGTTGCCTCTCGGTTGAAAGCTGCCCGCTGCGCAATCCATATGATCGGCTAGCCAGAGATGGGCCGGGTCCGCGCCTGCTGGAAACCGACGACTAGGCAGCGCTCCCCGCGCGGCATCAGAACAATGCAAGAGCTGCAAACAGCTCGCTCACGCTGTGGAGGACTGGATGTTTCACCCCAAGCTGTTCGAAAACCGCAACGTGGTTGTCACCGGTGGCGGTCGCGGCATCGGCCTGGAGGTGGCGCGGCAGTTTCTCAACTGCGGAGCGAGGGTATTGGTGCACCTCGGGCGCAGCGCCGCGCGCGATTTGCCGGATTTCCTGCTGACGGCGGAGGAAGACCGGCGAGCTTTTCTCGTTACCGCCGATTTTTCGACACAGGGCGGCACCAGCGCGTTTGCCGAAAAAGCCCTCGCAACGTTCGACCGGATCCACGTGCTGGTCAACAACGCCGGCACCATGGTCGGTCGCTTTCCGGCCGGTGCGCTGACCGACGAACAATACGAAGTGATCGTACGGCTGAACCAGACGTCGGTTGTGGAAGTGACGCGTGGGCTCCTGCCGGCGCTCCGCGCATCGCAGGAAGCGTCGATCGTCAACACGGTCTCGATTTCCGCGCTGACGGGCGGAAGTCCCGGTTCGGCGATCTATTCGGCGTCGAAAGCCTTCGTCGCGACCTATTCGAAGGCGCTGGCAAGGGAACTCGCACCCGACAACATTCGCGTCAACTGCGTGTCGCCGGGAACGATCGAGACCGACTTTCACCAACGGTACTCGTCGCCGGAAAAGCTGGAACAGGCTCGCAAGACCATTCCCTTGCAGCGATTGGGGACCTCGGAAGATTGCGCCCCCGCCTATCTCTTCCTTTCGGCGCCTTCTCTATCCGGCTACATCACCGGGCAGGTGCTGGAGATCAATGGTGGCCAGCTCATCTGCTGACGAGGGGCCCTTCTGGAGGTGTTCTCCCAGCGTCGCTCATTCGGACACGACCTTGCTGCTGCATTTTTCGTTCGCGACGGTTTCGAGAACGTAAGGCAGTTAACCGACCTTGCGGAGCGCTTTCCCGAGCGTGAAAATGACGCTGTGCTGCAATTCGGTGCGGAGGCCGGATGATCGACAAGTTGGAATTCTTTATCGCGCTCGCCAACGAGAAGCACTTCGGCCGGGCCGCGGAAGAGTGCGGCATTTCGCAGCCGACGTTATCTGCCGCCATTCGTCAGCTCGAGGATCAGCTTGGCGTCATGCTGGTGCAGCGCGGCTCGCGTTTCCAGGGGTTAACGCCCGAGGGACAGCGGGTGCTCGAATGGGCGCGGCGCATCGTCGGCGATGCCCGCACGATGCGCCAGGAGATGCGGGCGGCGCGTACGGGCCTTTCGGGACATATAAAGATTGCGGCAATCCCGACGGCGTTGGCCATGCTGCCGCGCATTACGACGCCGTTTCAGGAGCGCCATCCGGATGTGACCTTTTCGATTGTGTCGCGCAATTCGCTGCAAGTGCTGAGCATGCTGGAGAATCTCGAGATCGATGCCGGCATCACCTATCTGGAAAACGAGCCGCTCGGGCGGGTAACCAGCGTGCCGCTCTATGCCGAGCACTACAATCTCATTACCGCCGCCGGCAGCCCTCTTTCGGAGCGCGACAGCGTCACCTGGAAGGAAGTGGGCGATCTTCGGCTTTGTCTATTGACTGCGGACATGCAAAACCGCCGTATCATCAACCAGCATCTGGCCGAAGTGGGCGTCACGGCGCATCCGACGCTCGAATCGAATTCGATGATCGTGCTCTTCTCGCACGTCCGAACCGGGCGATGGGCCAGCATCATGCCCCGCAATGTCGCGAAATCCTTCGGCTTTCCGGCCGAAATACGGATGATCCCGATCACCGAGCCGCGGGCACATCATCTTGTTGGTCTGGTTGCGACGCATCGTGAACCGTTCACGCCATTGGTTTCCGCCTTGCTGCATGAGGCTCGGATTCTCGCTGAAGACCCCGATTCTTGATAGGAATCTTCTATCGATTGACGGAACAGCATTATTGATCGCTTCGTCCATCCCTGAGAAAGTTCTATAATGAACGGACGCGAGCGGTTCTGTCGGCCATAGGGTTCTGAGGAAAGCCCGCCTGCCCAGGCCCGCGACGCGCAATGTGCAGGCCGTGGGAGGGCTGCTGATGAATATCCATGTCGCCAAAGGCGATATCGCAACGCGCACCATCGCGATCATCGATCAACTCAAGCATCTCGAAGGTCCGCTTCTGCCGATCCTGCACGAGATCCAGGATGAGTTCGGCCATGTGCCGCAAGAAGCGCTGCCCGTCATCGCGAAGGAGCTCAATCTCTCGCGTGCAGAGGTGCACGGCGTTGTTACCTTTTACCACGATTATCGCGACCATCCCGCTGGCCGGCATGTGCTGAGGCTCTGTCGTGCCGAGGCCTGCCAATCGATGGGAGGCGATGCGCTTGCCGAACGCGTCAAGGCGCTGCTGGGCATCGACTGGCACGGTACGACGCCGGATGGAGCGATTACCCTCGAGCCCGTCTTCTGTCTGGGGCTCTGTTCCTGCTCCCCGTCCGCGATGATGGATGGCGAGGTTCATGGCCGGGTGGATGCCGCCGATCTCGAGGCGCTGATTTCGGAGGCACGCCGATGACCGTCCGGATCTATGTTCCCTGCGACGCCGCGGCCATGGCATTGGGCGCCGAGCATGTGGCCAAGGCGATCTCCGAGCAGATTGTGGCGCGCGGCCTCGACGCCAAGATCGTGCGCAATGGCTCGCGCGGCATGCATTGGCTGGAGCCGCTGGTCGAGGTTGAGGTCTCGGGCAAGCGCATCGGCTATGGGCCTGTGAAGGCAAAGGACGTCGTTTCGCTGTTTGATGCCGGATTGATTACCGGCGCCGATCATCCCCTCTGTCTTGGCGAGGTCGAGGAACTTCCGTTCCTCAAGCGTCAGACGCGCCTGACCTTCGCCCGCTGCGGCATCACCGATCCGCTTTCCCTTGATGACTATGAGGCTCACGGCGGCCTCGCCGGCTTGCGTCGCGCGGTTTCGATGTCGCCCGCCGATGTCGTCAAGGAAGTCACCGATTCCGGCCTGCGTGGCCGCGGTGGCGCAGGTTTCCCGACGGGCATCAAGTGGAAGACGGTGCTCGACGCTCCCGGTGATCGCAAATACATCGTCTGCAATGCCGATGAGGGCGACAGCGGCACCTTTGCCGACCGAATGATCATGGAAGGCGATCCCTTCGTGCTGATAGAAGGCATGGCGATCGCGGGCCTTGCATCGGGCGCGAAGAAGGGCTTCATCTATACCCGCTCGGAATATCCGCATGCGATCGCGGCGATGAGCCGGGCGATCGATATTGCCCGCAGCGCCGGCATTCTCGGCACGTCGGTTCTGGGCTCTGGCAAGGCTTTCGACATGGAAGTCCGCACCGGCGCGGGCGCGTATGTCTGCGGCGAGGAGACGGCGCTTCTCAACAGCCTCGAAGGCAAGCGTGGTATCGTCCGTGCCAAGCCACCTCTGCCGGCCCACAAGGGCCTCTTCGACTGTCCGACCGTCATCAACAATGTCATTTCGCTCGCTTCCGTGCCCGTGATCATGGACAAGGGGGCGGCCTATTACCGCGACTTCGGCCTCGGCCGGTCGCGCGGAACCATTCCGATCCAGATCGCCGGCAATGTGAAGCATGGCGGTCTGTTCGAGACGGCTTTCGGCATTTCGCTTGGCGACCTGGTCGATGACATTGCCGGCGGAACGGCATCCGGGCGGCCGGTGAAGGCGGTTCAGGTCGGCGGTCCCCTCGGCGCCTATTTCCCGCGCTCCCTGTTCGACACGCCATTCGACTACGAGGCTTTCGCTGCCAAGGACGGACTGATCGGCCATGCCGGTATCGTCGTCTTCGACGAGAGTGCTGACATGCTGAAGCAGGCCCGGTTCGCAATGGAATTCTGCGCCGTCGAAAGCTGCGGCAAGTGCACGCCCTGCCGCATCGGCTCGACGCGCGGCGTCGAAACGGCGGACAAGATCGCCCGCGGCATCGAGCCGGAGAAGAACCGCGAGCTGCTTGCCGATCTCTGCAACACCATGAAATTCGGGTCGCTCTGCGCGCTCGGGGGCTTCACGCCCTATCCGGTCATGAGCGCCATGACGCATTTCCCCGAAGATTTCGTTCCCACACCTCTTATCGAAGCGGCGGAGTAAGACCATGCCTCTCGTCCACGAAATAGACTACGGCACGCCGGCCTCGACCTCCGAAACCATGGTGACGCTCACCATTGATGGTAACCAGGTGACGGTGCCGGAGGGAACATCCGTCATGCGCGCGTCGATGGACGCGGGCATCGAGATTCCGAAGCTCTGCGCCACCGACATGATGGATGCCTTCGGCTCCTGTCGGCTCTGCCTGGTCGAGATTGAGGGGCGGGCGGGTCTCCCTGCGTCCTGCACGACGCCGGTTGCACCTGATATGGTTGTTTCGACACAGACGAACCGGCTGAAGGATGTCCGCAAGGGCGTGATGGAGCTCTACATCTCCGACCATCCGCTCGACTGTCTGACCTGTGCGGCCAACGGCGATTGCGAGCTTCAGGACATGGCGGGCGCCGTCGGTCTCCGCGACGTGCGTTATGGCTATGATGGCGACAATCACGTCAAGGCACGCAACAACGGCGATCTCAATCTCAAATGGGCGCCGAAGGACGAGTCCAATCCTTACTTCACCTTCGATCCGGCCAAATGCATCGTCTGTTCGCGCTGCGTGCGCGCTTGCGAGGAAGTGCAGGGCACCTTCGCGCTGACCATTGAAGGCCGCGGCTTCGATTCACGTGTTTCAGCCGGAATGCATGAGGACTTCGTCTCGTCCGAATGTGTTTCCTGCGGCGCCTGCGTGCAGGCCTGCCCGACAGCGACGCTGATCGAAAAGTCGGTAATCGAGATCGGCCAGCCGGAGCATTCCGTTGTCACCACCTGCGCCTATTGCGGCGTCGGCTGTTCCTTCAAGGCGGAGATGCGCGGCGAAGAACTGGTGCGCATGGTGCCCTGGAAGGACGGACAGGCGAACCGCGGCCATTCCTGCGTCAAGGGCCGCTTCGCCTACGGCTATTCCAGCCACAAGGACCGCATCCTCAATCCGATGATCCGCGAGAAGATCACCGACCCCTGGCGCGAAGTGACTTGGGACGAGGCCTTCGCGCATGTCGCCTCGGAATTCCGCCGCATCCAGTATCAGTATGGCCGCGACTCGGTCGGCGGCATCACGTCGTCTCGCTGCACAAATGAGGAAACCTATCTGGTGCAGAAGCTAGTGCGCGCCGGCTTCCGCAACAACAACGTCGACACCTGCGCCCGCGTTTGCCATTCGCCGACCGGCTACGGTCTCGGCCAGGCCTTCGGCACGTCGGCCGGCACGCAGGACTTCGACAGCGTCGAGAAAAGCGATGTCGTCGTCATCATCGGCGCCAATCCGACCGATGGACACCCGGTCTTTGCCTCGCGCCTGAAGAAGCGGTTGAGGCAGGGCGCCAAGCTAATCGTCATCGACCCGCGCCGCACTGACATCGTGCGTTCGCCGCATGTCGAAGCCTCCTATCACCTGCCGCTGAAGCCCGGCACCAACGTCGCGATCCTGACGTCGCTCGCGCATGTCATCGTGACCGAGGGGCTGTTTGACGAAGCCTTCATTCGCGAACGCTGCGACTGGTCAGAGTTCGAGGATTGGGCAAGCTTTGTCGCCGAGCCGCATCATAGCCCCGAAGCATCGGAGAGGTTCACCGGCGTTCCAGCCGATTTCGTGCGCGGCGCGGCGCGTCTCTACGCCACCGGCGGCAACGGCGCGATCTACTATGGCCTCGGCGTTACCGAGCATAGCCAGGGTTCGACCACTGTCATGGCGATCGCCAACCTCGCCATGGTCACCGGCAATATCGGTCGCCCCGGCGTTGGCGTGAACCCGCTGCGTGGCCAGAACAACGTGCAGGGCTCCTGCGACATGGGCTCCTTCCCGCATGAGCTGCCCGGCTATCGCCACATCTCAGACGACGCGACGCGCGACATCTTCGAGAAGTTGTGGGGCGTCAAGATCAGCAACGAGCCGGGTCTGCGCATTCCGAATATGCTGGATGCAGCGGTCGACGGATCGTTCAAGGGCCTCTACGTCCAGGGTGAAGACATCCTGCAGTCCGACCCCGATACCAAGCACGTCGCGGCCGGCCTCGCCGCCATGGAATGCGTCGTCGTGCACGACCTCTTCCTGAACGAGACGGCGAACTACGCGCATGTCTTCCTGCCGGGGTCCAGCTTCCTTGAGAAGGACGGTACCTTCACCAATGCCGAGCGCCGCATCAACCGTGTTCGCAAGGTCATGAGTCCCCGCAACGGCTATGCCGATTGGGAGGTGACGCAAAAGATGGCGCAGGCCATGGGCCTTCCCTGGAACTACACGCATCCTTCGGAGATCATGGACGAGATCGCCGCAACGACGCCAAGCTTCGCGCTGGTCTCCTACGACTATCTTGACAAGGTGGGCTCCGTGCAGTGGCCCTGCAATGAGGCACATCCATTGGGCTCGCCAATCATGCATGTCGACGGCTTCGTCCGCGGCAAGGGCAAGTTCATCCGCACGGAATATGTCGCGACCGATGAGCGGACGGGACCGCGCTTCCCGCTGCTGCTGACGACCGGGCGCATTCTCAGCCAGTACAATGTCGGCGCCCAGACGCGCCGCACCGAAAATGTCGTCTGGCATTCCGAAGACCGGTTGGAGGTCCATCCGCACGATGCCGAACAGCGCGGCATTCGCGATGGCGATTGGGTGAAGCTGATGAGCCGCTCGGGCGACACCACCTTGCGTGCGCTGATCACCGATCGCGTCGCGCCCGGCGTCGTCTACACGACCTTCCACCATCCGGACACGCAGGCGAATGTCATCACCACCGACTTCTCCGACTGGGCGACGAACTGCCCGGAATACAAGGTGACGGCGGTGCAGGTCTCGCCTTCCAACGGCCCGACCGATTGGCAGCGCGACTATGACGAGCAGGCACGCCAAAGCCGCCGCATCGTTGGCAAACTGGAGCCTGCCGAGTGATGAGCGACCGCCCGACCCGCCTTGCCGTGAAGCGCGCCGCCCGCAGCGGCGGCGTCGTCATGCCCGGCGAGCGGATCGTTCCGGAGGAGGTGCCGATCGCCTTTTCCTATGGTGGCAGCACGCATGCGGTGATGATGGGAACGCCCGGCAATCTCGAGGATTTCGCCATCGGCTTCAGCCTGACGGAAGGGATCATCTCCGACATCGGGCAGATCGCTGCAATTGAGATTGTCAATGGCAAGAAGGGCATTGACGTCCAGATCTCTCTCGTTGACGAGGTCGCCGCCGCGTTGACAGCCCGCCGACGCAGCATGGCCGGACCGGTCGGCTGCGGGCTCTGCGGCATCGAGTCGATCGAACAGGCCGTTCGCAAGGTTCCTGACGTCGCCGATGTGTCGCTTCAAGTCACTCATCGCGATATCGTTCAGGCCATCTCGCTGCTGAACGGTGCGCAGCCGCTGCATCGCGAGACGCGCGCCGTGCACGGCGCCGGCTTCTATGTGCCGGGCAAGGGACTGCTGGCGGTGCGCGAGGATGTGGGCCGGCACAATGCGCTCGACAAGCTGTGTGGCGCGATCACTCGGCAACGGCAATCCGGCGCGGCAGGCATTGTCGCCGTTACCAGCCGCCTGTCCGTCGAGATGGTGCAGAAGGCGGCAATCCTCGGCGCCTCCGTCCTCGTTGCCATTTCCGCACCGACTGCTCTCGCAATTCGTACCGCCGAAGAGGCCGGCATGACCCTCGTCGCCCTGGTGCGAGGCGAGGACTTCGAGATTTTCACGCATCCGCACCGCATTCATCCGGGAAGCATATCCGATGTCGCATGATACGCAGTCCAAGCTCGTCTATATGGCCAACCAGATCGCGACCTTCTTCAAGACCCAGCCGGAGAGCGAAGCCGCGCAGGGCGTGGCGACGCATATCAACAAGTTCTGGGAACCGCGCATGCGGCGGCAGTTGTTCGAGATCATGGAGCGGGAGGGCAATGGCCTCAGTCCGCTGGTTGTCCAAGCCGCGCCCTTGATCAAACGGCCTGAGCCGGCGGCCAGCGCCCCCCAGTAGGATCTCGAACAGCAGCGTCAGCGCTGACGTATCGACGCCAGCGTCCGCGTCCGGCCAGTCTGCGACCACAGTTCTCCTGCTACTGCAGCATCAACAAAAAGCCGCCCTCCAGGCGGCTTTTTATCTGGGTAAAGAGCCGATATCAGGCGGCGAGATCGTCCGTCTCGCTTTCCTTGAACATCTTGGCGAGGTTCAGGAAGCAGATCATGCCGTTCTCCGAGGCGATGATACCCTCGCAGAAGGCGCGATCGAAGGAAGCGGTGACTTCAGGAACCGGCTGTACCTGGCTGGAGGAGATCGTGAGGATGTCCGAGACGCGGTCGACCAGCATGCCGATGACCATGTTGTGGACTTCGGCCACGACGATGGCGCTGCGCTCGTTGGCGACCGTGCTCTTCATGCCGAGCTTGAAGGCGAGGTCTATGATCGGGATCACCGAGCCGCGCAGGTTCATTACGCCGATGACATCGGCTGGCGCGTGCGGGATCGGTGTCGACGGGGCCCAGCCGCGGATTTCGCGGATCGTCGTGGTTTTTACGCAGAATTCCTGATCGTGAAGTCTGAAGGCAATGATCTCGAGCGTATCGCCGCTGAAATTCGTGGAATTGATTGTAGCCATAAGTATTGTCCCAACCGCCAAAAGCCAGGGCAGAAGCAACCGCGCCACCATTGGCGCGGATCGACTTGCCTTCAAACCGTGCGCGCTCGTCCCGTGGATGAGTATCGATACGGTTACTCCGGACCTTAATCGAAGAGTATTGCCCAAATCTAAATTGGGGCCGCTGATTTTTGGTCAGGTGGAAACGGTAGGCCGCGTCATCATTCGTGGATCGTCAAGCAGGATGGCGTCCGGTTTGATGGCAAGGATGCGCTCGAGGCCGTACTGGTCGACCTGGCCCACCGGAAAGGGTGGGTATTCCGGCAGTGCGATCGAACGAGGCTGCCCAACCATGACAGCGACGCGCATCCCCGCCTCACGAACGGTGTCAGACACAGCTGGAGTGGCCCACCCTTGCCACAACCTGAACCAGTCGGCTCCAGCTGCGCGCGCCGCATCAGCGCAGGCAGGATCCTCGAGAAAGGCTAGGATCGCGACGTCTTTCGACAAGCGGCGGGTGGTGTCGATCAGTGCGATACTGCGCAGTCCAATGAGCGCGCGTCGCATCGCACCGCGCTGCGCAACGTCGGAAATGATCTGCGCAATCTGACCCTCGTGGCTCAGCTTGATGTCCAACAGGATACCCAAAGGGTCAGACGCAGCCAAGGCATCACCAAGGGTCATTATGCTTGGCAGCAGGCTGCGCAATGTCGCCAGATCGAGGTCCGACACGGTTCGTGCGTCGCCGCAAAGCCGAGAAAGATCCGGATCGTGGACGCAAACAGGAACGCCATCCCGCGTCAACCGGACATCAGTCTCTATGGCGTCAACTCCGGCAGCCGCCGCAGCCTTGAAGGCAGAGATGCTGTTTTCCGCAGCCAGTGCTGCGCCCCCGCGATGGGCGATCGCAAGCGGGCGACGGTCCGGCGAGCGCTTCCATAAGCCAATGGCCATACATTCCCCTATAGAGAGCTCGACCAACTCGATCGGGCTCACCATAGGTTTCAAACGGCCGCTACACCAGTCGTTGTTTCGCAGCGATCTAGATGAGCACTAGGCCAGCGTCTTTTCGATCTGCTCGACCGCCCAGTCGACCTGGCTCTTGGTGATCACCAGCGGCGGGGCGAGGCGGATCGTGTTCTCGTGCGTGTCCTTGGCGAGCAGGCCGCGGTCCTTGAGGGTGTAGCAATACTGGCGGGCGCCACCGGCTTCAGGCACGAGTTCGACCGCCATCATCAGTCCGCGGCCGCGCACGTCCTTGACGATGTTGGAGCGGATGGAGCGCAGCCCTTCCTGGAAATAGTCGCCCATCTTGGCGGCGTTCTCGATCATGCCTTCCTCGGTCAGGACCTTGAGTGCCGCGCGCGCCACGGCGCAGGCAAGCGGGTTGCCGCCGAAGGTCGAGCCGTGCTGCCCCGGCTTCAGGACACCCAGCACTTCGGAATTGGAAAGGACCGCCGAGACCGGATAGAAGCCGCCGGAGAGCGCCTTGCCGATCAGCGTCACGTCGGCCTCGATCCCCTCATGCTCTTCCGCCAAAAGCTTACCAGTACGGCCGAGGCCGGTCTGGATCTCGTCGAGGATCAAGGTCACCTTGTGTTGAGTGCAGAGTTCCCGCACGCGCTTGAAATAGCCGGTTGGCGGGATGATGACGCCTGCTTCGCCCTGAATCGGCTCGATCAGCGCCGCAACCGTGTTTTCGTTGATGGCGGCGGCAAACGCGTCGGCGTCGCCGAAGGGGATCGTGCGGAAGCCGGGCGTGTAGGGACCGAAGCCGGTGCGGGCGTCCGGGTCCGTGGAGAAACTGATGATGCTCAGGGTCCGGCCATGGAAATTGTCGGCGCAGACGATGATCTCGGCCTTGCCCTCAGGCACGCCCTTCACCTCGTAGCCCCATTTGCGCACTGCCTTGATGGCGGTTTCAACGGCTTCGGCGCCCGAGTTCATCGGCAGGATCTTGTGCGAGCCGGTCAGCGCCGCGAGTTCCTCGTAGAGATGGGCGAGCTGGTCATTACGGAAGGCGCGGGAGGTCAGCGTCAGCTTGCCGGCCTGCTCGACCATCGCCGCCAGAATCTTGGGGTGGCAATGGCCCTGGTTCACCGCCGAATAGGCCGACAGGCAGTCGAGATACCGCTTGCCGTCGGTATCCCAGACATAGACGCCTTCGCCCCGGGTCAACACGACATCGAGCGGCTTGTAGTTGTGGGCGCCGAGGCGCTGTTCGGTGTCGATCAGGTTCTTCGAGTTGCTCATGGTCGGTTCTCCTCAGGCGGCGCGGGTCGGACGGTCGAAAATGCGGCGGCCGAAGAGGCTTGCCGTCAGTTCCACTAGGATCCGGGCGCTCTTGCCACGGTCGTCCAGGAAGGGGTTCAGCTCCACGAGGTCGAGCGAGGAGACGAGGCCGCTGTCGCAGAGCATCTCCATGATGAGATGCGCTTCACGGAACGTCGCGCCACCGGGCACCGTCGTGCCGACGCCGGGCGCGATTTCCGGATCGAGGAAGTCGACATCGAGGCTTACATGCAGCAGGCCGTTGGCATCGGACACGACGCCAAGGATCTGGCGGATCGCCGCGGCAACGCCCTGTTCGTCGAGCCAACGCATGTCGAAGACGTTGACGCCATGCTCCTTGATGAGCTCCCGTTCAGACGCATCGACCGACCGGATGCCGACCTGAAAGACGTTTCGCGGATCAACGAAGGGGCGGTCCTTCGGCAGGATCTCGGCAAGTTCGGCCTGGCCGCAGAAATAGGCGACCGGCATGCCATGGATATTGCCGGAGGGCGAGGTCGCCGGGGTGTTGAAATCGGAATGGGCGTCGAGCCAGAGGACGAAGAGCGGCCGGCCCTGCTGGGCGGCGTAGCGCGCCATGCCTGATACCGTGCCCATCGACAGGCTGTGGTCGCCGCCAAGGATCAGCGGAAAGCGTCCGGCCGCGGCCGCATCATAGACACCGGCTTCGAGCGCACGGGTAAATGCGCCGACGACACGCAGGTTGTGGGCCTTCGGATGGTTCGGCAGATCGCGCGCCGGAACGACATGAACATCCCCGGCATCGACCACATCATGGCCAAGATCGATCAGTGTCTGGTCGACGCCCGCGATGCGAAGGGCAGCTGGACCCATCGCGGCGCCCCTGCGCCCCGAACCCTCTTCCAGTGGTGCTCCAATGAGCGTGACCGATCTTGCTTGTGGCTGCATGCGTCCCTCTTTAGCTCGTGTTTTCCGAAAGCATATTGAGATATCGGCGCGGCGACAAATAGATGAAAAAGTGCCGATAATGCGCTATGATTGACCAGTTTGATAAGTGCATTTTGACAAAGTGGCAGCCATGGACGATCTCGACCAAGAACTTCTCAGCGCCTTGCGACACAATGCGCGCACGCCGGTTTCTTCGCTGGCGGCAATGACCGGTGCATCGCGTGCGACGGTCGCGGCGCGCATCGACCGGCTGGTTGCCAACGGCACAATCACGGCGTTCACCGTTCGCACCGGCCATGAAACCCGCGCGGCCGGAGTGCGCGCGATCGTCATGATCGAAGTACTCGGCAAGCTTGCGGACAAGGTCGCCGATCAGCTCCGTGGATTGCCGCAGGTGCGTGCCCTGCACAGCACCAACGGGAAATGGGACTTCATTGCCGAACTTGAGGACCGCGACCTCGTCTCCTTCGACGAAACGCTTCGCCGCATCCGGCTCATCAATGGCATCAATACGACGGAAACCAACATCCTGCTGAAAACCAGCAAGACCGGTTTCTAGTATTCGTGTTCGTAAACGACGCCGGCTTCCCCTTCGCCGTCGCCACCCGCGCCGGCGCGCAACTTCACGCCACGGCCGACATCGAAATTGATGATTGCCTTCGCGCCGCCCTTGCCGGTGGTCTGCTGCAATTCGAAATAAGTCCGGTCATTCAGGTAGCGGCCAACGCTGACGGTGGTGCGGCCTTTGGCATCGGTGCTGATGTCGAAATCGTCGACGCCAAGCTGATTGCGCAGGCCCTGGAACAGCGATCCGGAGCGCCCGCCGGCCAACTGGGCGACGGCATCGGCAAGCTGAGCGATCTGAACCGGCGACAGCCTCGACATTGATTGACCGAAGATCAGTTGCGCCAGAACTTCGTCTTGCGGGAGGGCCGGAGACGACGAGAAGGTGATCGAGGGATCGGTTGCGAGCCCGCTGACATCGACCGTCAGCGTCGTGGAACCGGAAGTGGAGCTTGCCTCCAGCTCAAGGGCGGGGGTGAGGTCACCGGCAAAGGTGATACGGCTTCTATTGGTGAAATCGAGGCGTCGGTTGAGAATCGTCAGGCGACCGCGCCGCATGGTGAAGCCGCCGGAAACGACGGGCTCCGCCGCCGTTCCCCTGATCGTGACGCTACCGCCCAGTTCGGCATCGATACCGCGACCACGCACGAAGATCTGCGAGGGAGCGTCCAGCTGAAGATCGAGATTGAAGGAGTTGGATTTCGCGCGGGCACCCTGCTGCGACTCGTCGCGCAACTGGGCAAGAACCCCCTTGGGGGCGTTGACGTGCTTGACGTCGATTTCGCGCAGCGAGGTCGGCAGCCTCTCGGGGACGGTGATCGAGGCTCTTTCCAGATGCAGCCTGCCGTTCAGGGTGGGATTTGCGAGCAGCGGACCGCGCAAACCGATCGTGCCGTCGACGGTCGCCACCACGAGCGTTCCATCGACGTAGACCGCTCTGTCGAGCCTGACGTCGATGTTCGCAGGGAAGTTGGAGGCAGGTTGGATTCCGATGCTGCCGGATGCTGAGATGCTGCCACCGCTGGCAAGCTGGCCAGTCAGGCGCGAGATCACGGCTTGGTTTCCGGTGAACCGGATGTCTGCCGCCAGATTGTTGATCGCAAGGTTGCGACGGACATCGACGATCCTTGCGCCACTGGTCGCAACCGTGCCGTTGATCAACGGCGCGGCCGCGGTGCCGCCAATCTGCAGATCAAAATTGGCCCTGCCATCGGCAACGAACCCCTGGGCGGCAAGCTGCGCACCGAGCACGGCGAACGGCAGGTTGCCGGAAAAGCGCAGGTCCAGCGCGCGATTGCCTGTAATGCCAACGTTGCCACCGCCCCGCAGGGACAGCCCGCTCTCGCCCGTCACATTGGTGTCGATCGTCAGCCGGTTGTCTTGCAGTCTTCCGTTCGCAGTTATGCTGAGCGGCGAAAGCCCGGCGCTTCTGGTCTGGCTGGTGGCGGCGCCCCTCCAGTCAAGGTTGAATTCCACAGCGGGCACGGGCAGTCGGCCCGATGCCCTGACGGTGCCCGAAACATTGCCTTCGGCGGCAAGCCCCGGAACGAAAGCGTTGGCAAGCCCGGCGGGAAGATTGGAGATGTCGGCATTGGCCGTCAGCGACGGGGCATTCGGTCCAGTGATGACAAAGTTGCCGCCAGCTCTCATCGACACGCCGCTGCCGCTTAGGTTCGTCATGAAGTCGACCCTGCCGTCCGCAAGCCTTCCGCTTGCATTCGCCGAAAGCGGCCGGATACCGGATGCCCTCGTCTGCGTGGTTGCGACATTCCTCCAGTCCAGCCTGAAATCGATGATTGGGTTGGTCGCTGTTCCCGACGTCCTTGCCGTGCCCGAGATGGTTCCTTCCGCCCCCAGGTTCGGGACGAAGCCATTAGCGAGGCTCGCGGGCAGATCCACGATATCGGCATCGACCGAGAGGCCCGCGACTCCGGCGCCTTGGAGGATTGCCGTACCCCTTGCCTTCAGCAGGGTGGTGCGAGTGCTGTTCAGCGTTGCATCAAAGGAGAGCCTGTTGTCGGCGAGGTTGCCGGTCGCGTTCAGCCGAAGGCCAGAAAGGCCGGCAGCCCTGGTCTGACGAGTCCCGGCGTTGTTCCAATCGAGCTTGAAATCGACGGCCGGCATCGGTAGCGATCCGGACGCGGTTGCCGTTCCCGAGATTGTTCCTTCGGCACCGAGATCAGGCATGAAGTTGTTTGCCAGCGCGGCAGGAAGGTTGCGAAGCGTGGCATCCGCCTGCAGGCTCTTCACGGCCGTACCTTCGACAGTAACCTTTCCTTTCGCCGTGAGGGCGGAGCCGCCATCGCCGTCGAGATTCGTCTCGAAATCGAGCGTGTTGTTGGCGAAGGTTCCCTTGGCGCCAAGTGCGAGGGCGGAAAGGCGTGCTTCCCTCGTCTGAGTGGTTGCGAGGTCCTTCCAGCTGACGTCGAAGTTTGCCGTCGGCTGTTGCAGCGTCCCGGAAGCGGACGCGGTGCCTGATATCGTACCACTGGCGCCGAGGTTCGGGACGAACGCGTTTGCCAGGCTTGCGGGAAGATTGCGTATCGTGGCGTTGGCCGTCAGGTCCTGGATTTTCGTTCCCGCCAGGGAGACGTTGCCGGAGGCGTTCAACGCCACCCCGCCGTCCGCCCTAAGGTCGCTCTGGACGGTCAATTTTTCATCCGCGAAATTGCCCGTCGCCGTCAAGTTGATGCCAAAGAGGCGGGCTGCCCTGGTGTGGCTGGTGGCCGCGTCCTTCCAGGAAAGGTCGAAGGTTGCTGTCGGTTTCGGCAACTTGCCGGAGGCCGATATCGTGCCTGATATCATGCCTTCCGCGGCAAGATTCGGCACGAAGCCGTTGGCCAGGGCAGCCGGAATGTTGGCGAGCTGCCCATCGAGCTTCAGCGTCTGAGCGTCGGCGCCTGCCACGGTGTAGGTGCCGGTCGCCTTTAGCGACATGTTGCCGCTACCGCGTGCGTAGGTGTTGAAGCTGAGAATATTGTCCTTGAGGTTGCCGCTCGCCGTCAGCCCAAGCGACGAGAGCTTGGCGCTTCTGGTCTGGCTCGTCGCGGCATTCTTCCAGTTCAGTTTGAAATCGAGCGCCGGGTCGGGCAGCTTCCCGGCCGCCGTGACGTTGCCCGAGATCGAACCTTCGGCGGCAAGATCCGGAACAAATGCATTCGCCAATCCGGCCGGGATGTTGACGATATCAGCATCCACCTTCAGCGACTGCGCGTTCGGGCCACCGGTCACGACATTGCCAGCGGCCTTCAGCGATACGCCGCCCTTGCCGCTGAGGTTCGTTTGAAAATTGAGTGTGTTGTCGGCAAAGGTCCCGTTTGCACCGATCGCCAGCGGCGACAGGCCGGCGCCCTTTGTCTGGCTGGTGGCGGCATCCTTCCAATTCAGGTCAAAGTTGGCAATCGGCGCTGCCGGTGTGCCGGTCACGACGACCTTCCCCGAAATTGTGCCTGCGGCATCGAGCTTCGGCACGAAACTGTTGGCAAGGCTTGCGGGCAAATTCCGGATGTCCGCCTTGATATCAAGAGTCTCGCCGACGGTACCGCTCAGGTGGACCGAGCCATCGCCGGTCTTCAGTTCCATCGCATCAAGCGTCACGGTGCCGCCACTGATCGACACTTCCGACGGCGACGCAAGCTCCACCGGAATGTTGCGCGGTTTCGCCGAGAAACGGTCGAGGCGAAGCAGCGTCGTGCCGGCGTTCACCTCGACATTCCCCGATGCGACCAACGGATTGGCATCATAGCTGGCGCCGAGATCGAAGTTCGTCCGGTTCTGTTGCTGCGTGAAACTCAGCTCCAGGCTTTCAGCCTTGTTAGGACCGGAAGCAAGTTCCTCCGCTTTGATCGTGCCAGTCGCGGCAAATGCTTTGAGGTCGGTGACCGCGACGTTGATGTCTGGCCTGACGATGGCAAAGGTGTCACGTTTCAGGCCGCTGCCAGATGCTACGACCTTGAGGGCGATCCTGCCGTTGTCGTTGGCGATATCGACCGATCCCTTCAGGTCGCCTTCTGCCTTCTGTCCGGCAAGTGCCGCGAGAAGGCTGATATCCGGGAAGTCGAACGTCGCCTGTCCGGTCGGCGCAAACGCCGGCGACAGTTCGACGTGGCCGGTCAGGCGATTGTTGCCGACGTCGGCGGCGATCGACGGCAGCCGGATGTTTCCGTCCACGGCCTGAACAGCGGTGCTGACGTTGATCGGCTGGTTGTCGATCGTGCCCTTGGCGGTGATGTCTGCTTGCGGCGCCTTCGGGTCCGCCGTTCCGGAAACGTTGATGTCGAGGTCTTTGACCTGCCGGCCGGCCATTACCAGTGATGGCCCTTTGATATTGGCCGCTATTGCGAGAGCCGAAACATTGCCTTTTGCGCTTAGCTGGTAGTTCAATTCGCCCGCTGCGCCTGCCAGCAGCGGCTGCATATCCGGAATACGACCCGAGAGGTTGGCATCGAGCCTATCTTCGTCGAGCACGACCGCGCCGGTCGCCTCGAGGGAGCTCGACTTGATGGAGAGGTTCGAGACGTTGAATTTCGAAGGAACGGTTCCCGCGACCTGGCCCTCGATCACGATTGGTGCGTTGAAACGCGTCGCGACCGCAGGCGGCAGCGCGGCTGGCTGGATGGTCAGCTTGGCATTGCCGGTCAACGCGCTGGCGCTCAATTTGTAGGAACCGTTGAGGGCTGCTGTTGCCGAAGCGCTTTCGATCGTGGCGCCGTTGAAGCCGAGCGCATCCGGCGAAATCTGCAATGGCAGGGTGATGGTAACGGGGCCTTGAATTGCCCGGTTGATGTCGGGATTGACGAAGGACGTATCACCGGCGGCGAGCGTAATCTGAACGCTTCCGGTGCGACCGGCGAGATTGAAATTGTCGCTCTTTGCCGTCAGCTTCACGTTGCCAATCGTCGCCTGGGGCAACATGGCGGAATCGAGGGAGGCACTGGCGTTGAGGCGGGAGGCCTTGGCGTCGCCGGTCAGGGAAAGATTGATGCCGGAAATTAGAAACCGCGCTTCGCCTTCGGTCAGCGGCCAGCGGAAATCGACGGGTCCCGATGTTCCCAAGAGATTGGCGTTCAGGCTGTTCTTGCCTCGTGGATCCAGCGTGCCCGATGCGGCGATGACCATCGCGCCGGTTGCCAGATTGCCGGTCTGGATGTCGATCTTTCCCCTGTTGTCGAAGTTCGCGGCGACGTCGATGTTCGTCTGCCCGGCAAAGAGCGGACGGAAGGCCGCTGGCAGCAGCGAGCTGAGGTCGCCACCACCCTTGAGGTCGAGGTGGTGAAGGCTTTCCGGCGTCAGCGTGTGGTGCGCTTCGATCGAGGCGCGTTGCTGTCCGTCGAGTGCTGCCTGCAGCTGGCCTCGCCAATCCGAGATCGGTCCATCTCCGGTCAGGCTGATTTCCACCGCCGGGTTGCCGGGCAGCGCCAGGACACCTGCGAGCAACCCGCCCTTTGGTTCCGTCAGTTTTGCCTTCACCCGCAACTGGTTGCGATCCGGCATGAAGGCGACATCGGCGATCAGCTTGGCATCCGGAACATCGTGACGGCGGACATTGATCGAGGCATTGCCGCCTTCATTGTCGGCACGCAGGCTGCCGTCCGCGGCAAGTGTGAAGGCCCGCCCGATCAGCGGTTCGGCGAGGTTGATCTCCGGCAGGGCGATCTTGTCTATGTCGAGCTTGATCGGCAACGAGAAGCCGCTGTCGCTTTGACCCTCTGCAGCCGGACGGGACGGAAGTGTGCGCACCGGTTGTCTGAGGATGTGGATTGCCGCGGCTTCGACGCTTGTGGCATGGAACCGGCCGGTTAGGAGCGCCAAGGGATTCCAGTTAATCGCCAGCCTGTCGACCCGAGCGAAGACGCCCCTGGTGTCGGAGAGCACGATTTGGCTGGCGCGCAGCCCGCCAGTCAGCAGCCCGCCGGGATCCTGAACCTTGATGGTCATATCCCGATTCGAAAGGCTCGAGGCGACCCTGTCGGTGACGATGCGCGCGCCAAAGGACGTGAAGCCGAAAACACCGATGGCGATGGCAAGAAGGACCAGCACGACACCAGCCGAATAGGCCAGCAGTCGCACGATCCAGTTCAAGATTTTCGCCAGTGTCTGCATGGCCGCGGACATTACTCCGTTTCTATGGCGGCTCAAGGCGCGCGAGGCGCCACGAGCCGCGAGCGGGTTTAGAATGACTGACCGATGCCAGCGTAGATGCCGAAATCCGTGCCATCCTCGTACTTGTTGAGCGGTACTGCAAAATCAAGCCGCAGTGGACCAAATGGCGTCGCATAGCGAACGCCGATGCCTGCACCGGCCCGAATGTCGGAAAAATCGGGCGCAATGTCTGCTGAAACCGTCCCGACATCGATGAAGGGCACTATCCCGATCGTATCGGTAACCTTTATCCGGGTCTCGAACGACGCAGTGACATAGGATGCGCCACCGGTCTCTTCATTGTCGGCGTTGCGGGGCGAGATCTCCTGGTAACTGAAGCCGCGAACCGAGCCGCCACCGCCAGCAAAGAATCGGCGTGTAGCAGGAATGTTCTGGAGATCGTCTGCCCCGACAAGGAAACCTGCGGCAAGCTTGCCGGCAAGAACGATGCGGTCCTCCGCTCCCAGCGCATGATATCCGGTGATCAAGCCCTCGAAGCTCGAGAAGAAGGTCCCGTTGTAGGTCTCGTAGCTTGGCGTTGCCTTGAGCATCCCCCGATAGCCCTCGGTCGGATCGAACTTGTTGTCGCGCGCATCGCGGTCATACTGGAAAGGCAGCGAGAAGGTCAGGTAGCTGTTGTTGCCAAAGGCATCGTCATCGCGTTCCCAGCTCACCTCGCCGGCGCCGGTTATCGTATCCAGGTCCGACAGCTCGTAGGAAAGACCGAGGGAGGCGGTGACGAGTTTTGCAGTATAGGCGTCGGGGTTTTCGGTTTTGGCAAGGACGCTGGCCCGCAAGGTCGCGGCCGGTACAAACGCGCCGGGTTTGGTGAAGGTAATACCGGCTGAATAGTCGAGATCGCCGATGTTGGTCGTTTCGCCCAAGCGGCCCACAGACCCTTCGATGCGCAGCGCCTCCGCCTCGCCGAAGAGATTGCGATGACCCCAATAGCCGTTGATGCCGAAGCCGTCCGTTGTCGAATACTGGGCGCCGATGCCGAGATAGCGCCGCTTGCCCTCCGACACCTCGATCGTCATCGGCAAAGTGCCGTCTGGCGCCAGTTCGTCAGCCTCGTGGATGGTGACGCTCGAGAAGACGCCCAATGCGCGCAGTCGTTCGCCTGCCTTTCGCAGCGCCTCCGGCGAATATTGTTCACCCTTGTTCAGCCGCGAATAGCGCTGGATGAAGCCCGGTCGAACGGCCTTTTCGCCCGTGACGCCGACATCGCCAATTGGGGCGACCGGGCCACCCTCGGCGGCGAGGACAATGTCAGCCGTGCTCGTCCTGTGGTCGGCTATGACCTTGCGGGTCGTCAACTTCGCCAGCGGCCGGCCTTCGCTTTTCAGCTGCTCGACGATTTTGTCGCCAGCCTTGATGATCGTCAGCGAACCGGCTGTCTCACCCGGAGCAAGATCGTAGTCGGCTGGATTGCGTCGTGCAGCATCGCCGCCGAACTGCACCTCACGGACCTTGAAGACGGGACCTGCGGCAACGCTGATTGTCACCGGTACTGGGCGCGAGCGATTGAAGGTGGGATTGGGCGGCAGGTCATCGATGTTTCGACCATCAACCCTGATCGTTACGATGCCGCCGTAGCGGGCCTTTTCAAAGAGGGCGGCAAGCAGGCGTTCGCGGTCGTCTCTGGCCTTGACGACGACGCCCAGATCGCCCGAGACGGGCCGATCCTTGTCGCCGACCAGACGGGAACTGTTTTCCAATGCTTCCTTGAGATCGGGATCGCTCGCGTCGGTCGTCAGTGTCACATCGTAGCGCACCGGATCGGGCACCTGGTCGCTGGCCGATTCGTCGTCCT
Source organism: Rhizobium sp. RHZ01 (assembly GCF_014851595.1). Classification (NCBI taxonomy): domain Bacteria; kingdom Pseudomonadati; phylum Pseudomonadota; class Alphaproteobacteria; order Hyphomicrobiales; family Rhizobiaceae; genus Rhizobium; species Rhizobium sp. RHZ01. Next base: position 66,334 of record NZ_JACUZZ010000012.1, read on the forward strand.
TGCCCCACAACGTGATGCCGAAAAGCTTGAAGGCGAAAGCCTCTGAGACGAGAGCCGGCGAAAACGCAAATGCAGCCGCGACCACCAACATGGTGCCTACGCGCCGATACGCTATACCCGGTTTCGGTGCCGTCCCTCTAATCTGCATACACCGCTTTTGGTTACACTAGAATTAAGCTTCGCGCCCCCCGGCCGGCGGCAACCTTAGCGGCAAAATTCCTCGACGTGTACCGTTTTAAATCGCTTAGCCGCTGAAATGGTGGAAAAAAAAGAAATCCCGGGCGCCGAACCCGGGATTCGAGATGATTTCGGACCGGCTCAATAGTCGCCGCGGCAATCGTCGATATACCGGCGGCCATACTCGTCGCGATAGTAGCACTGTCCCGGCTGCTCCGCGACGCGGCCGATAAGAGCGCCCGAAACGCCGCCGACCGCCGCGCCAACGGCTGCCCCGCGTACATTTCCCGTCACCGCGCCGCCGATGATCGCGCCGGAGGCTGCGCCGATGCCTGCCCCGCGCTCAGTCGGTGTACAGCTTGCGATCGACAGGCCGATCAAGGCGAATGCGACAATCTTCTTTATCAAAATATTCTCCTAGGTTGGTCGCCCTCAATAAGAGCTGTGGCCGTCCCTGATTCTTTTTTGTCATGCTAGCCGTCAAACTGTGGCGCAAAAGCAGCGACCCTGCCTTCGGCTTCCGCTTTCGCACAATTGGTGGTGCAATTGCGCGCAAATGCGCCACAACCGAACGCGCTGAATTTTAATTAGCCTCCCTAAAGTAGTGGTTGATCCCAAAGCGAAAACGTCAAATGATACCGTCCGCGCCTGGAGGAGGCGCGAGGAGGAAATCATGGCGAAAGTGAAACTGACGGTGAACGACCGGGCAGTCAGCGGTGACTGTGAAGAGCGTACGCTTCTTGTCCATTTTATTCGCGAAAAACTCGGCCTGACGGGAACGCACGTCGGCTGCGATACCAACCAATGCGGTGCCTGTGTCGTTCACATGGATGGCAAGTCAGTGAAGAGCTGCTCGATCCTTGCCGTCCAGGCGTCGGGTTCGACGATCACCACCATCGAGGGGCTTGCCAGCAACGGTGAGCTGCATCCCGTTCAGGCTGCCTTCAAGGAACACCACGGCCTGCAATGTGGATTCTGCACGCCAGGCATGGTGATGACGGCCGTCGACATGATTTCGCGCCACGGAGGCGATCTGGACGAGAAAACGGTCCGCCATGAGCTCGACGGCAATATCTGTCGCTGCACCGGCTACCACAACATCGTCAAAGCCGTTCTGTCTGCCAACGAGCAGATGCATGGCGCTGCCAAGCAGGCGGCCGAGTAGCTCTCAGGATTGTCTGGCTGACTGCCGAACACGATTCTCTTTGGCGGAATGCCAGGCCCGAAACCCCATTGGGAGGACATTATGGGTGTTGAAGGAATTGGTGCGCGCGTCGCACGAAAAGAAGACAAGCGGTTCCTGACCGGCAAGGGCCGTTACACGGACGACATGGTCGTGCCGGGCATGAAATTCGCCTATTTCATCCGCAGTCCGCATGCGCATGCCAAGATCACGAGGATTGATGCCGCCTCGGCAAAGGCAATGCCGGGTGTTATCGACGTGCTTGATGGCAAGCAGTTGCTCGCTGACGGGATCGGCAACCTCATCTGCGGCTGGATGATCCATTCGAAGGATGGTTCGCCGATGAAGATGGGCGCCTGGCGCCCGCTGGCGGTGGAGACCGTTCGTTATGTCGGCGATGCCGTTGCCATCGTTGTCGCAGACTCGCTCGCCGAAGCGCGCGATGCCGCGGAAGCCGTCGTCATCGACTACGAGGAATTGCCTGTGGTCGTCGAGGCAGTCGAGGCGCTGAAACCAGGAGCGCCGCAACTTCATCCGGAAGCTCAGAACAACCTGATCTTCGACTGGCAGCTCGGCGATGGTGCGGCAACCGACAAGGCCATTTCCGAAGCGGCGCACGTCACGGAAATCGAGATCCACAACAACCGCCTGTCTCCCAATGCGATGGAGCCGCGCGCTGCGCTCGGTATCTATGACGCTGCCGAAGATCACTATACCTGCTACACGACCAGCCAGAACCCGCATGTCGCGCGCCTCGTGATGAGCGCGTTCTACAATGTCGCGCCCGAGAACAAGCTTCGGGTGATCGCCCCAGATGTCGGCGGCGGCTTCGGCTCGAAGATCTACATCTATCCTGAGGAGATCGTCTGTCTCTGGGCTTCCAAGAAAACAGGCGTGCCGGTGAAATGGAACTCCGATCGCACGGAGGCCTTCCTCACGGATGCGCATGGCCGCGACCACGTCTCCAAGGTCAAAATGGCTTTCGACAGCGACCATCGCATCATCGGGCTGAAGGTCGACACCATCTGCAATCTCGGCGCCTATATGTCGCTGTTTTCGTCGGCGGTTCCGACCTATCTCTACGCGACGCTGCTGTCCGGCCAATACGATATTCCGGCCATCCATGCCAACGTGCGGACGGTCTACACCAACACCGCGCCGGTTGACGCCTATCGTGGTGCCGGCCGTCCCGAGGCGACCTTCCTGCTTGAACGGACGATGGAAACGGCGGCCCGCGAGCTTGGTATTTCGCCCGCCGAGTTGCGGCGGAAGAACTTCATCCGGGCCTTCCCGCATCAGACGCCTGTGATCATGAACTATGACGCGGGCGACTACGAAGCATCGCTCAATGCGGCGATGCAGGCGGCCGACTGGAACGGCTTCCCGGCGCGCAAGGCCGAGGCTGCCAACCGCGGCCTGAAGCGCGGTCTCGGCATGAGCTGCTACATCGAGGCGTGCGGCATAGCGCCCTCGCAGGCGGTCGGATCGCTTGGTGCGGGCGTCGGCTTGTGGGAGTCGGCAGAGGTTCGCGTCAATGCGGTAGGCACGATAGAAGTGCTCACCGGGTCGCACAGCCACGGGCAGGGGCACGAGACGACATTCGCGCAGCTTGTGTCGGATCGTCTCGGCGTTCCGCTGGAGAGCGTGTCGATCGTGCATGGCGACACCGACAAGGTGCAGATGGGCATGGGCACCTACGGCTCGCGTTCAGGCGCTGTCGGCATGTCTGCTGTGGTCAAGGCGCTCGACAAGGTCGAAGCCAAGGCCAAGAAGATCGCCGCCCATCTGATGGAAGCCGACGAAAGCGATATCGTCATCGAGAACGGTGAGGTGAAGGTTGCCGGTACAGACAAGAGCCTTCCCTGGTTCCAGGTGGCGCTGGCCGCCTACACCGCACACAACCTGCCGGGCGGCATGGAGCCGGGGCTGAAGGAAACTGCCTTCTACGACCCGTCCAACTTCACCTTCCCCGCCGGCTGCTATATCTGCGAAGTCGAGGTCGATCCGGAAACCGGCAAGACCGAGATCATCCAGTTCGTCGCTGCGGACGATTTCGGCAACATCATCAATCCGATGATTGTCGAGGGCCAGGTGCATGGCGGTATTGCGCAGGGGATCGGTCAGGCCCTGCTCGAGGGCGTGCATTATGACGAGAACGGTCAGTTGTTGACGGCAAGTTTCATGGACTACGCCATGCCGCGCGCCGACGACTTGCCGTCGTTCAAGGTGTCGCATCAGGTAACGCCGTCCCCGAGCAATCCGCTCGGCATCAAGGGGTGCGGCGAGGCTGGCGCGATCGGGTCTCCTCCGGCACTCATCAATGCCATCACCGATGCCATCGGCAACAACATGCTGACGATGCCCGCCACACCACAGAAAGTGTGGATGGCAGCGCGCGCGGTTCATTGAGGAGGAACGACGATGTATCAGACCAACTATCACCGCGCGTCCTCGGTCGATGAAGCCGTCAGGATGATTTCGGGAACATCCGAAGGCAAATATGTCTCCGGCGGCATGACGCTCATACCGACGATGAAGCAGCGTCTCGCCGCGCCGAGCGACCTCGTCGATCTCAGGCATATTCCGGCGATGCAGGGCATCAAGGTCGATGGTCGCAAGGTGACCATCGGGGCGGCCACATCGCACGCCGAAGTCGCTGCATCAGCGGCTCTGCGTGCGGTTTGTCCCGCCATCTGCGACCTTGCCGGCATGATCGGCGATCCGCATGTCCGTCATATGGGCACGATCGGTGGTTCGATTGCCAACAACGATCCTGCGGCGGACTATCCCTCGGCCATGTTGGCGCTGAATGCCAGCATCGTCACCAACAAGCGCGAGATTGCTGCTGACGATTTCTTTACCGGCTTGTTCGAGACGGCCTTGGAAGATGGTGAACTGGTCACCGCCATCAGTTTCGAGACGCCCGAGAAAGCGGGATATTCGAAGTTTCCAAATCCGGCATCGCGTTATGCGATGACGGGGGTCTTCGTTACCAAGGGCGCTGGTGGCGTAAGGGTTGCCGTCACCGGGGCGGGAGCCAACGGCGTCTTCCGCGAAACCGCCATGGAAACCGCCCTCAAAGCGAACTGGTCCGCCGGTTCGATCGCTGGCATCGATGTCAATCCTGCCGGACTGATGTCGGATTTGCATGCGAGTGCGGAATACCGCGCCAACCTGATCAAAGTGATGGCCAAACGCGCCGTCGCCGAGGCGGGCTGACACAAACGGTCGGATCGCGAGGCGGCGTGTCTGCCTCGCGATTCTTCGCTGCGTCTGGCCAAAACGAGCTTTTTCGAATTAAAATAATTCAAGGCTATGGGCCTTTTGCCGCAGTTGATGGTAAAGCGATGGCAAAGGGTTGACGTGCGTGCGTCGGTTGGCAACAAACGCTCGCACGACACTGGAGCATGACATGGATTTCGAAGCGTTTTTCAAAAGCGAGCTGGATGGCCTTCACAGCGAAGGTCGCTATCGCGTTTTTGCCGATCTTGAGCGTCACCGCGGCAGCTTTCCGCGCGCCACGCGACACACGGCGGACGGCCCGAAGGAAGTCACGGTCTGGTGCTCCAACGACTATCTCGGCATGGGCCAGAACCCGAAGGTGATCGAGGCGATGAAGAATGCCATCGATCACTGTGGCGCGGGTGCGGGAGGCACCCGGAATATCTCTGGCACCACCCACTATCACGTTCTGCTCGAGCACGAACTGGCCGACCTGCATGGCAAGGAAGCGGCGCTGATCTTCACCTCCGGCTATGTCTCCAACTGGGCAGCGCTCGGCACGCTCGGCGCCAAGATCCCCGGCCTGATCATCTTCTCCGACGCCTTGAACCATGCGTCGATGATCGAAGGCATTCGCTACGCCAAGTGCGACAAGGTGATCTGGAAGCACAACGACATCCATGATCTCGAAGCCAAGCTGGCCGCCGCCGATCCGAAGGCGCCGAAGCTGATCGCCTTCGAATCGGTCTATTCGATGGATGGCGACATCGCCCCGATCAAGGAGATCTGCGACCTCGCCGACAAATACGGCGCGATGACCTATCTCGACGAAGTCCATGCCGTCGGCATGTATGGTCCGCGCGGCGGCGGCATTGCCGAGCGCGAGGGCCTGATGGACCGCCTGACGGTCATCGAAGGCACGCTCGGCAAGGCATTCGGCGTCATGGGCGGCTACATCGCCGCCTCGACGGCGCTGTGCGACTTCATCCGCTCGTTTGCCTCTGGTTTCATCTTCACGACGGCGCTGCCGCCGGCCCTTGCTGCCGGTGCGGTTGCCTCGATCCAGCATCTGAAGGTCAGCCCGTTCGAGCGGGCGCGCCACCAGGATCGTGTCCGCAAGCTGAGGGCGCTGCTCGATCAGCGCGGCATTCCGCACATGCCGAACCCGAGCCACATCGTGCCGGTCATGGTTGGCGATGCCGCCAAGTGCAAGTGGATCTCCGACCTGCTGCTCGACAATTGCGGTGTCTACGTGCAGCCGATCAACTACCCGACGGTGCCGAAGAAGACCGAGCGGCTGCGCATCACTCCGACGCCGCTGCACAGCGACGCCGACATCGAACATCTCGTCGAGGCGCTGCATTCGCTCTGGGCGCGCTGCGCGCTGGCGCGGCACGTGGCCTAAAGGTACATTGTTTGGGAAAAGATTGGGCCGCCGTCAGGCGGCCTTTTCGCTGAGGGCTACCAGTTCGGCAGCGAGCCTGCGGGCTTCGGCATCGGCGGCAAAGACGTCGTCCATCGTCTTCGCTTCGCCGGTTGCGATCATCTTGTCCATCACCGCTTCGGCAATGTCGGCCATGGACAGGAAGCCGATCCGTTCCTCGACAAACGCGTGAAACGCAATTTCCTCGGCCGCATTCATGATGGCGCCCTGTAGGCCGCCGCGTTCCAGCGCGGTGCGCGCCAGTCTGAGCGCCGGGAAACGCTGTTCATCCGGTGCCTCGAAGTCGAGGCGCGAGAGCTTGGCGAAATCCAGTCGCTCGACGTTCAGTGTCGGTCGGCGCGGGTAGTCGAGCGCGTAACCGATCGCCGTCCGCATATCGGGGCTGCCGAGCTGGGCGATGATCGATCCATCCGTGTAGCCGACCATCGAGTGAATGATCGACTGCGGGTGGACGATCACTTCGATCTGGTCCGGGCGAACGCCGAAGAGATGCTTCGCCTCGATCATCTCCAGCGCCTTGTTGAACATCGAGGCACTTCCGACCGAGATCTTCAGTCCCATCGACCAGTTCGGGTGCGCTCGCGCCGTTGCAGCGGTCACATTCGCCATGTCGGCGCGCGACCAGGTGCGGAACGGACCGCCCGAAGCCGTCAGGATGATCCGTTCGACGGCGTGCCGCTGGTCTTCGTCGAGAGACTGAAAGATCGCGCTGTGTTCGCTGTCGACGGGGATCAGCCGTCCGCCGCCCTTTGCCACTGCATCGACGAACAAGTCGCCGGCTGACACCAGGCATTCCTTGTTGGCGAGCGCGATCGTTGCGCCCTTGCGGGCGGCGGCCAGTGTCGGCGCGAGGCCGGCCGTGCCGACGATGGCGGCCATCACCCAATCCGCCTCGAGGTCGGCGGCCTCAGCCAGGCCCGATACGCCGGCGGCAACCGCAATGCCGCTGCCGGACAGTTCTTCCTTCAGCGAGTGATATTTGCCGTCGCTGGCGGTGACCGCAAGCTTGGCGCCTGACGATTTCGCCTGCTGCGCCAAAAGCTGGACGTTCTCGTTGCCCGTTACGACGGAGATCTCATAGCAGTCCCGACCGCCCAACTGCTCGATAACGTCGAGCGTATTTTGTCCGATCGAGCCGGTTGAGCCAAAAATACTGAGGCGCCTCGGCGCACTTTCGCCTGCCATCATCGGTGATTTCGCCAAAACTCTTGCATTGGCTCTGGCTGTACAGGGGATTGAAATGAGCGGCAAGTGTGCGGCGCAGCAGAAATCCAGCGAATCCGGGAGAGGGCGGTTGCCCCCTTGCCATGTCTAACAGGGTGGCGCGAAACCAATCGGCCAATTGCTGCGTTTCGTAATCGAGACAGGAGGAAGGCACATGGTTTTCAAGCAACCGACGTTCTATGGCGAACCCTTCGAACCCGAGACTGGAGCTAACCAGGATGCCGCGCTCGAGGAGGCCGTAGCGAATGCCTTGGCTGTCGCTGGTGGGATTGATGCGGCTGATGTGAAGGTGACGCTTGAAGGTCGTGAGGTCGTGCTGACCGGCATGGTTGCCACGGCAGCCGAGATCGAGCGTGCAACCGCCGTCGCGCGCGCTCTCGCGGGAACGCGGCCCGTGCGCAATGATATCAAGGTAGCGTAGTTATCCCTCAGCCGGCGAAGCGTTCCATCTGGAAGGCTGCGACCCGATCTGTCTTTGGCGTCGTGATCGGTCCCGCCGATTTATAGGTGGTTGCCAGCAACAGGCCGCTGACGACAAGATATGCGAATGCAAGCAACGTCAGTTTCATACGCATGGCGAGCACTCCCTCCGTTTTCCGCGAAACGCAGAACGGGTCGGAAAGTTCCGCCTTCCGAGAGTCGGAAGAAAATATGGTCCGGCAAGGCTTGCACTGGCTTGCTCGACCCGTCTTGTCGTAAAGAAGATCTGGCCGCTCTCGGCGGCCCAATGTGTTCGGCAAGGGAGTGCTTATGCGCAAAGCGATCATCGTCTGGGGCGGTTGGAGCGGCCACGAGCCTGAAGCGTGCGCCCACCGCGTCGCGGACCTGTTGCGCGAGGATGGCTTTGCCGTCGAGGTGACCGGCGACCTTGGCATCTTCGGGTCAGCTGTGATCGCGGGCGCCGATCTGCTCGTGCCTGTAGTTACCGGCGAGAAAATCGAGAAGGCGCACGCAGACGCGCTGGTGGAGGCTGTGCGCGGCGGTCTCGGCCTCGGGGGGCATCACGGCGCGCTGGCGACTTCATTCAAGGAGAGCGCACCGTTCCGGTATGTCTCCGGGGTAACATGGGTCTCCCATCCCGGCAACATCATCGATTTCCGCGTCAACGTGACCCGTCAGCATGATCCTGTGATGGCGGGGATTCCCGACTTCGACTATCGGTCCGAGCAGTACTACCTCCACTACGATCCGTCGGTCGAAATCCTGGCGACGACGCGCTTTTCCGGAGAGTATGATTCGGCCGCCCGCAACGTGACAATGCCCGTTGCCTTCAAGCGCCAGTTCGGACAGGGGCGTGTGTTCTATTCCGCTCTCGGCCATGTCGCGAGCGAGTTCGACCACCCCTATATGCGCCTCATTCTTCGACGCGGATTGTCCTGGGCCGCACGGCGCTAAGGCGGAGGACGGGTCGCCGGCAGGGCTAGATGTTCTCCGAGGTGTAGATATCGAAGGGCAGGAACGATTGACCCGGGACCGCGTCGTCCTCTGATCCTATCGAGGTTGTCATCAATGTGATCAGCTCGGTGCAGAGGTTCCTGACGGGCGTCGCGATCGCCATGGTCACCACGTCGTCGGCGAGTGCCGAGCGCGAGTCCGGCGTCAGTTCGTTGACGACGACGACAAGCTTGCCGGCGAGACCTTCTTCGCGAACGGCGGAGATCGCGCCTTCCATGCCGCCGCCGCAGACATAGAAGCCGACGAGATCAGGGTGCTGCTTGAGGAGATTGATGGTGGCTTCGTGCGTTATTTCAGGGGTTTCGAGGTTGATCAGCGTCTCGAGAACCTCGAAATCCGGGGCGTTCTCTCGAAAATAAGAGCGGAAGCCGATCTCGCGCAGTTCATGTCCATGATAGCGGTGGCTACCGACGAAGCAGGCGACCTTGCCGGGTTTCTTGGCAGCCTTTGCGATCATCCAGGCGGCCGTGCGGCCGACCTTTCGATTGTTCAGCCCGATATAACCCTGTCGCACGCCACTGGCGAGATCGGACAGAATGGAAAAGGCAGGAATGCCCCTGGCCTTCAGATCTTCAACCTCGGCCGCGACGGCCGGATAGTCCGGACCGACCAATGCGATCGCCTGGTTGCGGCTGGCGAGAAGCTTCAGCTTTTCAATGATCGCAGCAGGCGTGGACGCCGTCGCATATTCGATCTGGGCGGTTATGCGAGACGATGTGTTGGCATGCGCCGCTTGCTCGATTTCCCTGGCGAGCGTTTGGTAGAACGACTGCGTCGGACGCTGCAGAAGAAAGCCCAGCCGATGATGCGGGAGGTCCTGGAATACCCGTTGCCGGAGCAAGCCGACCGCATGGTAGCCGATAGAGGCCGCCGCGTTATAGACCCGCCGTGCCGTCTCCTCCCTAACCCGATGCCGGCCGTTCAGCACACGATCGACCGTCGCGACGCTGACGCCCGAAGCATTCGCCAGATCCTGTATTGTCGGTCGCTTCACCATTCGGTCCTTGCAAGAATCCATCATTGTGATGTGGTCGCAATGATGTCTTTTGATAGAATACATCAAGGCTGCATTGTCGCTTGATGAAAGTCAACATATTCTCGTCTGCATAGGCCGGGAGGGATGGCATGCGGGAGGTTGAGATGGCTGATCAGACGAGGAAGCGGGACTACAGCCTGCTCGGTGAAAGCGGCCGCACAGCCGTTGACATGGGATTGGCCGCCGCCGAGTGGTATCACACCGAGGTTGCGCGCAAGGACATGAAAGCGCTGATGCAGCGCTCCGACGCTCCGGCTATCCTTGACACGATCATCTGGCTGGGCGCAATGATCCTCCTTGGCGGACTTGGCGTCTACTTCTGGGGCTCGTGGCTCTGCGTGCCCTTCTTTCTGGCATATGGGGTGCTTTACGGTTCGGCATCGGATAGCCGCTGGCACGAGTGTGGTCACGGCACGGCCTTCAAGACGCGCTGGATGAACGACGCGGTCTATCAGATCGCCTGCTTCATGATCATGCGCAATCCGGTGACCTGGCGCTGGAGCCATACGCGCCATCATACCGACACTGTCATCGTCGGCCGCGATCCCGAAATTGCGGTAATGCGTCCGCCGGATCTGCTGCGGCTGATCCTGAACTTCTTCGGCATTCTCGATGTCTGGCACGCGATGGTCGACATGCTGCGCAATGCCGTCGGCGTCATCGGCGTAGAGGAGAAGACCTTCATCCCCGAGATGGAACAGCCCCGCGCGATACTTATCGCCCGCATCTGGCTTGCCATCTATGTCGCGACGATCGCCGTTGCGATTGCGATGGGCTCCATCCTGCCGCTGGTGCTGATTGGCCTGCCCAGGCTCTATGGCGCGTGGCATCATGTGCTGACCGGACTGTTGCAGCATGGGGGCCTCGCGGACAATGTCATCGACCATCGTCTGAACAGCCGCACGGTTCACATGAACCCCATCAGCCGCTTCATCTACTGGAACATGAACTATCACGTCGAGCACCACATGTTCCCGATGGTGCCCTACCATGCGCTGCCGCGCCTGCATGCGATGATCAAGCACGACCTGCCGGCGGCAAACCCGTCGATCTGGTCCGGCTATCGCGAGATGCTCCCGGCATTCCTGCGCCAGCTGCGCAATGAGGACTATTTCCTGAAGCGCGAACTGCCGGCGACGGCGCGTCCCTATCGCGAGGAATTCCACGCCGAGCTTGCGCCGGCTGCCCAATAAACAACGCCAAGCATAAGCCTGGGAGGACGAGATGAGCGGAAATTGGATCGAGGTCTGTGCCGTCGAGGACATCGACGAAGAGGACGTGATGCGGTTCGATCACCAGGGCAGGACGTTCGCGGTTTATCGCAGCCCCGACGATGAATTCTTTGCAACGGACGGATTGTGCACGCACGAGCAGGTCCATCTGGCCGACGGCCTGGTCATGGACGAGATCATCGAATGTCCCAAGCACAATGGCCGTTTCAACTACAAAACGGGGCAGGCGAAGGGAGCGCCGGTTTGCGTCAACCTCGGCACCTATCCCGTGAAGGTCGAAGACGGCGCTGTCTTCATCTCGATCTGAGGAGGCTGTCATGACCCATTTCGTGATCATCGGGGCAGGGGAATGCGGCGCCCGCGCGGCATTTGCCCTCCGCGAAAAGGGATTTGACGGCGAGATCACGCTGATTGGAAGCGAGGCGCTCGCGCCGTACGAGCGGCCGCCGCTTTCGAAGGCGTCCGACCAAGGGACTGAGGAACCGAAATTCATCGCCGAACTGGAGAGATATGCCGCAGGCGGCATCAGTCTGCTGACCGGCCTGACGGTTCAGGATCTCGACCGTCAAGCAAAGTCCGTTACGCTTTCCGATGGCTCTACCATTGCCTATGACAAGCTGTTGCTCGCGACCGGCGCCCGTGCGCGGGTGCTTCCTGATATTGCCGAGGACAGCAAGCATATCTGCTCGCTGCGCACCCATGCCGATGCGGTGGCACTTCGCAGGGCAATGGTGCCCGGAAAGCATATTGTCATCATCGGCGGCGGCTTTATCGGCCTGGAGCTTGCCGCGACGGCGCGTGCGCTCGGAACTTCCGTAACGGTCCTCGAGGGCCTGGAACGCGTGCTGAAGCGCGGCGTCCCGGAGGAAGTTGCCGGGGTGATCTGCGAACGGCATTCGCTCGAGGGCGTCGATATCCGCTGCGGGGTGGCTATAACAGCCATTGCGGAAGACGACGAAAAGGCCGTTGTCCACCTGTCCGACGGCAATATGATCGGCGCGGACCTCGTGCTTATCGGAATCGGCGCCACTCCCAATACGGAGCTTGCCGCGCGGGCCGGTCTCACAATCGACAATGGGATTGCCGTCGATGAATTCCTGCGCACCTCGGCGCCTGACATCTACGCAGCCGGCGACTGCTGCTCGTTCCCCCTCGCGATCTATGGCGGCCGGCGTGTGCGGCTCGAATCCTGGCGGAATGCCCAGGAACAGGGAGCATTGGCCGCCGCCAACATGATGGGGCTTGGCACGTCCGTTTCCGCCGTTCCCTGGTTCTGGTCCGATCAGTATGACGTAACGCTGCAGATCGTCGGCCTCGCGGAGGGCGCCGTTCGCCATTTGCGCCGCGACCTCGGCGACGGCGCTTTCATTCTCTTTCATCTAGATGAAGCCGGCAGGCTGCTTGCGGCCAGCGGCATCGGTCGCGGCAACGTGGTCGCGCGCGATATCCGGCTTGCCGAAATGCTGATTGCGGCGCGTGCGCATCCGGATCCCGCAGCGCTTGTCGCAAGCAGCGTCAAACTTAAATCCCTCCTGGCCGCCTGACTGGCTGCCGCATTCTCAAGGTATCGGCGATGGGCAAACAACTGCGACCGACTGTGCATGACCTCCTAGCGATGAAGGGCAAGCGGCAGCTCAGCATGCTGCGCGTCGTGTCGCTCGAAGAGGCGGAAGCGGCCGAGGCTGCCGGCATCGACCTGATTTCCGTGCCGCCGGAACTTCTTTTCGATCCGCGGTTCCGCGATGCCGCCCCGGGGCGTTTTGCCATTCCGGGTGGCGAATACGGCCAGAGCGGCGCCACCACCGATGAGATCCTGCGCTCGGCGGTAAAGATGCGGGCGGCCTCGGCCGATGCCATCTATTGCGCCGCCAGCCTGCAGACGATCCGGCGGCTGCGCGACGAGCATATTCCGGTCTGCGGACACACGGGGCTTATCCCGTCGCATGCCACATGGACGGGCGGCTTTCGCGCGGTCGGCAAGACGGCCGAAACGGCGGCTCTTGTCTACAAGCAAGTGAAGGATCTGGAGGCCGCGGGTGCCTTCAGCGCGGAGATCGAGGTCGTGCCGGCCGAGGTAGCGGCAGCGATTTCTGAACGCACCTCCATGCTCATGATCTCCATGGGCGCCGGCAGCGGATGCGACGCCCAGTATCTCTTCTCCGAGGACGTGCTCGGCCTAAACCGCGGGAAATATCCGCGCCATGCCAAGGTCTATCGCAACCTGGCGGCCGAATATGACCGCATCCAGGCTGAACGGATCGCGGCATTCCGCGAATACGCTACCGACATCGCCAGCGGCGCCTATCCGGAGGAACGGCATCGCGTGTCTGTCGATGGGGAGGAGTTGGAAGGTTTTTTGTCACGGCTTTAGGTAGTCGGAGACCAAAAGCGTTTCTCTCCTCATCGCCTGACTACCTCGCTGGCACGTGGAAATGATTGCCGCCCAGTGGGTCGAGAAGGCGCGCGTGACCGCCGGCAAGGCAGATCGAGCTATTCGGGTGGGGGATCGGGGTATATGCTTCGCGATCATCGTGTTGGCGGAGGGGAAGACCGATGCGTGGGCTACGCAAGGCCGCCCACTTCACGAGGCGGTGAAGAGCGGCGACCCGACTGCCATCGCGGCCGCCCTCGACGCCGGGGCTGACATCGAAGAGCAGGACAAAGGGAGCCAATCCTCTTTTCCTGGCCATTCGTAGCGAACATCCCGAAGCGGCAGAGTTGCTGATCAAGCGCGGCGCCAACGTGAACAAGGAGTCGGCGATCGGTCTGCCGATCGCCGGTGCCGCCCTGACAACTCCCTGTTGGCGTGGGAGGGGACTTGGACGTTCGAGGACCTCAACATTTTTCTCGCCGGTCCAACCCTCACAACCCCAGGCGTAAACATGGAGATTCGTGGAGCGCCTGATGAAACTGATCGACTGAACGTGATCGCATATCTGCGAACGCTCAGCGACGCGCCGGTTCCGTTGCCCTGAACTCAGAGCGGAAGCGCGCAGTACGACACGGTTACTGAAAATAATGGTGATCCCGACGCGATTCGAACGCGTGACCCTCAGATTAGGAATCTGATGCTCTATCCTGCTGAGCTACGGGACCACTTGAGCGTCATGCATACAAAAGGCTTGGCCGGAAGCCAAGCTCTTTTGCATGTGTAACTGACGTCAGATTTCAGGCGCCGAGGCGCTGTTCGGCGAGCCGCACCCAGTAGGAAATGCCGTGGGCGATGGTTTCGTCGTTGAAATCGTAGGCGGGGTTGTGCAGGCCGGCCGTGTCTCCGTTGCCGATGAAGATGAAGGCGCCGGGACGGGCGTTCAGCATGTAGGAGAAATCCTCGCCGCCCATCATCGGGTCGATCTCCGCATTGACGTTGCCTGCGCCAGCAATCTCGCCGGCGATGCGGACGGCGTGGCCGGTTTCCGTCGCGTGGTTGAAGGTGACGGGATAATTCCGGTTGAAGTCGATATCAACCTCTGCGCCGTGGGCGGCAACGAGGCCGTTGACGACCTGCTTCAGGCGGGTTTCGGCGAGGTTACGCACCTCCTCATTGAGCGTGCGCACGGTGCCGGCGATCGTCGCGTCGTTCGGGATGACGTTGTGGGCGAAGCCCGCGTTGAACTTGGTGACCGAGACGACGACCGAACGCAGCGGATCGACATTGCGGGAGGCAATCAGCTGCAGATTGCTGACGATCTGAGCGCCGATGGCGATCGGGTCGATCGTGCGGTGCGGCTGGGCCGCATGGCCGCCGCGGCCCTTGATGGCGATGGTGAATTCGTCGGTGGCGGCCATGATCGCGCCGCTACGGATGGCAAAGTGCCCGACAGGAAGACCCGGCAGATTGTGCATGCCGTAGACCTCTTCGATGCCGAAGCGCTCCATCATGCCGTCCTTGACCATCAGGTTGCCACCGCCGCCGCCTTCTTCCGCGGGCTGGAAGATGACCGCGATGTTGCCGTTGAAGTTGCGCGTCTCGGCCAGATACTTGGCCGCGCCGAGCAGCATGGCCGTATGGCCGTCGTGACCGCAGGCATGCATCTTGCCAGGTGTCGTGGAAGCCCAGGGCTTGCCGCTGATTTCGGTAAGCGGTAACGCGTCCATGTCGGCGCGCAAACCGATGGTGCGCCCGCCCTCGCCCTTGCCTTTGATCAGACCGACGACGCCGGTCCTGCCGATGCCGGTGACGATCTCGTCGACGCCGAATTCCTTGAGTTTTTCAGCCACGAAGGCGGCGGTGTTCTCGACCGCAAAAAGAAGTTCGGGGCGTGCATGGATATGCCGGCGCCACTCTGTCACCTCGTCTTGAAGTTCGGCGGCTCTGTTCAAAATCGGCATGTCAGCTTCCTGTCGTGAAATCGAAACGGGGACGGGATCGGGTCGCAAGGACACGATGCCGCAGAAATAACTTAATCAAGGCCCTTTGCCATGTCATGGCCATATACGTTAAATAGGGGAAACTTTCGAGACTTCCGGACATCTTTAAGGACGAACCGTGTTGACGCGCCAGAACCGTTTGCTTGCCGCCTTGCGGCCGCTTTCAATCGTAGCTTCCGCAGCCGCCATCGCGCTCTCGGCCTCCGCTCAGGCCTATGCGAATCCGCATATTCTGGTGGATGTGCAGAGCGGCCGCGTGCTGGAGCACGAGGAAGCCTTCCGCAAATGGTATCCGGCTTCGCTCACCAAGCTCATGACCGTCTATACGGTTTTCGACGCGGTTCGCGCCGGCCAGATCAGCCTCGATACCCCCATCGTCATGAGCAAGCGGGCGGCAGCCCAGCCGCCGGCAAAGATGTATTTCAAGCCGGGACAGAAGCTGACGCTCGACAGCGCGCTGAAGATCCTGATGGTCAAGTCGGCAAACGACATTGCGGTTGCCGTTGCCGAGGCCGTCGGCGGAACGCAGGAAGCCTTTGTGCTGAAGATGAACGCCGAGGCGGCGAAGCTCGGCATGACCGACTCGCATTTCGTCAATCCGAACGGCCTGCCCGGCAAGGGCCAGTATACGACGGCGCGCGATCTTGCGGTCCTTTCCGTGGCGCTTCGTCGCGAGTTCCCGCAATACGCCGGATACTTCTCGCTTGAAGGCATCACGACGGGCACCAAGAACGTGCCGAGCATCAACGTGCTGATCGGTCGTTTTGCCGGCGCCGATGGCATGAAAACGGGCTTCATCTGCGCCTCGGGCTTCAACCAGATCGGTTCGGCGACGCGCAACGGCCGTACCTTGATCTCTGTCGTGCTCGGCACGGACAGTCTTGCGGCGCGGGCGGATGCCTCCGCCGACCTGCTGCAAAAGGGCTTCACTTCGCAGTTTGCCGCGCCCGATACGCTCAGTTCATTACGGCCCTATGGCCCGGGTCAGGATCAGGTCGCCGATATTACCGCCGATATCTGCAGCGCCAAGGGTGCCAAGGTCCGCAGCGAAACGCGCGACGAAGTGGGCCGCATGAAGGTTCAGTCTCCCTATATCCAGGAAATGGACCACGACCCCAACTTCGTCTTCGCAGGACTGATCCCGGGCCAGAACGAACCGCAGCCGGACAAGTTGGCGACCGCGGATACCGCGGGAACGATTGCCAAGGTCCCGGTTCCGCTGCCACGCCCGACCACTTTCTGAGGCCACTTTGACATGAGCGCTGTTTCCGATCGGATACCGGTCACCATCCTGACCGGCTTTCTTGGCGCCGGCAAATCCACCTTGCTGAACCGGATCCTCAAGGATCCGGCGATGAAGGACGCCGCCGTGATCATCAACGAGTTCGGTGATGTCGGCATCGATCATCTACTGGTGGAAAGCTCGGGCGATGCGATCATCGAACTGTCGGACGGCTGCCTATGCTGCACGGTGCGCGGAGAGCTCGTCGATACCCTCGCAAATCTGATGGACGCGGTACAGACGGGCCGCGTCAAGCCGGTGAAGCGCGTCGTGATCGAGACGACCGGCCTTGCTGATCCGGCACCGGTCATGCAGGCGATCATGGGCAACCCCATCATCGCCACCAATTTCGACCTCGATGGCATCGTGACGGTGGTCGATGCAGTCAACGGCTCGCAGACCCTCGACAATCACGAGGAAGCGGTGAAGCAGGCCGCGGTTGCCGATCGGCTGATTCTCTCCAAGCGGACAATGGCTTCGCCAGACGTGTTGGAAGCACTGGAGGCGCGTCTCGATGCGCTCAATCCGCGTGCCGCATTGATGGATGCCGACAGCGCCGAAGCAGGGCAGGTCAGTGTGCTCGTCAACGGCCTCTACGATCCGACAAACAAGATTGCCGACGTCGGACGCTGGCTGCGGGATGAGGATGCGCATGAGGCGCATCACCAGCATGACCATCATCACCATGGTGCTGACGACCATCACCATCATCATCACGGGAACGATCACCAGGACCCACATGATGTGAACCGCCACGATGCATCGATCCGGTCCTTCTCGATCGTCGAGGACAAGCCGATCGACCCGATGGCGCTCGACATGTTCATCGATCTCTTGCGTTCGGCGCATGGCGACAAGCTGCTGCGGATGAAGGCGATCGTCGCGGTCTCGGACCGCCCGGATCGGCCGCTGGTGCTTCACGGCGTGCAGAGCATCTTCCATCAGCCATCGCGCCTGCCCGCATGGCCCGACCCTCAGGACAGGCGCACGCGCATGGTGCTGATCACCAAGGATCTGCCGGAAGCCTTCGTCAAGGATCTGTTCGACGCGTTTCTCGGCAAGCCGCGCATCGACACGCCGGATCGCACCGCGCTGCACGACAATCCGCTTGCCGTGCCGGGAATGCGATTTTAATCTATCGCTTGCGGATGAGGAAGCGGTGGCCGCCTTCCGTCGTCTCAGCCTCGATCAGTTCGTGGCCGTCTTCGTTGCAGAAATGAGGGATGTCGATGCCAGCGAGCGGATCTGTCGTTTCGACGCGGATCAGTGAGCCGCTCGGAAGGGAGGACATCTTGCGGCGGGTCTTCAGCACGGGAAGCGGGCACTTTAGCCCGCGTAGGTCATAGAGGATGGCGCTCACGCCGTCAGTCCCTGCCCCAGAATTTCCAGAACGGCTTCTTCGAGGCGACTTCCACCGGTTCGGGCTGTTGTACCGGCGCGAATGCCAGCGGGCTCGGCGTTGGGATCGGAACCTGAGCCGGAACGGCAGCGGCGACGGCAATTTCCTTTGCTTCGGAGGATGCCGGCGTAGCATTGGGCGCCGCATTTGCGGCAACCGCGGACGCGGTCTTGCTCGCCATCATCTCTTCGAGGTCCGCGACCTTGACCATCTTGCCCGCCTCCAGCGAGGTGCCGGTCGGTGCATAGGCCAGTTCGCGACCCTTTCGCAGCTTAGCGACCACGGCCTTGCGCTCCGCCTCGCTCGGGTCGTACCAGGCCATGCCATCATACTTCTTCATGGCCTTGGCGTAGTCGGCATCATAGGTCTTGCCGTAGGAGGCAAGCGCGGCGGTCAGCGCCGGCGGCGTCGACATTGCCGGGCACTTGCCGGCCGGATTGAACTCGCCATTGTCGGTTGACTGCTGGTTGAAGACGTATTTCTTCTCGCAGAAATTCACCTCGGGAGGACGCTTGGTGACCTCGAAATTGTCGTAGCCGACCTTCAGCATGTTCCAGAACTCGATGTTCGGGTTCAGGCGATGGCGCACCATGTTTTCCGCGGTCATGCGGAAGGGGAAGGCCTGAAGCTGCACTGTCGACTGGCCGCCGGCAAAGGCGTCACGGGCAAAGGCGTAGATCTCCAGTACCTGCTGGTCGGTCATCGAGTAGCAGCCCGACGAAGAGCAGGCGCCGTGAATCATCAGGTTGGTGCCATTGTGGCCGTTCACAGCGTCATAGCGGTTCGGAAAGCCGGTGTTGATCGCGAGGTAGTATTTGGAGTTCGGATTGAGATTGGCGCGCGTCAGGTTGTAGAAGCCTTCCGGGGCCTGCCGGTCGCCCTCTTTTACCTTCGGGCCGAGGCGGCCAGACCAGGCGCAGATCTTGTAGTCGGCGATCTTGTCGAAGCGATTGTCGGTTTTCGCCTTCCAGATCTCCAGCGCGCCTTCTTCCTTGAAGATGCGGATCATGATCGGCGAGTTGCGCTGCATGCTCTTGGCCGACATCTCGGACAGGATGCGTGGCGGCAATGGCTGCTCGACCTTGTTCTTGACGCTGGAAAGATCGACCTGGGCGGTTTCCAATGCATCGTTGCAGCCGGCCAAAGCCAGCGCCACCAGGGAAACATATGCAAAATGACGAATGCGCATTCAAAAAAGCCCATCAACAGTATGCAACCCGGCCCCGGCACGCGGAGCGAATCATAGGCTGACTATGGTTCACAAACTCTTAGCAGCCTATGAAGCGCGCTCGCGTCCCCCGCAAGTAGTAATGTTATTGATAACATTATTGTGGCCAAGGTTTGGCCTCATTCACGGCGCAGCCGCGCGTTTGTGCACTACAAATTGCGGCCCATGTTGAGGAATTTCTGCCGACGCTCGTTGCGAAGCTGCTCGCCGGTGCGGTTGGAAAGCTCGCCCAGAGCTTTGGCAATGACATCACCGGTCGTGGCGATCACGCTGTCCGGATCGCGATGCGCGCCGCCGAGCGGCTCGCTGATGACGCCGTCGATGATGCCGAGCGCCTTCAGGTCCTCGGACGTGATCTTCATGTTGGTGGCGGCTTCCTTGGCGCGGGCGGAATCGCGCCAGAGGATCGAGGCTGCACCTTCCGGCGAGATGACGCTGTAGATCGCATGCTCCAGCATGTAGACGCGGTTGCCGGTGGCGATCGCGATCGCGCCGCCCGAGCCGCCTTCGCCGATGACGACGGAAACGATCGGTACCTTCACAGAGAGACACATTTCCGTCGAGCGGGCGATGGCTTCGGCCTGGCCACGCTCTTCGGCGCCGACGCCCGGATAGGCGCCTGCCGTGTCAACGAGCGTGATAACAGGAAGGCCGAAGCGGTCAGCCATCTCGAGAACGCGGATCGCCTTGCGATAGCCTTCGGGGCGGGCGCTGCCGAAATTGTGCTTCAGGCGGCTCTTCGTGTCGTTGCCCTTTTCCTGGCCGAGAACGGCGACGGGCTGGCCGCGGAAGCGGGCAAGGCCTGCCTGGATTGCGGCATCTTCGGAGAACTTGCGGTCGCCGGCAAGCGGCGTGAATTCCTGAAACAGCGTCTTGGCATAGTCGACGAAATGCGGTCGCTGCGGATGGCGCGCAACCTGCGTCTTCTGCCAGGCGTTGAGCTTCGAGTAGATGTCGACCATCGCTTCGCGAACGCGAACTTCGAGCCTGCCGATTTCATCTGACGTGTCGATGCTCTCGTCTTCCGTGGCGAGCTTCTTCAGTTCGATGATCTTGCCTTCGAGGTCGGAGATCGGCTTTTCGAAGTCGAGATAGTTGTGCATGAGGTGCGTTTCCGTTCCTTTGCCGGGGCTAGTTTGATGAGCTCGCCCTTTGTCGCCGGTCCTATTCCTGCTTTTTGGCCTGTTTGGCAAGGGGGTGGTGCGTTTGGACCAGTTGTTGAAGCCGTTCCTCCAACACATGCGTATAGATTTGCGTGGTTGAAATGTCCGAGTGGCCGAGCAGTTCCTGAACAACGCGAAGATCCGCGCCATTGGCGAGAAGATGACTTGCAAATGCATGCCGCATGACATGCGGCGAGATCATAGATGGGGTAAGACCTGCCCGGATCGCAAGATTTTTCAAATCACGCGCGAAAACCTGACGCGGCAGATAGCCCTCCTTGGACGCTGCGGGAAACAGCCAAGGGCTTTCCTGCGGCACTTTGGCGGCGTCGTTTTCAGCGGCGAGCATACGGCCGTAGAGCTTGAGCGCCACGATCGCCGATTGCGATAGCGGCACAAGCCGTTCCTTGTTGCCCTTGCCGCGGATCATCAGGAAGCGTCCGTCCTGGTCGAGCACGCGGGCCGGAAGCGAGACGAGTTCGCTGACGCGCATCCCCGTTGCGTAGAGCAGTTCGAGCAGGGCCAGCATGCGAAGGCGCTGCAACTGTCCGGGCGCGGAATCCTGCGCTTCGGTTTCCGCCTGCTCGAGCAACCGGCCAACTTCGTCGACCCCCATCGTTTTCGGCAGAGCCCGGCCTTTCTTCGGCGCATCGAGAACGCCGGTCGGATCGTCGGTGCGCAGACCCTCGGCGTAAAGGAACTTATAAAACTGGCGCATTGCCGCCAGTCGCCGCGCCTGCGAGGAAGGCTTGAAGCCTTGGGCGGCAAGGGAAGACAGGTAGGCCGAAAGATCGGCCGACGCCGCCTCCAGCAGGCGCACTCCCTTGCCGTTCAGGAAACCGTGCAGATCGTCAAGATCCCGCTCATAGGAAGAGAGTGTATTGGCCGCAGCGCCCCGCTCCGCGCTCATCATTTCCAGAAAGGCTTCGACGTGAACCCAGCCGAGATCCTTCATTGTCTCACTTCTTGGACGGGTTAATGGCGCCGGTGGCCGGAGGATTGACCCGCTCGGACGGAAGGCGGATCGTCACGTCGCGCTCCTGTGGCTCGACAAAAGCAACCAATGCCCACATCGTTCCGTATATCGCACCGGCGATGATCGCCAATATGGCGAGAAAACGGAACAGACTCGGCATTCGGCGACTCCATGGCTCTGCTTCTTTATGAAGAAGCATGTTTGCAAGTGCAAGAAGGTGCATTTGGACCACGTTTCCCTTGCCCGCGACTTGACGCTACACCTGCATTTGTCGATACCGTTCGCAAACAAAGTGTGAATGGACCAATGAGCGACCCAGTTCTGACCGTTGCCGAAAGCTTGAAAGACAGGGCTCGTGCTGCGCTCGGTTCTCGTAATCTGATCCTCGTCGGATTGATGGGCGCGGGCAAGTCCTCCGTCGGCCGGATCGTCGCGCATCAGCTCGGCATCCCTTTCGTCGATAGCGACGCCGAGATCGAGAGGGTCTCCCGCATGTCCATCGGTGAGCTCTTCGCCGCCTATGGCGAAGAAGAATTCCGGGCGCTCGAAACCCGCGTCATGAAACGCCTGTTGAAGAATGGTCCGCGGGTGGTCTCCACCGGCGGCGGCGCCTTCATCAACGACCGGACGCGCAAGCATATCAAGAAGGGCGGCGTCTCCGTCTGGCTGAAGGCCGACCTCGACGTTCTCTGGGAGCGGGTCAACAAGCGTGACACGCGGCCGTTGCTCAAGACCGAGAATCCCAAGCAGACCCTCGAAAACTTGATGAATGCGCGTTATCCGATCTACGAGCTCGCCGACCTCACCGTCCTCTCGCGCGATGTGCGCAAGGAGCTGATGGCGGAAGAAGTACTCAAAGCCGTGATCGACGCCCGAACCGAAAGTGCAGCCTGATGAATGCTGATGCCTCCGCCTCCGAACGCAAGGTTCACGTACCGCTCGGAGAGCGCGCCTACGATATCCTGATCGGGCCGGGCCTGATCGCACGCGCCGGTACTGAGATCGCCTCGCGCCTGAAGGGCCGCAAGGCGGCTGTCATCACCGACGCACATGTGGCGCCGCTCTATCTGGATGCGCTGGTTCAAAGCCTCGAGGCAGCGGGCATCGCGTCTGCCACCCTCGTGCTTCCGGCGGGCGAGAAGACCAAGAGCTTCGAGCACCTGATGACCGTTTGCGACAAGGTCCTCGAAGCGCGGATCGAGCGCAACGACTACGTGATCGCCCTTGGCGGCGGCGTTATCGGCGACCTCACGGGCTTTGCGGCGGGCATCGTGCGCCGCGGCGTGCGTTTCGTGCAGGTTCCGACCTCGCTGCTGTCGCAGGTCGATTCCTCGGTCGGCGGCAAGACGGGTATCAACAGCCGCCACGGCAAGAACCTGATCGGCGTTTTTCATCAGCCGGATCTGGTGCTCGCCGATACCGATGTCCTGAATTCGCTGAGCGCTCGCGAGTTTCGCGCCGGCTACGCCGAGGTCGCGAAATACGGACTGATCGATAAGCCTGATTTCTTCTCCTGGCTGGAAGCCAACTGGCAGGCAGTCTTTGCCGGCGGTGCCGCGCGCATCGAGGCGATTGCCACCAGCTGTCAGGCAAAGTCGGATGTCGTCGTTGCCGACGAGCGCGAAACTGGACAACGCGCCCTCCTCAATCTCGGCCACACCTTCGGCCACGCGCTGGAGGCTGCGACCGCCTATGACAGCGCTCGCCTCGTTCATGGCGAAGGTGTTTCGATCGGCATGGTTCTGGCGCACGAGTTCTCGGCGCGCATGAACCTGGCAAGCACGGATGACGCCCGCCGTGTCGAAACCCACCTGAAGGCCGTCGGCCTGCCCACCCGCATGTCGGAAATACCGGGAGCGCTGCCGCCGGCCGAAATGCTGATGGACACGATTGCCCAGGACAAGAAGGTGAAGGGCGGCAAGCTGACCTTCATCCTGACCCGCGGCATCGGGCAGTCCTTCGTCGCCGATGACGTACCTGCGTCGGAAGTGCTGAGCTTCCTCAAGGAGAAACACCCGCGATGACCCTCGACGGCACGTTGGCATTTTTTTCCGCATACTGGCCGGAAATTGTCTCTATCGTGGCCCTCGTCCTCATGTCGGCGTTCTTCTCCGGCTCGGAGACCGCGCTGACCGCCGTCTCCCGCAGCCGCATCCACACGCTCGAAGCCAACGGCGAGCAACGTGCGGGGATCGTGCGTCAGCTTATCGAACGCCGCGACCGACTGATCGGCGCGCTGCTCATCGGCAACAACCTCGCCAACATCCTGTCCTCGTCGCTGGCGACCAGCCTGTTTCTTGGCGTCTTCGGCAATTCCGGCGTGGCGCTCGCCACCTTGGCGATGACCGTCATCCTGGTCATCTTCGCCGAAGTGCTGCCGAAGAGCTGGGCGATTTCCACCCCCGATCGGTTTGCGCTGAACACGGCTCCTGCAGTCAAGATGTTTGTCGCCGTCGTCGGTCCGGTTTCGTCCTTTGTGAATGCGATCGTTCGCCGGATACTGTCGCTCTTCGGCATCAATCTGTCGCGCGAAGTCTCGATGCTCTCCGCGCACGAGGAACTGCGCGGCGCCGTCGATCTGCTGCATCGCGAAGGATCGGTGGTGAAGGCAGACCGCGACCGTCTGGGCGGCGTCCTTGATCTCGGCGAACTCGAGCTCTCCGACATCATGGTCCACCGCACCGCGATGCGGGCGATCAATGCCGACGATGCGCCTGAGGTCGTCGTACGGACAATCCTTGAAAGCCCCTTTACCCGCATGCCGCTCTGGCGTGGCACGACGGATAATATTATTGGCGTTGTTCATGCGAAGGATCTTCTGAGGGCGCTTGCCGAGCCGAATGTTGAGCCGGAGAATCTCGACATTTCGAAGATCGCCCAGAAGCCCTGGTTTGTGCCCGATAGCACCAGTCTCGAGAACCAGCTCAACGCCTTCCTGCGCCGCAAGCAGCACTTTGCCGTCGTCGTCGACGAATATGGCGAGGTGCAGGGCATCGTGACGCTGGAGGACATTCTGGAAGAGATTGTCGGCGATATTTCCGACGAGCACGATATCGAGATGCAGGGCGTGCGCCAGGAGGCCGACGGCTCGATCGTCGTCGACGGAACGGTGCCGATCCGCGATCTCAACCGGGCGCTCGACTGGCACCTGCCGGATGAGGAGGCGACGACGATCGCTGGTCTGGTCATCCACGAATCCATGACCATTCCGGAAGAGCGCCAGGCCTTCACCTTTCATGGGAAGCGCTTCATCGTCATGAAGCGCGAGAAGAACCGTATCACCAGGCTTCGTATCCGCTCGGCCGAGGAGGACGGGGCGAAGCCGGCCTGACCTTCGCCGATCTGGCCGAGGGGGCCGGCGGCACATTTTTGATGGGATTTCACATGCTTGATATTATCTGGCGCTCTGTGATCATCGGTATCGGCGCGACCGCGCTCATGGATATCTGGACCGTGCTCTACGGCGTCACGTCTGGTGGCGGGCTGCCGAATTGGGCGCCGGCCGGGCGCTGGTTCAAGGAAGTGGCCAAGGGAAGCGTCTTTCACGACGACATCAATGCCGCCGAACCCTATCGGCACGAGCGGGCGCTCGGCTGGATTGGCCATTATGCCGTCGGCATTATCTACGGTCTGCTGCTGGTGCTGATCGTCGGCTCCGCCTGGCTCGATACGCCGACTCTCCTGCCTGCCTGGATCTTCGCCATCGTCGCCGTCGGCGCCGGCTGGTTCCTGATGCAGCCGGGCATGGGGCTCGGAGTGGCGGCCTCCAAGACGCCCAATCCGAACAAGGTGCGCGTTCTCAATCTCGTTGCGCATACCTTCTTTGCGCTCGGGCTCTACGGCACCGCGCTTCTCATCCGCTAAGTCTTTGCGGCGCTCTTGGGAGAGCGCCGCCCAGTTCCTATATTCACGCAGCCGCCTACCAACGCACCGGCTCCCCAGGGGCTGCCGGTTCGACGGCGAGTGCATGCAATCCGGCATCCAGTTCTGGTTTCAGAAGCTCCGTGATCGCACGGTGCCGCGCCAGTCGCGGCATGCCGGCAAACTTGGCGGATACGATGCGCACCCGGATATGGGTCTCGCCGGTGCCCGTCATGTCAGGCTGATGGCCCGCATGAAGATGGCTTTCGTTGATGACGCTGAGGCGCTCCGGCGCGAACGCGGCGGTCAGCTTTTCTTCGATGCGGGTCTGCAGTGTCATGGTCTCGTTGCTTGGCGAAAAAGGTTCCCACCAAGCCAGCAACATTCCGGTTTGTCAATTCTTGTTGTCGCCTCTTCGCAGGCCCATAATTAGCGCCGTCATGAGACTCGATTCCAAATACTTCGACCGCATCCGCACCCGCCGCAAACGCGAGCAGGAAACCGAACAGGCACCCCCTGCCTGTCAGTGGGATGGCTGCGACAAAAAAGGCGTGCATCGCGCTCCCGTCGGACGCAATGCCGAGGGACAGTTCTTCCTGTTCTGCTTCGAGCACGTCAAGGAATACAACAAGGGCTACAACTACTTCTCCGGCCTTTCCGACGGCGAGATTGCGCGCTACCAGAAGGAAGCGATAACAGGGCATCGCCCGACCTGGACGGTCGGCGTCAACAAGGCCGCCAAGAACAGCCCGCTGCACTCCGATATGCGCTCGGGCTCCTACCGGGTGCGCGATCCCTTCGGCTTCGTCAACGGCACCAAGGGGAGCGGCCCGCGCTTTCCCGAGCAGCGCAAGCTGAAAAGCCTGGAAGCCAAGGCCTTCGACACGATGGGGCTTGATGCTAGCGCCACCTCCTCTGAGATCAAGAGCCGCTACAAGGAACTGGTCAAGAAGCACCATCCGGACGCCAATGGCGGCGACCGCGGCTCGGAGGAACGCTTCCGCGCCGTCATCCAGGCCTATCAATTATTGAAGCAGAACGGTTTTTGTTAATTCCCGTCCTTGCTCTTGGTCTTCAATCAGGTATGGTCCCAAATCGGCTGAGGCCGCAGGCAACCGCGGCATAAGTTTCTGCGTTTGTCCCACAGGCGCCTCGGCCACTTCCGGGCGCGGCGTTTCTTGTCCGGGACTTTGTTCAAGAATGCTCGCTAGCGGTAGATTATCGCCCCCGAGGTTTCGTTTCAGTCCCGGAGAAGCATCGCCGACGTTCCGACATGAACGAGCGCGGGGTAAACTGCGGCGTCATGGTTGCGAAATGGGCTGAGACAGTATGGCCGGGTGTCGGGCACCCGCCTTGGAGACATGATGAGCAAGATTGACCTTGATATTTCGGAGCTTCCGGACACCACCGTTTCGGTCAGGGAGGTCTTTGGTATCGATTCCGACATTCGCGTGCCGGCCTACAGCCAGGGCAGCGCCTATGTTCCGGACCTCGACCCCGACTATCTCTTCGACCGCGAGACGACGCTCGCCATTCTTGCCGGCTTCGCCCATAACCGACGCGTGATGATTTCAGGCTATCACGGCACGGGTAAGTCCTCGCACATCGAACAGGTCGCCGCCCGCCTCAACTGGCCCTGCGTGCGTATCAACCTCGACAGCCATGTCAGCCGTATCGACCTCGTCGGCAAGGATGCAATCGTGCTCAAGGACGGCCTGCAGGTCACCGAATTCAAGGACGGCATCCTGCCCTGGGCATACCAGCACAATGTCGCGCTCGTCTTTGACGAATACGATGCCGGCCGCCCTGACGTCATGTTCGTCATCCAGCGCGTGCTGGAATCGTCCGGCCGCCTGACGCTGCTCGACCAGAGCCGTGTCATCCGTCCTCACCCGGCCTTCCGCCTGTTTGCGACCGCAAACACGATTGGTCTTGGTGACACGACCGGCCTCTATCACGGCACGCAGCAGATCAACCAGGCGCAGATGGACCGCTGGTCGATCGTCACCACGCTGAACTACCTGCCGCACGACCATGAAGTGAACATCGTCGCTTCAAAGGTGAAGAGCTTCGGGAAGAACAAGGAAGGTCGCGATCTTGTCTCCAAGATGGTGCGCGTCGCCGATCTGACCCGTGCTTCCTTCATGAACGGTGACCTGTCGACCGTCATGAGCCCGCGTACGGTTATCACCTGGGCCGAGAATGCCGAGATTTTCGGTGACATCGCCTTCGCTTTCCGCACCACCTTCCTCAACAAGTGCGACGAGCTGGAGCGTCCGTTGGTTGCCGAGCATTACCAGCGCGCCTTCGGCGTCGAGCTGAAGGAAAGCGCCGCCAACATCGTCCTGGAGGCCTAAGGCCGACCGATCATGGCTGCTCGCGGTGACAATTCGAAAGCAAAGCCCGGCTCGCCTGTCGACGTCGAGCCGTTGCGCCGGGCGATAACCGGCAGCGTGCGCGCGATCGCCGGCGACGTCGAGGTGACCTTCGCCAATGAACGCCCTGGAATGACGGCCGAAAGGATCCGTCTGCCGGAGCTTTCCAAGCGCCCGACCATGCGTGAGCTGGCGATTACGCGCGGTCTCGGCGACTCGATGGCGCTGCGGCTCGCATGCCACGATGACAAGGTTCATGCGACGATGGCCCCGCAAGGCTCCGACGCGCGGGCAATCTTCGACGCCGTCGAGCAGGCGCGCGTGGAATCGATCGGTGCGCTGCGGATGGAAGGCGTGGCCACGAATCTCCGGACGATGACCGACGAGAAATACTCCAAGGCGAATTTCTCCGGCATCGAGCGGCAGGAAGACGCGCCGATCGGCGAAGCGATGGCCATGATGGTGCGTGAGAAGCTGACGGGCGAGAAGCCGCCAGCCTCCGCCGGCAAGGTGCTCGATCTCTGGCGCTCGTTCATCGAGGAGAAGGCTGGGTCCGACCTCGACGACCTTCCCTCCGTCATCGGCGACCAGCAGGCCTTTTCCAAGGTGATCCGCCACATGCTCTCCGTCATGGAAATGGCGGAAGAGTACGGTGACGACGACAGTCAGCCAGAGTCCGACGATGAATCTGAGCAGGAAGACCAGCCGAACGGCGACGAGCAGGATCAGGAGGAGGTCGATGACGATGCGGGTTCGGATGCCGCGCCCGTAGAGGACAGCGAGGTCGCCGACGAGCAGATGGAGGACGGCGAGACCGAAGGCGCCGAGATCTCCGACGACGACATGCAGGAAGAAGGCGAGGAAGATTCCGAGACGCCGGGCGAGACCCGCCGTCCGAACACGCCCTTCGACGACTTCAACGAGAAGGTGGACTACCACGTCTTCACCGAGGAGTTCGACGAGACGATTACCGCCGAAGAGCTTTGCGACGCGGCCGAGCTCGAGCGCCTGCGGGCCTTCCTCGACAAGCAGCTTGCGCACCTGCAGGGCGCGGTCGGTCGACTGGCCAACCGCCTGCAACGCCGCCTGATGGCGCAGCAGAACCGTTCCTGGGATTTCGATCTCGAGGAAGGCTATCTCGACCCGGCACGCCTAACGCGCATGATCATCGACCCGATGCAGGCGCTCTCCTTCAAGATGGAGCGCGACACGCAGTTCCGCGATACGGTGGTGACGCTTCTGATCGACAACTCGGGCTCGATGCGCGGCCGTCCGATCACGGTTGCCGCCACCTGCGCCGATATCCTGGCCCGCACGCTGGAGCGTTGCGGCGTCAAGGTCGAGATCCTGGGCTTCACGACGAAGGCCTGGAAGGGCGGACAGGCGCGCGAGAAGTGGCTTGCCAGCGGCAAGCCGCAGACGCCGGGCCGTCTCAACGATCTGCGGCATATCATCTACAAGTCGGGCGACGCTCCCTGGCGTCGCGCGCGGCCCAATCTCGGCCTGATGATGCGCGAAGGGTTGCTCAAGGAGAACATCGACGGCGAAGCGCTTATGTGGGCGCATAACCGCCTGATCGGCCGCCGTGAGCAGCGCAAGATCCTGATGATGATCTCCGACGGTGCGCCGGTGGATGACTCGACGCTGTCGGTCAATCCGGGCAACTACCTGGAGCGACATCTGCGTGCCGTCATCGACCGGATTGAGACGCGCTCACCGGTAGAGCTGCTGGCAATCGGCATCGGCCATGACGTGACGCGCTATTACAGGCGCGCCGTAACGATCGTCGATGCTGACGAGCTGGCCGGTGCCATGACCGAGCAGCTTGCGTCGCTGTTTGAAGATAAGACCGCCCAGCCGCGGGGCGGTCGCCTCCGCCGCGCCGGTTAACCGCGAAAGGACGCTTTCTGGATGCTCCGGAAGCCCTTCGCCAGCGTCATGTCAATTGCTTTCGGGCTGGCGGCTCTCACGTCGTCGGCGCTTGCCGAGGGCGACGTCGAGGTCCGCAGTCGCGTCATCACCGATTTCAAGATCGGCTCCGATGAGATCATATTCGGCTCTCTCGAGTTTCTCGGCGGGCTGGAAATGGTCTCGCCGCATCGACTGTTCGGCTCTTTGTCGTCGATCCGGTTTCGATCGGACAAGACGCATTTCGTCGGCGTGCTGGACACCGGTCACTGGATGACGGGCCATATCGAACGCGATCCGCAGGGACGCCTGTCGGGTCTCGCCGAAGTCGCCATCACGCCGATGAAGAACCGCGTGGGGCGCAGCTTCGAAGGCAAGGGGTATATGGATGCCGAGGGCCTGACGCTGCATGGCGACCGGATCCTCGTTTCCTTCGAGCAGGATCATCGCGTCGATGTCTATCCCGATCCGGGTTTCGAGACATCGCGTGCGATCGATGCCCTTCCGATTCCCTTTCCCAAGAAATCGCTGCGGGGGAATCGCGGCTTCGAGACGATCGCCGTTGCGCCCGTCGACAGCGTTCTGGAAGGGGGCACATTGATCGTCGCGGAGCGCAGCCTGGACGCTGACGGGAATGCCTATGCAGCAATCTTGGACGGGCCGCAGAAGGGACGCCTTGCGCTCGCTCACTATGGCGATTTCGATGCAACGGACGGCACCTTCCTGCCGAATGGTGATCTCCTGCTCCTGGAGCGCCGTTTCAACATGGCGGAAGGTATCGGAATGCGCATTCGCCGCATCAAGGCGGCCGACATCCGCCCGGGCGCCGTCATGGACGGCG
The DNA here is from genome assembly GCF_014851595.1 of Rhizobium sp. RHZ01. Taxonomy (NCBI): domain Bacteria; kingdom Pseudomonadati; phylum Pseudomonadota; class Alphaproteobacteria; order Hyphomicrobiales; family Rhizobiaceae; genus Rhizobium; species Rhizobium sp. RHZ01. Next base: position 96,711 of record NZ_JACUZZ010000012.1, read on the forward strand.
AGATATTGCTGCAGGGCGACTTCAGCTACCAGATCGACAATATGGAAGGTCTGGATGCCTTCGCAGCCGAAGACGGCACCACGCACGTGGTGATCGTCTCCGATGACAATCACTCCATCCTGCAGCGAAATCTGATGCTGGAGTTCCGGTTGGTGGAACCGCGAGCCGGCGACACGGCCCGCTTACAGAATTGAAACGTGGCATCAGCCGCCGATCACTCGAAGCAGCGTAGCCGCAAAATAGCCAATCGTGCAGCGAGTTTCCGTGTGCTCGAACGCAAAACGGCGGAGCATCGGCTCCGTCGTCCGTCCGAGATAGTGGCTTCGGGCTTTTTAGTTGGCGCGTGCGGCCTGCATCGGGCGCAGCACGTTCATCAGTGCGCCATAGGGCAGCAGCATCACGAGGCCGACGATCATTTTTACCGAGAAATCGCCAATCGCCCAGGAAATCCAGCGCGGTGCCGCAGCGGAAAAGACGCCGAGGATTGGCGCCGATTCAAGCGCGAACGGATCGTTCGGGCCGAGGAAGACGAAGAAGGCCGCAAAGGCGAAGGAGAAGAAAATCACCGTGTCTAGCATCGACCCGATGAGCGAACCGACGAGCGGTGCGCGCCACCAGGCCTGCCGGCGCAGGCGGTTGAAGACCGAGATATCGAGCAACTGCCCGGCGAGGTAGGCCGAGCCGGAGGCGATCGCGATACGCGGAACCGAGGTATAGAAGGACAGCGTCACGCCAACGACGAAGCCGGCGAAGACAACCTTGCGGGCAGCCTGCGGGCCGAACTGGCGGTTGGTCAGATCGGTGATGAGGAAGGCGACCGGATAGGTAAAGGCGCCCCAGGTCAGGATGTCGGCCAGATTGATGCCGGCGAGCTCGGCATGCAGCGGGAACTGGACGAGGAAGTTCGAGGCGACGACAACCAGCGTCATCAGTGCGACATAGATCAGCGTAGAGCGAGTCGTCAGCATTTTTTTATCCTGGGGTATGCCACCAGTTCGAGGAACAATCGGCAAAGCAAAAGGCTTGTCCGGATATTATCCGTGCAAGCCTTTTGAAGCCGTATGAAGAAGAAGCGGTCGAAGCTTACGCAGCAGCAGCTTCGGCAGTCTTCTTGACGATCTGGCGACGCAGCAGACGAGCGCGCATCGACAGTTCATTTTCGCTTGCCTTCAGCAGGAAGGCATCGAGACCGCCGCGATGCTCGACGGAACGAAGAGCAGCAGCCGAAACGCGAAGACGATAACGCTGGCCGAGCGCGTCGGAGATCAGCGTAACTTGGCACAGGTTCGGGAGGAACCGGCGCTTGGTCTTGTTGTTGGCATGGCTGACATTGTTACCAGTCAGGACTGCCTTGCCGGTCAATTCGCACATGCGGGACATGGAACACCTATTCTTGTTTTTCTCGGCCATCGGTTGCGGACCCGCGCAAAATCGGGCTAGCAATCCAACGGGCCATGATTGGAAAGTTGCGGTTCTATAGTCAGGCAGGCCGCGTGCGTCAAGCCAAACCTTGGCGTTTCCCGCAATTCTGTCAAAAAGCTTGTGTTTGCTTCGTCGTGACACAGGCGTATAGACCGTGATGAACGGCTTTACCAGCCGCTTGAACAAGGTTCATTTCATGGCTCATCTGGGCAAACGCATTTTTGTTTCCGCGGTCGCGGCGCTGATGGCCGTTCCGGCCAGCGCGAGCGAGATCGTGCATCGGACGGAATACAGGGTCTCGCTCGGTATACTGACGATTGCGCGCGCCGCCTTCCTGACGAAGATCGAGGACGACAAGAGCTACCAGGTGTCGGGTGACATCAGCTCGGCCGGCCTTGCCGACCTCGTTACCAACATCTCCGCCAAGACGAGCGTCGACGGCGTTCTGCGCGGCGACCGACTGCAGGCGTCCCGCTACTATCTCTACTACAAGAGCGGCAAGCGCGCCCGGACATACGAGGTGCGCTACAGCAACGGCAATATCACCTCGACGACGGTGAAGCCGCCCCGAAAGCCTCCGAACAACTGGGTCAACGTACCGGCAAGCGACATGCGCTCGGTCCTCGATCCGATCTCGGGTCTGATCTTCCCCGCAGATGCCAATGTCTGCGCGCAGAAGCTGCCGATTTATGACGGCGAGATGCGCATGGATCTCGTGCTCTCGCCGAAGGGTGCCCAGAATTTCTCGACCACGGGTTTCAACGGCAAGGCGACCGTCTGCAGTGTGCGGTTCGTCCCTCGCTCCGGCTACAAGAAGGGGCGGAAGGATATCGATTATCTGAGCAAGAGCAGCCGGATGGAAATCTGGTTTGCCAAGTCAGATGCGGCAAATGTATATGCTCCTGTTTATGTTCGTATTCCGACGCAATACGGACCGGTGACGATCACCGCTGTAAAGTACGGTGCGAGCTGACGGAGCAGGGGCCTCCGTGAAGGGGGACAGGTGAAGCTTCGGGCGACGCTAATCGGCTTTACGGCCATTCTCATGTGGTCGATCCTGGCGCTGTTGACAGCTGCATCAGGCACCATGCCGCCGTTCCAGCTATCGGCTATCTGCTTTGCCATCGGCAGCATTCCCGGCATCGTCGTGCTGCTCCTCAATCGTTCGCGCCTGGCGCTGCTCAAGCAGCCGGCCAAGGTCTGGGTGACAGGGATCGCCGGCCTGTTCGGGTATCATTTCCTCTATTTCACGGCCATCAGAAACGCCCCGGCCGTCGAAGCCGGGCTGATTGCCTATCTCTGGCCGCTCTTGATCGTCGTCGGATCGGCGCTGCTGCCGGGCGAACGACTGCGCTGGTATCATGTGGCTGGGGCGTTGGCCGGTCTCTGCGGCACCTTCCTGATCGTCGGACGCAACGGCATCAATTTCGATGGCGCCTATGCCGTCGGCTATGGAGCGGCTTTCCTCTGCGCCTTCACATGGTCGGGCTATTCGCTGCTGACACGGCGGTTCGATGCGGTCTCGACCGACGTCGTCACCGGCTTCTGCATCGCGACCTCGATCCTGTCGCTCATTTGCCATCTCGGGCTCGAGACAACCGTCTGGCCGGAAACGGCGTTGCAGTGGATCGCGGTGGTTGGCCTCGGGCTCTTTCCTGTGGGAGCGGCTTTTTATGCGTGGGACTACGGTGTCAAGAACGGCGATATCCAGATCCTGGGTGCCGCAAGCTATGCCGCGCCGCTTCTCTCGACGCTCAACCTCACGCTGTTCGGCTTTGCCGAGCCGAGCTGGCGGATCGCCCTCGCCTGCGTGCTCGTGACAGGCGGTGCCGTGCTTGCGGCAAACGAGATGTTTCGCCGCAAGGCCACGATGGTTGAGCAAGGCGGAATAGCCTAGACGCTGAAAGGCTCTAATCCGCCGGCTTCCAGTCCGGCGGTGCCATTTCGAAGGATGCGAATTCGAAGCCGGGCGCAACCGTGCATCCGACTAGCGTGTAATCGCCCGTTGTTTCGGCTGACTGCCACCAGTTGGCGGGAATGATCGCCTGCGGACGCTCGCCCTTGGGGATGTCAGTCCCAAGGATCAGCGTCTCGCTGCTGGTGCCATCCTCAGAGCAGTGAAGCGCAAGCGGAGCCCCGGCATAGTGGTGCCAGACTTCCGCCGCATCACGGACGCGGTGCCAGTGAGAACGCTGCCCCGCCTTCAGGAGATAGTAGATCGCCGTCGAGTGGCCGCGCGATCCCCCCTTGAGGTCTCGGAACGTCTGCACGTACCAACCGCCTTCGGGATGCGGCTGCATTCCAAGCTCGCGGATAATATCGTCCGGCGACATCAGAAATTGTCCTTGCGCCGGCGGATCTCCGCGAAGACTTCCTCGTTGCTCTTGTTCTCCATCAGCAGGTTGCGACGGATGGCCGGATCGGCGGCGCGCAGGAACGGGTTGGTCTCTTTTTCAAGCGCCAGCGTGGTCGGGATGGTGAACTTGTTCTCGGCCCGCAGAGCTTCGATTTCGGCCGCACGGACTACCAGTCGCTGGTTGTCCGGATCGATGGTGACCGCAAAACGTGCGTTCGACAGTGTGTATTCGTGGCCGAAGTAGATCGCGGTTTCGTCAGGCAGCACGGCAAGCTTCTGAAGCGAGTGCCACATATCGGCAGCCGGGCGCTCGAAAAGACGCCCGCAGCCGAGCGCAAATAGCGTATCGGCGGCAAAAAGCAGCTTGTCGTCGACGAAGTGGTAGCAGATATGCCCGGCCGTATGTCCGGGAGTCTCGATGACCTGTACCGTGTGATCGCCGAACAGGAATGTATCGCCATCGGCCATGGTCTTGTCGAGGCCGGGGATTGCCACCGCCTCGTTGATCGGGCCGATGATCTCGCAGCCATATTGTTCCTTGAGCGCGAGATTGCCTTCGACGTGGTCCGTATGGTGATGGGTTGTGAAGATATGCGAGATCGTCCAGCCGCGGCGGGACGCAGCCTTCTCCACTGCGCCTGCATCCGGAGCGTCGATCGATGCCGTCAGGCCGGTTTCAGGATCGTGCACCAACACACCGAAATTGTCGGAGCGGCAGAGAAAAACGTCTAAATCCAAAGGTTTCATAGTTTCAGGCAGCCTCTTTATCGCGGGTATATCGGGAATGTAGAGGGTCGCGCCTTGAAGTCCAACCGTGCACTGATAACATTTGCCTTGATGCACGCTGATATTGTCGACCTACGCCAGTTCTATCATTCCGACCTCGGGCGCATTGCCGAGCACTCGATCGCTATGGCCCTCTCGTCGCTTTGGGTGCGGCTACCGCAGGAGCGTCTCGTTGGCCTCGGCTACGTGGTTCCCTTCCTCGATCGCTTTCAACCCGACACGGAGCGAACCTTTGCCTTCATGCCGGCCGGGCAGGGGGCGGTGAACTGGCCGGTAGGCGCTCTTTCCTCGACCGCCCTGATCTTCGACGAGGAATTGCCACTGCCGGATTCCTCGATTGACCGGGTGCTGATGGTCCACTCCCTGGAATTCGCCGAAAGCCCGCGGGAAACCCTGAAGGAGCTGTGGCGCGTATTGGCGCCAGGCGGACGGCTGGTCATCGTCGTCCCGAACCGCCGCGGTGTTTGGGCGCGCATGGAACACACGCCGTTCGGCTCTGGACGCCCCTATTCGCGAGGGCAGCTGACGAGCCTTCTGCGCGAGACCAATTTCACGCCCGGCGCGACGGCGGAAGCATTGTTCTTTCCACCCTCGAAGCTGCGCACGATGATGAGCCTGCGCAGTGTCTTCGACCGCGTGGGACGCGCCTTATGGCCGGCATTCTCGGGCGTTATTATCGTCGAGGCGCAGAAGCGGCTCTATCAGGGCCTGCCGGTTGCCGCCCGCGCCTCGCGGCGCGTCTTCGTACCGGTTCTGGCGCCGCACGGCGTTCCAACGACGCGCAGTCGTTAGAGCCTAAAGCCGTGGCACTCGACAAGGGCGCCGTTCCGTTCTATTGCCACGGGGCAATTTCAGCCGAATTTTCCCGGTATTTCCAAGGTCGATCCCATGAGCGAAGAGAAGAGCAAGCCCGTTCCGCGTCCCGGTATTCTGGATATCGCAGCCTATGTGCCGGGCAAGGAACATGCGCCGGGCGTTGCCCGCGTCTACAAGCTCTCTTCCAATGAAACACCCCTTGGCGCGAGCCCGAAGGCGATCGAAGCTTTCCGCAATGCCGCCGGCAGTCTCGAGCGCTATCCTGATGGCCAGGCGACGGAACTTCGTGAGGCGATCGCGGCTGTGCATGGTCTGAACCCCGCCAACATCATGTGCGGCAATGGCTCGGACGAGTTGCTCGGCCTGCTTTGCCATGTCTATCTCGGGCCCGGCGACGAAGGCATCATCACCGAGCACGGCTTTCTCGTTTACAAGATCCAGATCATGGGCGCGGGTGCGACGTCTGTCGTCGTCAAGGAGAAGGATCAGACGGTCGACGTCGATGCCATTCTGGCGGCCGTTACGCCGAAGACCAAGATCGTCTTCATCGCCAATCCCGGCAATCCGACGGGTACCTATGTTGCGGTCAGCGAAATCCGCCGTCTTCAGGCATCCCTGCCGAAGCAGGTCGTTCTGGTGCTCGATGCCGCCTACGCGGAATATGTCCGCCGCAACGACTACGAGGCCGGCATCGAGATCGTTTCGTCGAATGCCAACGTCGTCATGACCCGTACCTTCTCCAAGGTCTATGGCCTGGCCGCGCTTCGCGTTGGCTGGATGTATGCGCCGGCAGACATCATCGATGCGGTCAATCGCGTCCGCGGCCCGTTCAACATGAACGCCGCAGCCATTGCCGCGGGCGCTGCAGCCATTCGCGACCAGGCGTTCACGCAGGAGGCCGCCTCCTTCAACCAGATGTGGATCGAGAAGCTGACGGGTGCGCTCGAGGCTCTCGGCCTCAAGGTGACGCCGTCGGTCGCCAACTTCGTGCTCATCCACTTCCCGGATGTCGATGGCAAGCGCGCGCCGGAAGCCGATGAGTTCCTGACCAGCCGCGGCTATATCCTGCGCGCTGTAAAGGGCTATGGCTTCCCGAACGCGCTGCGCATGAGCATCGGTCCGGAAGAGGCGAACCGTGGCGTCATCGAAGCGCTCGGCGAGTTCATGGGACGCAAGTCATGACGGTGCAGTTCGATCGCATTGCGCTGATCGGGATCGGCCTGATCGGCTCTTCGCTGGCCTATGATATCAGGCGGCTCGGTCTCTCAGGTGAGATCGTCGTCTCGACGCGCAGCGCCGAAACGCTGAAGCGAGCGGAGGAGTTGAGCCTGGGCGATCGCTATACGACCTCGTCGGCAGAGGCCGTCAAGGATGCGGACCTGGTGATCGTGTCGGTTCCCGTCGGCGCGTCGGAGAGCGTGGCGAAAGAAATCGCCGGCAGCCTGAAGCCCGGTGCCATCGTCACCGATGTCGGTTCGACCAAGGCATCCGTCATTGCCCAAATGCAGCCGCATATGCCGCCGCACGTGCATTTCATTCCCGGCCATCCTCTTGCCGGCACGGAGAAATCCGGCCCAGACGCCGGATTTCCCGGGCTCTTCGAAGGGCGCTGGTGCATCTTCACCCCGATCGCCGGAACCGACCAAGCGGCATTGAAAAAGTTGCGGCGGTTCTGGGAAACGCTCGGCTCCAAGGTCGACGAGATGGATCCCGAGCACCACGACAAGGTGCTCGCCATCGTCTCACACCTGCCCCACATCATCGCCTACAACATTGTCGGCACGGCGGATGATCTCGAGGCGGTGACGGAATCGGAAGTAATCAAGTATTCCGCGTCCGGCTTCCGCGACTTCACGCGTCTGGCCGCTTCCGATCCGACGATGTGGCGCGACGTCTGCCTGCACAACAAGGATGCGATCCTCGAAATGCTGGCGCGCTTCTCCGAGGACCTCGCTTATCTGCAGCGGGCCATTCGCTGGGGCGAGGGCGACAAGATCTTCGATCTGTTCACCCGCACGCGTGCCATCCGCCGTTCGATCATCCAGGCCGGCCAGGACGTCGATGCGCCGGACTTCGGCCGTCCGCATCCGCTCGAAAAGAAAGCCTGAAGGCTCTATTTCAGATCGGCGGGATCGATCCCAACGGAATGAAACCGCCGACCGTGGCATTGCCACGTGCTACAACGAGATCGACGGAAACCTTGTCGCCGCCGCCCGCCAAAGCTTTCAGCAGCTTGGCGGCAGTGTCGACCGTCTTGGCGATTTCAGGGAAGGTCTGCTTGACGCTGTCGCGCCAGGGGCCGAGCTGTTCGATCTCCAGCTTGAATTTGCCCGACAGATAGCCCTCCTCGTCGAAGGAGAAGGGGCCGCTCAGGGTCATGACCTTGCCGTCGCCGATGTCGGCCACGACCTTGCGCAGTTCGCCGCTGGCGCCGTAGAGGCCCTTTTGGTCGCTGCCGTCGATCATGCCGGCCTTGCCGGCCAGCGTCACGTCGGCGCTCGCCGAGAGCTTCGGGAATGCCGGCCAGTCCTTGATGGCGGTATTGGAATCCTTCAGCGAGATCGCGCCATCCAGGTCGCCGTTGTTCTGGCGAAGGTGGATCTCCGTGTGAGCAGCGTCGAAATTGATCGTCTGGCCGGTCTGGGAAGCCGCCGTCCCCTTGAGCCCGTCGATGATGGTGGAGGAGCGGTCGATGCCCTTTAGCTTGGTGATCAGGCTGGATTGCAGGTTTGCCCATTCGGCATTGAGCGTCAGGCCGTGGGCGGTGCGGATCTCGGCGGGCGAGTCGAGTTCCCAAACGATATGCCCTGGAGCATAGACCTGGGCTGCGGAGCGCAGCTCGCCAAAACTCGCCGACACGCCGTTGACGTTGTCATCGACATCGACCTTCGAGCAGAACAGGCCGATCCGGAACGGATAGCCGCGGAAGTCGATATCGGCGCATTCGGCGGTGACGCCTGCGGTGTTGCCCGGCGCGATCGCCTTCAGCACCGTCGTTTTCAGCTGCGCGGCGGCATAGAACCAGCCACTCGTATAAAGCGCGATCACCAGGAGGAGGATGCAGCCGAGCCACCAGAATTTTCTGCCGCTGCGGGATGGGCTTGACGCTGCCATGATGTTCTCCAAAGGTGACGCGCGAGTGGGAATGTGGGTCTGGCGTGCGATATGGACGAATTTTGGGTGTTTGGCTACGGATCACTGATGTGGAATCCGGGCTTCGAATTTTTGGAGCGTTCTCAGGCGCTTGTCTATGGCTATAGACGGTCGCTCTGCGTGCATTCCTGGGTGCATCGCGGCACGCAGCAGAAACCGGGCCTCGTGCTCGGCCTTGATCGTGGTGGTTCCTGCCGTGGAATGGCCTTTCGGATCGCGCCGGATCAGTGGGGCGAGACAATCGACTATCTGAGGGAGCGCGAGCTCGTAACCAACGTCTATCTTGAGCGTTGCCTGCCCCTCCAGTTGGCGGACGGCCGGAGCAGCAAGGCGGTCGCCTACGTCGTCGATCGAGCGCATACGCAATATGCCGGTGGGCTCGACGCGATCGCGGCGGCGCACGTTGTCCACGGTGCGGAGGGCCGATCAGGGCCGAACGACGCCTATGTCTTCAATACGCTGGCACACCTGCGGGAAATGGGCATTCGCGACCACTGGCTGGAGCAGGTGGTCAGCGAAGTGGAACGACTAAGAAACGCGGCCTGAGTTCAGGCCGTCGTTGCCTTCGCTTTCTGCAATTCCGCGAGCCGACGAGCGGCGGTCGGCGGGAGCGGCAGGTTCGGGTTGCGCTTGACCGTGTCGACCAGCAGTTCATCGCTCGCCTTCTCGGTCACCTCGATCAGATGCGCGAAAAAGGCATCGGGGTCCATGCCGGGTTGGATTGGCGGCAGGATCCGCACCTTGAAGTGACCGGGGTAGCGCAACGTGCTGCGGCGCGGCCAGAACAGGCCGGGGTGCATGGCGACCGGCACGACCGGTAGCTGCAGGTCGCGGTACATGCGGGCGATGCCGTATTTGTAGAGCGGTTCGGCACCGGGCGGGCGGCGCGTGCCTTCGGGGTAAATGATCAGCTGGCGGCCGGTTGCCAGCTCTTCCTTGGTTCGCCTCAACGCCTCGACCATCACCTTGCCGCGGGCGCCGCGATTGACCGGGATCATCCGCTGCTTCTTGGCATACCAACCGAAGAGCGGGATCCACATCAGCTCTCGCTTCAGAATGTAGACCGGATCCTTGAGCCACGGCAGCAGGGCATAGGTATCCCAGAACGACTGATGCTTCGGCGCCAGGATATAGCCGCCATCGGGCAGATTCTCCATGCCCTCGATCTCGAAGGTCGTGCCGACGATCTTCTCCATCAGCCAGTGGCTCGACAGTGCCCAGTTCTTCGGTATGCGGTAGGCGTCCTTGCGTGGCGCGACGAAATAATAGGGGGAGAGCACGATCATGCGAACGATGAGGTTGGCGTAGAAGATCGTGTTGAAGAGAACGGAACGCAGGGCGATCATAAATTTTCCCGAGGCCAATGTCCGCAAGAGGCGGTTGCGCCCTCCTACACGATATTGGCGTTCAGAAAAAGGTTTCCCTCGGCTTTAGCCGGAGACGCCTGCCGAGCGGAGCCCAGGGTGCCGGCCAAGTCCCGTCAGATTGCGCGCGCCGGCGAAGAGCACTTTCGCATATTCGGCGAGCATGACCCGGACGGCGTTGGGATCGGTGAACCAGTCGCTGGTCTTCAGGTCCGTGTTCACAACGGGGTAGGGAATGAACTGCGTTTCGGCGTCGACATAAGCGAGTTCCGCCAGGCTGCGCGGCATGTGGTAGTTGTTGGTGACGACGAGGACGCTCTTGTAGCCGCGCTGGTGGATCCAGTTCGATGCTTCCTGGGCATTGCCGATCGTGTCGAGTGCGTCGTAGCCGACGTCGACGCAGCATGTGAAAAGTTCCGGCGAGGCCTGGGTCATCCTGCGGATCTGCTTCGGCGTGGTTGTCGGATGCACGCCCGAAATCAGCAGGCGTTTTCCGGCGCCTTTCTGCAGCAGTTCGACGGCCTGGTCGATTCGCTGGTAGCCACCCGTCAGAACGACGATTGCGTCTGCCCGTGGGTCAAGCGGAGGTTTCAGGGTAGTGACGGAATCGGCAAAGCGCAGGAACCCACCAAAAATCAGGGCGATGGCAAGGATGGAGGCCATGCCGCCCCAGCGCAGCATGCGTCGCACGGGGCCGCGAACAGGTCGCCCGTCGGAGCGAAGAAGCTCCGCTCCAGGGCGAATCGGGGTGCGCGGAATGTGTCCCATGCTCATGAATCGGAAAAATATATGCAGATTGCGGCGGCGAACAGACGCTTTCATGGCAAAAAAGGCATGACAAGCTTAATTCACGAGCCCATCCGCCCGTGTCGGGTCGGAACGCAACGTATCGATCTCGTAAATCGTCCGCATCACCGTCAGCCGTGCCGTGAAGGTCGTCAGCAGGGCGATGACGATCATGGTCGCAAAGATGCCGAGATAGCCAAGCGCGCCGACCGAGAACGTGCCAAAGAGCGCGGTGGCCTGGTCCGTCTGCGGCGTCGCCAAGGTCCGGCTCTGCAAGAAGCCGGCGGTGAGGAAGAACAGCGCTGCAAGGGCGCTCCCAACCGCCGATCCCTTCAGGCTGATCTTCAGGAAGTGCTTCTGAAACTCGTTGGCGACGAAAGAGCTTTCGGCGCCAACGAAATGCAGCACCTCGACGATATGGCGGTTGCCAGAGAGAGCTCCTCGGGTTGCGAAAACGACTGTCAGTACCATGGCCGAGAAGACAAGCAGCAGGATGCCGGTGCCGATCATGACCGTCGTGTGGGCCATCGACACCAGACGGTCGACCCAGGTGCGGTGATCGTCGAGCGAAGCCTGCGGAATGCTCCCCTTGAGCAGGGAGCGCATTGCCTCGAAATCGGGCGGGTTGCTTTCGTCGATGGTGATAATGACAAGCCGCGGGACCGGAAGTTCCTTGATGTCGAGCCCTGTGCCGAGCCAGGGTTCGAGTAGGCGGGCGGTTGCCGCTTCGTCGACGATCTGACCGTCCTTGGTGCCGACGAATGTCAGAGCGAGATCGCGCGCCTGCGCCAGCGTCTTTTCCATGTCCAAGCCCTCATCGGGCCTGATCTGGATGGTGATCTCGCGGGAAATCTGGCTCTCCCAGCTCGCCGCTGTGGAACGCACCATGCTGACGCCGCCGAGCGTCAGGCAGGCGAGAAAGGCCATGATGGCGATCACCACCATTAGCGCATTGCCCTGAATGTTGGCAGACGGCAGGATCGGCGCCGTCGGCCGCACCTTCATCTCCGGCCGCTTCTGACCTTTCGGGGCGGCCTCCGCCGGCGGTTTGGGCGCTGCTTTAGTCATGGATATCAAGGTGCCCTTCCGAGAGTATCATGCGGCGGGCTTCAACCTGGTCCATCAGGGCCAGATCGTGGGTGGCGATCACAACGGCCGTTCCGAGACGGTTAAGCTCAAGGAAGAGATTGAGCAGACGGCGGGCCATCGGCGGGTCGACGTTGGCGGTCGGCTCGTCGGCAAGCAGGATCTCGGGACGGTCGATCAAGGCCCGCGCGATCGCGGCGCGCTGCTTTTCGCCGCCCGATAGCACCGGCGGCAGAACGTTGATGCGCTCGCCGAGACCGACCCACTTCAGAAGTTCCAGCACGTCGGTCTTGTAGGAACTCTCGTCCTTGCCACGAACGCGCAGCGGGAGGGCCACGTTCTCATAGGTCGTCAAGTGGTCGAGGAGCCGGAATTCCTGGAAGATGATGCCGACGCGGCGCCGCAGCAGCGGCAGCTCGGGCCGCGGGATATCGGAAATGTCGCGTCCGAACATGCGGATCAGCCCGCGGGTTGGCTGCAGCGATAGAAACAGCAGCCTGAGCAAGGTGGTCTTGCCGGCGCCCGAGGGGCCGGTCAGGAACTGAAACGATTTCTTCGGAATGTCGAACGTCAGGTCCCGGAGAATTTCCGGGCCCATCCCATAGCGCAAACCGACATTTTCGAAGTGGATCAACGATAGATCAGTCTTTTGTTTGTTCACCGCACGACTTGTTAACCAACAGCATTAACAACCAGTAAATTTATCGGAAAGACGCCGCTTTGATGGCGATCTTTGCGAAGCATTAACCATTAAAATTTACGACTGAGGAGGATTCGTTTCAATGCCGGATTTCCGTCCGGCTCGAAACCATGTGGACACCGGAAAGGCCGTCATCATGACCTCCTCCTCGTTCAGACGCCAGGCGCCCGGCCGCAGCTATGATTTTCTGCCGCCCGAGCCGATCAAGCGCGAGGCCCGCCGAGCCCGCCCAGCCGATGTGGCCGATGCCGAATTCGTAGTGATCAACAACCGCTCCCAGGCCTTTGATGCCCGGAGCTTCACTGGCAATCGCCGACGTCCCCCGGCGCCTTCGATGCTCCGGCCGACGTCCCCGCGAGCTTCGATGGAATCATTCGTCCGAGCGGGCGAAGCCTGGCTGCAGCAGGCATCGGTCAAGACTTTCGCCGCCCTGGTGGTCGCGCTTTCGGTGCTGGTGTTTGGTCTCGTCGGTGGCTTCTCCGGCCTCTCTGAAAGCGACGCTGCACCGGCAGAGGCACCGCTGCATTTCTCGCATGTCACGATCACGCCCCGCGAGGCAAACGGGATGCAGGTGTTGCTGATCAACGGCATCATCGACAACCAGAGCGGCACGACGCAGATCGTTCGCCCCATCCGCGCCAACTTTTTTGCCGGCGAGCAGTTGACCGCAAGCATCGTCATCAACCCGCCGGTGGATGTCATCTACGCAGGTCAAAGCCGCGGATTTTCTACGAGAGTCCAATACACCGGTGGAAAAATGCCGGAAGTCCGGCTTTCGTTCATGCCCTGAAGGGCTCTAAAGGGGTGTTTCATCGCGCCGTTTGTGGTAACGGCTTGTGCTTCTATTCATGGAGCAAGCCTGCTTATGCCCGTCGTGCGCGGAAAAAACATCGAGCCACTCTTCACAGCCGAGCAGATTGCCGAACGCAATCATGCCATGGCGAAGCAGATTGCATCGGGACCGACGAAGGACCTGCTGGTTATTGCGGTGCTGAAAGGCTCGTTCATCTTTGCCGCGGACCTCATCCGCGCGCTGCATGACAGCGGCCTCGCGCCCGAGGTCGAGTTCATCACTCTCTCGAGCTACGGCACCGGCACGGTCTCGCAAGGCGTGCGGATCGTCAAGGATATCGACAGCGACGTGAAGGATCGCGACGTTCTTCTGATCGACGATATTCTGGAATCCGGCCGTACGCTGCTGTTTGCCAAGGAACTGCTCTACGAGCGCGGCGCCCGCAACGTCACCATCGCCGTGCTCCTCGACAAGAGCGTCAAGCGCAAGGAAAAGCTCGAGGCCGACTATGTCGGTTTCGAATGCCCCGACTATTTCGTCGTCGGCTACGGCATGGATGTCGCCTACGCCTTCCGCGAACTCCCATTTGTCGGCGTCGTCACCGGCGACGCCTAGGGATCACGACCTGACCCTGAATGTGCCACGATGAGACGGGTTGTTAACCATCCCGTCCATCCCTTCCTGCCGTTTACCGATCGCAAAGGAAACTCGTGTGATTTCCGTTGCGGGGCATGAAACGGAGTGATGCACACCATGGCAAAAATTCTGATTACGGAAGACGAGGACTCCCTACGCTCTTTCGTAGCCCGCGCTTTGCGTCTTGACGGTCATGAGACCGAAGAAGCCGCTGACGGTGCGGAGGGACTGGAAAAACTCAGAGACGGCGTCTACGACCTGCTGCTCTCGGATATCCGCATGCCTGTGATGGACGGCATCGAACTGGCGCATCAGGCAAAATCCGCCTTCCCGGCACTGAAGATCCTGCTGATGACTGGCTACGCGGAACAGCGCGAACGCGCGGACGACTTGGCGGAGAAGATCGTCGATGTCGTCTCGAAGCCCTTTGCCTTGCCCGATATCCGCAAGGCTGTCGCGCGTGCGTTGGCCGCCTGAGGCGGCTAACGGCATGATCTCGACTATTCAGCCCTCATCGGGGATGAATTTGCCTTCATAGCGGACGCGAAAATTGCGTCGCTGGAAGTCCTGCTGGAAACATACAAAGATCAGTTCGATATCGGCCAGGCTGTCGCGCTTGTGGAGCAGGCTGAGCGTCACGACGATGACGCCGGCATAGCCGCGCGTCAGCCTAAACGCCGCGTTGCGGATGGCGTTGGCTTCGGCGTCCTGCCGGTCGTCGCGCCGCTCGTAGATCACCCAGAAGCGGCAGATATCCCAGGTCGAACGGAGAATTTCCGTGATTTCCGCCTGGAACTGCTCGGCATGCATGCCGGGTGACCAAGGGAGAGTCTTCTCGCCTTCGTCAGCCACGACGTTTAGGTAGCCATCGTATTCGCCGGTACGGGAGAGCGCATTCTCGATCAACTCGAATGCCGCGTTTTCACCGATTACGGTCTTGAAAAGAATTGCCATCGAATCGCTATAGTTATTCAGCTGCAGCGTGACAAGACGAAGCTTTCGCCAGGCGGGACTCGCCTCGGTGGCGGAACTTGAAGTTTGTCATCCAGTCACGCACAGATCGTGCCTTCGCCGCGCCACATGGAGACGATGGCCTCGTTGGCAAGATCCAACCCGTAGCTTCTCAATAGTCGGGGCAGGCGGGATTTATGGTCGTTCCGCTGTTTCCGCCCTGCGTCTGCAGCGTGCCGGGAATCGGCCTCGGCGGACAGTTGACGGGTTGCCGTGCCCTGGAGCGGCTGGACGAAATGCTCCCCGTTGTCTCCATGCTGTAGGGAGCCGGTCGGTAGCTGTTCGATCCGCCCCAGCTTCGGCTCGATTCGTAGCCGTCGGCAGCAAGGGTCCTGCCGCCGCTGTTGGTCGTTGCGAAACCACCAATATCCATTGCACTTGCCGTGCTTGCAGCCATGCCGAATCCAAGAGCGACAGCTGCGATCAGCTTCCATTCCGTTTTCATGGAAATACCCTCAACTCGTGCCCAAACGACGCGCGATCTGCGTCAAAATAGACATAGGGGGTGCTGGCGTGGAGGTGGCGAATCTCACGCTATTGTGACCTGAATTGGCACAGCCGAGCTATTGAATGTCCAGAAGCCGTTCCAGGTAGCGCCGTTCGATTTCCTGCGGCGGGTTGTTGCCGAGCTTCTCGCGAATGGCATCCAGGATTTCGCGGGCGCGCTGCACGTCGATCTCGTCCGGGACCTTCACCTGATCGCCGAAATCGGGGCCTTCGGCGCGGCGTGGACGTCCAAGCGGGTCGCGGCCGTTCTGATTGCCTTGCCCGACCTGGCCCTGCTGGCCTTGTCCCTGTTGGCCCTGCATGGCCTGCATCATCTGGTTCATCATGTCGCGCGCGCCCTGACGGAGCGCCTCGAGCGCGCGTCCCTGGCCCTGGATGGCCGGTTCGCCGTGACCCTGACCGAGTTCGCGTCCGGCGCCTTCCATTTCGCGCTGGGCCTGGCCGAAGCCCGGACCGGGCTTGATGCCCATGTCGCCGAGACCCTTCTGCAGCTCGCCAAGCTGGTTGCCAAGTTCGTCCTGGCGCGAACGCAGCTGCTTCAAGGCTTCGCGCAGCTGCTCAGCCGTCATCTGGTCGGAAGGCGACTGGCCCTGCTGGTTCTGGCTCTGCTGTTGGTTCTGGTTCGGGTCCTGACTCTGGTCTTGCTGTCCCTGTTGTTGATCCTGCTGCATGCCGTCATTGTCCATCGGCATCTCGTCCAGCAGCGGATCGTTCATCCCCATGTTCGGATCGCCGCGCTGCATGCGATCCTTCAACTGCTGGTCCAGCTTGAAGGTCTCTTCCATCAGCTTCTGCTGGTCACGCAGGATCTGGCCAAGCTTGTCCATCTGCTGGCGCATCTGGCTGTTGTCCTGACCCTGCTGCCCCTGCTGTGGCCTGCCGGCCTGCAGGTTGTTCATCATTCGCTGCAGCTCGGAGAGCATCTGCTGGGCAGCGTCGCGGTTGCCGGAGCGCGCCAGATTCTCGATCTGGTCCATCATCCGCTCCAGATCCTGCTGGCGAAGGATGTTCTGAGCATTCTGGTTCGGCTGCATCGGCGCATTCTGCATGCGCTGCGCAAGCTCCTTCATGTAGTCCTGCATCGCCTTGCGCAGCTCGTCCATGAGCTTCTTGATCTCGGCATCAGGGGCGTTGCGCTGGAGAGCGTCGGCCAGGTTCTGCTGGGCGTTGCGCAGATTGCGTTCTGCCTGCGACAGATCGCCATCCTCCATGCCTACAGCGATATCCCAGAGGTGGTCGGCGGTATCCTTCAGCGCCTCCTCGCCCTTGGCGAGCTTCATCCGCGTCAGAGCGGATTGCAGCAGCAGGTAGTTGGTCAGCTTCGGGATCGTCTCTTCCGGGCGCAGCGTCAGCGCCTCGTTCAGCGTGATCGCTTCCAGCATCTTGCGCGTGTCGAGCGAAAAGACCTGCCGCTCTTCGGCGACGGCGGCGGCCAGCGGCTCGTGGAACGGGCGGGCCGGCATCGTCATCTCGTAGGGCGAGCTGCGACCCGTCTGGCCGGCGGCGTCCTTGGCAATAAGGGTGATGCGGACCCGCTTGCCCGACAGCGGATGCTCGGTCAGGTTCTTGCTGGTCAATCCCTTGGAGTCACGCGAATTGCGGCGGGGGATCTCCAGGCGGAAGTCCGGCAGCGGATAAAGCGGCGTTGCGGCCGGGTCGGAGTCGACAGGAACGATCTCCGCGCGCGCTTCCTGCACGCCGTAATCGTCCTTGACCGTGAAGCCGATTTCGAGAGCGCCGTTGACGGTCGGCTTCGGTATTCCATTGAAGGCGATCTCGGGCGCCTTGTCAGGAATAACGTCGAAGCTCCACGCGCGACCGTTGACCTCGAGCCTGCCGTTTTCCTCGAGCTTCATCAGATGCGTCGTGGCGGACAGCGCGGGATTGATGGGAGCCGTGCCGTCGGCCTGCTGAGTGGCCACTGGCGTAACAGGGGGCTTGGCGGCTTCCTGAGGCGTGATGTCCTCGGCCTCGCCATTCTCGTGCCGGAAGACAACCTTCTCCGCCGTCTTTCCGCCGCTGACGCGGACCGTCAGGCTCGAGAGTTCGGGGACGCGGATCGCCGTCTGCTCGGTACCGTTTGCCGTCAGATAGATCGGCGCGCGACCGGTGTAGGAGGGGGGCGTGACCCAGGCGTCGATACGCACGGCAGGATCAACTGCCTGCGGCGCGGGCCGCGGCTGCAGCGCATCCGAGATCGAACCGCCGCTCGTCGATAGCGAATAGGCGAAAGCCATTACCACAAGCAATGCCGGGATGGCACGCAAGGCCAGCCGGTCGTGGGAGGCGATGTCGGGGCGTGGGAAGCCGGTATCGAGCGCCGCGATCTTCTCCGCCATCCGCGTCTGATGTTCGCGCCAAAGGGCGCGGGCGAAAGGCGTGTCGGTGGCGGGTTCGTCTTCCTGAACGGCAACAGGCTGATGCTGCAGGCCGTTGCGCTGCTCGAGCAACCGATCGGCAGCAGCCACATCGGGCCAATGAAGCCGGCGCAGCGGAAGGAGGGTGACGAGGGTGGCAACCGCAAAAATGATCAGTAGCGCCACGCGAATCCATTCGGGCGCGTAGCGGAAGACACCGAACCAAGACGCTGTGAGGTAGAGCGCCACAACCGACAGAATCGGCAGCAGGAGAGGTAGGATCTGTTCGAAGAGCAGGACCAGGCGCGCCAGAAAGCGCTTGGCCGCGACCAGGCGCGCCAAGGAAGGCCTCAGGGCAAATGCTCCGGTTTTCTCCTTGCTGGAGCTCTTGTTCAATCCGTTCTCCGCGCGCTGGCGTTCAAAGCAGGAGGGCGTTTCCGGCGATTGCCGGGGCAATTCGCTCTCGATCAAGGATAGCATTCTTTGTGGCGAAGGCGAGGGCAAGCCCCAGCCAATGCCGGTTTTTCACGGTTCTTCGCCAAAAAGTGATGCCCCCGCCAGGCGGTGATCAGTCCAGCCAGGCCGGGATGGAATCGAGGGCGATGAGCTCTTCGTAGGTGCCGCGCGGGCGAATCACGTGGAAATCGTTGCCCTTGACGATCACTTCAGGAACCAGAAGGCGGCTGTTATAGGTGCCGGCCTGAACCGCGCCATAGGCGCCGGCGGTGCTGATGGCGAAGAGATCGCCGGACTTCGGCATCGCCATTTCGCGGTCGAGCGCCAGATAGTCGCCGGTTTCGCATACGGGGCCGACGATATCCGCCTTGATGCGCGGCGCGTTCGCTGCCGAGATCACTACGGGGCGGATCTCGTGATGGGCCTCATAGAGAGTCGGACGGATGAGGTCGTTCATCGCGCCATCGACGATCACGAAGGTTTTCTCGCCGCCGTCCTTCACGTAGATCACTTCGGTGACCAGGATGCCGGCATTGCCGACGATCAGGCGGCCGGGCTCAGTGACGATCTTGCAGTTGAGGTCGCGCAGAGTGTTCGTGACGATCGCAGCATAGGCTTCCGGCGATGGGGGCGGGTTGTTGTCGTCCCGGTAGGGGATGCCAAGGCCGCCGCCCACATCGACGTGATGGATATCGTGGCCCTCTGCGCGTAGCGTGCCGACCAGTTCGCGCAGCAGCTTGAAGGCGTCTTCGAATGGCTGCAGGTCGGTGATCTGGCTGCCGATATGCATGTCGATGCCGGTCACTTCGATGCCGGGCAGGCTTGCTGCGCGGGCATAGACGGCGCGGGCGCGCTCCCAGGAAATGCCGAACTTGTTTTCCTTCTTGCCAGTCGAGATCTTCGCATGCGTCCTGGCGTCGACATCGGGATTGATGCGGAAGGAGACAGGGGCCTTCTTGCCTGCCCTGACGGCGCGCTGGTTGAGGATCTCGAGTTCCGGCTCGGACTCGACGTTGAAGCAATAGATGCCGGCCTCGAGGGCCAGGTCCATCTCCCGCGCTGTCTTGCCGACGCCGGAGAACATGATGCGCGATGCCGGGATGCCGGCGGCCAGTGCGCGACGCAGCTCTCCCTCGGATACGACGTCGATGCCGGCGCCGAGATTGCCCAGCGTCTTTAGCACTGCCTGATTGGAATTCGCCTTCATGGCGTAGCAGACCATCGCGTCGACATCGCTGAAGGCTTCCGAGAAGACGCGGTAGTGGCGCTCGAGAGTGGCCGTGGAATAGACATAAAAAGGCGTGCCGACGGCCTTGGCGATCTCGGGAACGGGAACGTTTTCGGCGTAGAGAACGCCGTCGCGGTAGTCGAAATGGTTCACGTCAGTGGCCTCTCAAAGCATGTCTCCCGACGTGGGAACCGGTTTCGGGATCAGGACATGCATAAATACAAAGGCTAAAGCGCTGCTGGCGAATCCGAAAGATCGCCGCGTGCCTTAGAGAAGCGGATCGAGGATGAAGGGCCTGTCGACCCTGCCCGGCTGCGGCGTCGGCTTGGACGAGTCACCGGTCTTCGTTGCGTTCGCGCTCGGCGGGTCGAGATCGCCCTTTCGCCCGCACCCGGCGACGGCAAGGCCGATCACGGCGAAAACAACCGTCAGGCGGACGATCTGCGGCAAGCTCTTCTGCATGGAATTCCTCTTGGGAAGCGGCACTGGTGGACACCTTCATAGCGAAGTTTATCCAGCTTGTGCACCCTGATTGTTGAGGTCAGTTGCGGGCTCGCCAATAGGCGATCTGCTTGCGCACTTCCGACGGCGCCGTGCCGCCGAAGCTCTTGCGGCTTGCAACCGATGCCTCGACCGTCAGCACGTCGTAAACCTTGTCGGTGATACCGGCATTGATCGCCTGCAGATCGGCAAGCGACAGCTCGGCCAAGTCGCAGCCCTTGCTCTCGGCCAGCGCCACCGCACGGCCGGTCACGTGATGCGCGTCACGGAACGGCAGGCCGGCTTCGCGCACCAGCCAGTCGGCAAGGTCGGTCGCGGTCGAATACCCGGAACCGGCAGCGGCCTTCATGCGCGCGCTGTTGACGGCCATGTCGCGAACCATGCCGGTCATG
Organism: Rhizobium sp. RHZ01; assembly: GCF_014851595.1. Taxonomy (NCBI): domain Bacteria; kingdom Pseudomonadati; phylum Pseudomonadota; class Alphaproteobacteria; order Hyphomicrobiales; family Rhizobiaceae; genus Rhizobium; species Rhizobium sp. RHZ01. Next base: position 117,061 of record NZ_JACUZZ010000012.1, read on the forward strand.
GCTGATACTGCCAGCTCCAGGCTTTCGGCAGCGTCGAAGACCTGTTCCTTGTCTTCCTGCATGTCCTTTGAATAGGCGAGGGGCAGGCCCTTCATGATTGTCAGAAGTGCGATCAGCGAACCGTTGATGCGGCCGGTCTTGGCGCGCACCAGCTCAGCGGCGTCAGGGTTCTTCTTCTGCGGCATGATCGACGAACCGGTGGAGAAGGCATCCGACAGGCGCACGAAGCCGAATTGCGGCGTCGACCAGATGACGATTTCTTCCGCCAGACGCGACAGGTGCATGCCTGCGATGGCGGCGATCGACAGGAACTCGATGGCGAAGTCGCGGTCCGAAACCGTGTCAATCGAGTTGCGTGTCGGCTCGCGGAAGCCCAGCGCCTTTGCCGTCATGTGGCGGTCGATCGGATAGCCGGTGCCGGCAAGCGCTGCCGCGCCGATCGGGCTCTCGTCCAGATGCTCAATTGCATGGCGCACGCGCGAGCGGTCGCGGCCGAACATTTCGACATAGGCCATGCAATGGTGGCCAAAGGTGACGGGTTGGGCGGTCTGCAGATGCGTGAAGCCCGGCATGACGGTCTCGGCGTGCTCTTCGGCGCGGTCGAGGAAGGCGGCGATCAGGTTGGTCAGTAGCTGCTCGGTCTTCTGCAGCTCTTCCTTGACCCAGAGGCGGAAATCGAGCGCGACCTGGTCGTTGCGGGAGCGGGCTGTGTGCAGGCGACCGGCGGCCGGGCCTATCAGCGTGGCGAGGCGTGCCTCGACGTTCATATGAATGTCTTCGAGCTTGCGGGAGAATTCGAAACTGCCGCTCTCGATCTCTGACAGGATCGTGTTTAGCCCTTCGACGATCTTGTCTTTATCGTCTGCCGAAATGATGCCCTGGTGGGCAAGCATGGTGGCATGGGCGATAGAACCGCGGATGTCCTGGGCAAACAGCTTCTTGTCGAAACCGATCGAGGCATTTATCTCCTCCATGATCGCATCGGGACCGGAGGCGAAACGGCCGCCCCACATCTGGTTGGAAGATTTGGTATCCGTGCTGTCGGCCATGACGATGCCTGCCTTGAAGAACGCGTGTCTCGGAGAATGAAATGACGACAAGAAAGTCCCTGCGCCTGCCATCCCTGAAGCTGATCGGGATCGCGGCCGTCGCAGGCATTATTGCCGGTGCGGCAGCGGTTTACATCAGGGAAGCCGGGTCTGGCAATGGCAGGACGCAAACGGCCTCGGGCGAATGCGCGGCGACAAAGGAGATCGCCGCGAGAATCGCGCCGCTGCTCAAGGGACAGGTGGCGGCGATGGTCGCTCCTGACGAGCACCGCAGGCTTACCACCGTTTCCTTCAAGGGCGCGGACGGCAAATCGATGACGCTCGACAATTTCGCCGGCAAGACCGTGCTCTTCAATCTCTGGGCGACGTGGTGCGTACCCTGCCGCGAGGAAATGCCGGCGCTGAACGCGCTCGAGAAGGAGCTGGGCAGCGACAGGTTCCAGGTCGTGCCCGTCAACATCGACACCGGCGACGACGAGAAGCCGAAGGCCTTTCTCAGCGAGATCGGCGTAAACGCGCTGCAGCTTTACCGCGACAACACGATCGAGGTCTTCAACAGCCTGAAGAAGGAAGGCCTCGCCTTCGGCCTGCCGGTCACGCTTTTGATCGACGGCAAAGGCTGCCTGATCTCTGCGATGAACGGCCCCGCCGCCTGGGACAGCGACGATGCCAAGGCGCTGATCAAGGGCGCGATAGGTTCGTAAGCTGTGTCTGAGCACTTTGACGCGTTTGAAGAAAATACCAGTCGACCTTGCCTGGCGTAAACGCGACAGCCGCCCGCTTTTCCCACAATGGTGTTGTATGGTCACCGACAACGAGGATATCCGTCGATGGTAGCTTTGGATCGGCTGCAATCTCGGAAATCTTGTCGAAAACCTCTGCCCAGATCTCGGTCAATTCGCAAACGCGCTGGTTCTTGATGATTGCTTCGTTGGTCCTGCAATGAAGCTGGCCGCCAGGTTTCGCGACGTAGGGTATGTGCGAGTTAAGCGTCAACCAGTAGACTATCATCGGCTGCGCGCTCTTGGCCAGAAGACGGAGATGAACTGCGTCACCAACTTCGCCATCACAAAGGCCGTTGAAGACGCTGCCGCATCGGGATGGGAAGAGCTGCCGATCGCGTGCAAGGTCGTCGAGGAAATGGGATTCTTTTATGCCAATCCGGGGGTACCAGACATCTCGATCGAACATTTCGCTGGAATAGCCGTGGTAGGAGATTGTAGCGAAACCCCTTTCGGCAAAGGAAGGCAGTCGTATTGTTCGGCGCGCAGATAGTCGGTGAAATTCCCCCATCGCCCGCATAGTTCGCGTGACTCGGCAGAGGTGGTTGAGCCCTCAAAGTTGCTTCTGCCGGAGAGTACGCTGTAGCCCGCTTTAACTGCTGCACTTTCAAATTTGCTGGCCAAGAGGGCTTTCATCCCGGGGTCGGAAAACGAGCCAAGCCCTTCCACTATGACGATCAGCAGGTTCCGTCCGCGCTTGGTTATGCTTTCGGCATCAAGGCCGTTCAGTGCCATCGCACTTTCAAAATGTGAGGCAGGCTGTTTTACGTATAAGCGATTGACGTAGCCATCTGCCACGGGCAGCGCAGCGGCCAGGATGGCCGCGGGCAATGGCGAGGCAGCGCAAAGCGCCTTTCTATGCCGGTTTACGAGCCAAGCTGTTCCAAGCGCGTTGAAAAGAAAAAGAGAAATTGCGCCGATGTAAAAAGCAGATGCGGCGACATCGATCGATGCAAGATAGCGAATCGTATGAAAGGCGGTTGCCAGGGGTAAGTAGAACATGACTGCGACCACCAAGCTTAAGTCGATAATCGCCACGAGCCCGAAAAGGACATAAACAAACGGTGGCCGCAGCCAAAGGGAAATCATCGCTGCCAGGAAATAAAGGGGAGGCGAAACCAGCCGGTAGACAAGAAAGTACGGAGTTGCGAGCAGGAAGATCAAATTCGGCACGACCACTGCCACCAGTGCAAGAAGCCATGTATTTGGCTGCGCCAGCCTTTTCAGCATGTCGTTCGAAGCGCTTTTCTTGCTCGTGCTGTTCATCGATGTCCCTCGGCTCGATCCAAGGCTAATCAATAAACCTTCAGCAATCGTATATGCTTTTGAGCGACTTTATTTAGCGGACACAACCAGAAGCTCGTCGCGGTGGCCGTCGAAGCCGCGGCGAGGTCTTCAACAGCCTGAAGAAGGAAGGCCTCCCCGTCACGCTTTTGATCGACGGCAAGGGCTGCTTGATCTCCGCCATGAACGGCCCCCGCCGCTTGGGACAGCGACGATGCCAAGGCGCTGATCAAGGGAGCGATAGGGTCGTAGGCAAGGCGGCTTATGGCCGCTTGCGTGCAGAACAGCGGATGGGCTAGGTGGCATCTGCTACACCACTCTGAATTCTTCGTTGTTAATCTGCGATTTGAGAAGCTGCCGACAGAAGCTCTTCGGGATTGAGCGCCTGGCACACATTTCGCCCCTCGTCTTCGACCTCCGTGAAGCTCCAACGCACCACACTTTCTCGATCGAGCAAGAAGTGACCGACAAGCTGCATATGTCCGGCGAGGCTCACCTGCCGATCGGCTTCCGTAAATTCGTACCGGTCCTTTTTGTTGAGAAGATCACCTGCTGTGGGCGGGGCCATTGGTTCCGGCAACTCTCCCGGTCGATCGACCCGCATTGCCATGACCACGTCCATTCCAACCTTGTATGGCCAGTCGGTCTCATTGTGGGTGAACTCGAGGACGGGCAAGCCGAAGGCGCGATGCAAATCCCGTTCCGGGTCGGATGCCGCAAAAAGATTGGGTATCGGCTGGTAACGGAAATAGAGTCGCGCGCGTTCTACCGGGGTGCTTACAACGACCAGGGATTCGATGCCTTTCTCGCGCAGCGCCGAGCTGAGCTGTGCCATAGCTGCGACATGGCGACGGCAGAACGGACAGTGCAGGCCCCGAAACAGACCGATCAATAGCGGGCTGCGGCCGCGAAAGTCATCAAGTGCGATCTTCCCTTCGCGTGAGATTGCATCCAGCACAAAGTTCGGAGCTTGGTCGCCCGGTTGCAACAGATGTTCGACATGGCACACAGACATAAACAACCTCCTCGCCGCGGGGATCAGAAAGGCACCACGACAAGTGCTTTGAAGTCGAGCCCGCGTTGGGCGCTGCCGAGGTCGAGATTCAGCGTTGCAGGCCTGACCTCTCGTCTTGGCGAACCGCCAGGATCGATCCTGAGAATGGCCCCACATTGGCCGACGAGCAAGCGCTAAACAGCAAAACTGGTCTAGCTCTGCGGGGCGCCTGTTGGACGGCGGCGAGGGCGGCCAGATCTCCACATGAACGGCCCGCCGCCTGGGATAGCGACGAGAAGGCGCTGATCAAAGGTAGGTGGGGACGTCGCCTTAGGAGAGCGGCGGCCCGACGATCGCGATATGGTTTTCGGCGCAGCAGCGCGTGAGCGCGTCGATCATCTCGGGAGACGGGGCGGTCGCGGCGGGAAGTTCGGCCTTGTCGGCGACCTGGCTTGCCTGCCGCAGCATTGTCTCGAAGTCATCGCCACGTGATCGTCAGGCAATGGGCGCCGGCGACACTTTCGACCCGAAAGCTGTGCGGGATACCCTTCGGAGCAACCAGTGTCTGCCTCGCGCTGGCGCGAACCTCTCGCTGCCCGATTTGGAAGCGCATCTCGCCTTCGAGCAAATGGAAAACTTCATCTTCGCGATGGTGAACGTGCAGAGGCGGCGTCTCTCCCCATGGCATCCAATGCTCGATGACGCTGATCTTGTCATCGCTTGCCAGGGATGAAAACCGGATGGCGACGAGCGTATTGCCAAAGCAGCGAAGCTCGCCATTTGATCGCGGATGGGTGTTCATGTTCATCTCTGATCCTTCCAGGATTTGAAGTGCTTACGAATGAGCGGTTTTTAGCGTCGGAGCCTGACTCCGATCCAATCCAATGATCGTATGGACTGAATCCACGCCATGAATTTCAATGGTCTCGACTTGACCTCGTGCGCGTCTTCGATGCCTTGATGCGGGAGTGAAGCGTCACGCGTGCCGGGGATCGTATCGGTCTCAGTCAGCCGGCCGTGAGTGCGGCGTTGAACAGGCTTCGCCACCTCTTCAACGACAATCTTTTCGTGCGGCAGGGAAACGAAATGCTGCCCACGCCCAGGGCAGTCGAACTTGGTGAAAGGGCCCGCCTGGCGCTCGCGGAAATCGAGGGAATGATCCGCTCGGTCCGCGGCCTGGAACTAGGCGAACTCGATCGGACCTACACGCTGTTGGGGGCCGACTTCTTTTCCATGCTGTTGATGCCCCAGCTGGCGCGAAAGGTGCACGAACAAGCGCCGAATGTGCGCCTGCGTTTGCTTGATAGCGCCAGGGGCGACGTCGCAAGGCTGCTTCAAGAGAATGCGGTCGATATGGCCCTCGAGCGTCCGCTCGAGTTACCGGATTGGGTATCAAGCGCGCTGCTTTTTCAATCGCCCTTCGTCATCATCGCATCACGAAACAACGAGGCCATTGCAGCGATTCCGGACGGCGGACAGATTCCGCTCGATCTCTTTTCCCGCTTGCCCCATGCTATACGTTCGATCGATGGGACGCTTTCCGGCATGGTGGACGAGGCTCTGAAGTCGCACGGGCTTCGTCGTAACGTGACGCTTGCGCTCCCGCATTTTCAGGGCGTGGCGCTCGCCGTTGCCGCCGGCTCGCATGTCGCGGCGGTGCCCGTGCAGTTTGCGAGAGCGGTCAAGGCGCAGCTCGACCTGATGGTCTTCGAACCGCCAATCGATGTTCCCGCGCCGCACGTGAACCTCTACTGGCACTCCCGCTACGACCAGGATCGAGCGCATCTGTGGATGCGATCGCTGATCGTGACGACGGTCTCGGAGTTGGGGTTCCCCATTTAAAGGCAAGCCGGCGCCAAGCGGGCCAAAGCAGGATCGCGCCAGCGAAGTCCATCACCGTCCTTTATGCGATGCTTACATCGGGTGCCCGTCCATCCAATCGAAAAGATATGCCCGCACCGATAATCTTAGCCGGTGCGGTCGATCATCTGGCCGCTTGAACAGTCATGCAGTTTTGCTGGAAGGATGAGGCGATGTACGGTCGCTGGTGGTTACTTTACGTCGCGGTGCAATCGCGTCAGGCGGCTCAAGCGCAATCATCTGGGCACACCGATAAGCACGAGGTTGCCTTCGATCGAGCAGACGATTGCTGGATCTTCGCCAGGCTTGCACTCGTTCTTGCGGTCTTCTTCGCCGGGCTGGCTTGCATTCTTTGGGTCGCAAGCTGATCGCTGGCTTTCCTCCAAGGGCGAAGACGGCAACCGCCGACGCTCGACGGTTTCGCCGGCAAAGGCCGCGATTTTCAGTCTTCGGGTGACGGGTGACGCCGTTGCCGCTCCGATCATCCGTCAGCGTCTCCTATCCGTCGCAAGCAGTCAGTGGTGGATTTAGCCACAGCACTTGGTAGCAGCATTCGCCGGCCCGCGGCAGGCCGTCTCTTGGGCTTGCTTCGCCAGCCACCGGTCACGCGGCTTGCAGCTTGCCGCGCGGGGAAGGAGTTCAACCTGCACCACACCGTTGCTGATGACCGGGATCGAGGCGCAATAGAGCTGCATCGGCTGCACACCATCGCTTACCTCAAAGGTCAGCTTCGCCGAGCCATCAAGCTGCACATGTTCGGAAACCTTGCGAATGATGGCGGCGAACTTGCCGGCCGGCATGTGGGTGCGGTCGCCCTCCTCGATATCCCAGAGCTGAACGAAAGTCTCCGCCCAAGCTTCCGGGTTGGCTCCGCAGTCGAGTGCCGAAAACTGTCCGGCCTTGACCTCGGTGACGTGATAGCCCGGCTTCGCCAACCGACCGTCGTAGCGGAACGCCAGAGGCAGATCTGGAGACGTTGCCAGGGCCTCAAGCAGAAGGCCGAGGCTGATATCTGAAGACAGGGCCTTGTCGATCGCATTCATCTGAGGTACTCCTTGTTTCAACATTTCAAGGATTATTGAATTATGGATGAACGTCAAGCCCTCGCTTCGTTCGGCGCGCTGTCTCAGGAGACCCGCCTCCAGATCGTCCGCATGCTCGTCGTTGCCGGCCCCGAGGGCATGGCCGCCGGGACGATTGCGGAGAAGCTCGAACTATCGCCCTCGAACATTTCCTTCCATCTGAAGGAGTTGGACCGGGCAGGCCTTGTCAGCCAGCAGCGCGAAGCCCGCTCGATCATCTACACCGCCAATTACGATGCGCTCGGCGGCCTCGTGCGCTTCCTGATGGAAGACTGCTGCGCCGGCCATCTGGAAATCTGTGCGCCGGCTGCGGAAATCGCTGCCTGCTGCCCGCCCGGCAAGGGAAAAATTCAATGAACGTCCTGATCTAGTCCGGGACCTGAGGCCATGACATCTTTTCCGCTCTCCAGTCGCCTTGCCTCGGAGGCGTTGGGCACAGCTCTTCTGGTCGCAACCGTGGTCGGCTCGGGCACCATGGCGGACAGACTGACGACGGACACGGCGCTTGCGCTGCTCGCCAACACGCTGGCAACGGGGGCGATCCTCGTTGTGCTGATCACCATCCTCGGGCCGATTTCCGGCGCTCACTTCAATCCGGTCGTGTCGCTGGTTTTCGCGCTGCGCCGTGAGCTGACTGCCATGTCTACTCTGGCCTATATCGGTGCACAAATCCTTGGCGGCGTTGCCGGAACGCTGCTCGCGCATGCCATGTTCGGACTGCCTCTGCTGCAGGTCTCGACCACCATCCGCACCGGCAGCGCGCAGTGGCTGGCCGAAGTGACTGCCACGTTCGGCCTCGTCTTCGTCATCCTCGCCGGTCTGCGCTTTCGTGCCGATGCGGTGGCATGGCTGGTCGGCCTCTACATCACGGCGGCCTACTGGTTCACCGCTTCGACTTCATTCGCCAATCCTGCGGTCGCTATCGCCCGCTCGCTGACGAACACCTTTTCCGGCATCCGCCCGGTCGATCTGCCGGGTTTTATTGTCGCGGAAATCCTCGGCGCATTGCTGGCGCTGTTGCTGGCGAGTTGGCTGCTGATGGAAGCTCGCAATCCTCAATCACTGACTGAAACGGAACCTGCGCCATGACAATCGACGTCACGATCTATCACAATCCGAAATGCGGCACCTCGCGTAATACGCTGGCAATGATCCGCAATGCGGGCATCGAACCTGTGGTCGTCGAATACTTGAAAGATCCGCCGGGCCGTGAACAACTCATCAAGATGATCGCGGATGCAGGCCTGACCGTCCGTGCCGCGATCCGCGAGAAAGATACGCCCTACGCCGAACTCGGACTCGACAACCCTGACCTGGCCGATGACGAGTTGCTCGATGCCATGTTGAAGGACCCGATCCTGATAAACCGTCCCTTCGTCATCAGCCCGCTGGGCACGCGCCTCGCCCGGCCTTCGGAGGTCGTCCTGGTTATCCTGCCCGGCACCCACAAAGGTCCGTTCGCCAAGGAAGACGGGCAGCAGGTTCTCGATGTCCAAGGTAAACGCCTTGTCTGAACGCGTGCCGCTTCTGGCCGTGCTGGCGCTCGGTGTGACACAGATCATCGGCTACGGCACCCTCTATTACAGTTTCAGCATTCTTGCTCCCGATATGGCCGCGCAGTTTGCCTGGTCGAAGGAATGGGTCTTCGGCGCTCTCTCTGCGGCGCTTCTGGTCGGCGGCCTGACGGCTCCGTGGTTGGGAGCGCTGTTTGACCGGATCGGCGCCGGCCGGGTGATGGCTACGGGCTCTTTTATTGCTGCTGTCTCTCTGGCCGCCTGCGCTCTCGCGCCCGACAAGGCCGTGTTTGTTGCCGCGCTCATCGCCGTCGAAGTTGCCGCAAACCTTGTTCAGTACGGCGCAGCCTTCGCGCTGCTTGTGCAGATCCGGCCACAGGTTGCATCCCGCAGCATCACCTATCTGACGCTGATTGCCGGTTTTGCCTCGACGATTTTCTGGCCAATCACCGCGGCGCTGAATGCGCATCTTACGTGGCAGAACGTTTATCTGATCTTCGCCGTTCTCAACCTGGCCATCTGCCTGCCGATCCATGCATGGCTGTCGCGCAGCAGGAGCACGCAACGGACGACGGCGGCATTGGTCGCCGCCCAGCGAGTGGAGGGGATCTTGCCACCTGCTCGCCGCCGGCTCGGCTTTGCCATCATGGTCAGCGGCTTATCACTGATGTCGCTCGTCAGTTCGGCCACGCTGGTGCATCTGGTGCCACTACTGTCCGGCCTTGGACTCGGCGGAGCCGCTGCCCTCGTGGGGACACTCTTCGGCCCATCGCAGGTCAGTAGCCGGCTGATCAACATCGTCTTCGGTAAGAACCTGCCGGCAATCCATCTGGCGGTGATCGCGGCCATGCTGATTCCGGGCGGCGTGTTGGTGCTGCTGTTCACGGCTCCGTCCGTGCCGGGTGCGATGGCTTTCGCCGTGATCTTCGGCATGGGCAATGGCCTGCTGAGCATCGTCAGCGGTACGCTGCCTCTGCATCTCTTCGGCAGCGACGGTTACGGCAAGCTGCAAGGGAGAATGATGGCAGCGCGGCTGATCCTGTCGGCGCTTGCGCCGTTCGTCCTGGCTTTTGCGATGGAGAACTTCGGCATCACACAGTCACTCGGCACGGCCGCTGCTTTAGGCGTGCTTTCCATCATCGCGCTACTTTCCATCCCGGCGTTGCGATAATTGCGGTTGGCGCACCGCCGACCGGAAGCCGTGGCCGGGTCGCGAACGCCGGCAACCTGGAGTACTTCTATCGCAGTGACCGTGCGACTAGCGACACTGAAAGTCTATTGCCGACCTTGCCGTCAGCGCTAGGTTTGTGAATCGGACACAGTCGCGCGGATAAGTTGGACCCGCGACCGAACCAAGCTTTCGAAGCTCTAGCTCGCTTTGCTGGTGCGCAGCGAGCCCTCTCGAACCAAGTCGGTGTACTGATGCGATAGCGTAGGAGGCGTAGATGGCAATTTCGCGCAAGCAGGCAGAGCGTTTGCTAACGGCGGACGAATGGCAGCTCGTTCAAAAGACTCACCATCCGGCAATGCAGGATTTGTCGGATACAGATCTCTCTGATCTCGCCAAGCGAATCCGTGAAAGGCGCGATCGTGCGCAAAGCGAGGCGAACAGACAGCGCAGGGAAATGAGAGGCAAGGCGCAACCCAAAGGGGCGACACCGGCACGCAAGGATACAGGCACGAGAGGCAAACTCGAAGTTCTGGCCATGGGCGTGCGCAGCGTGAACGCGGAACAGGCCCGCCGGCGTCGAATGCTTGCTAAAATTCAGATGGTCGAGAACATGCGCGCCGCGTTGGCACGAAGGAAAGAAGCGAAAAGCGAGAAGGACGAGTCATTTAACACGCGGCAGGCCCACGCAGGCATGCACTCGATCGAAAGCACAAAGCGCAAAGATCTCATCCGCCCCATGGAGCGCGGTAGACTGCGGAAGGCGAGCGCCGTTTCGCAGGCGAAGCGCGATGCTCGCGGCGCATAGGTTCTGGTTTCGCCAGCTCATCAGTTTCGGCGGACAACCTTCGAACGGCAAGAATGAAACGAGACCGTGCGGATCGTCGAGATCGGTTGGCGTCAGCGGGTCGGGATCGGCGTATCGCCGCGATAATCGTAGAAGCCGCGCCCGGACTTGCGGCCGAGCCAGCCGGCTTCGACATATTTCACCAGCAGCGGGCAGGGGCGATACTTCGAGTCAGCCAGGCCGTCGTGCAGCACCTGCATGATCGACAGGCAGGTGTCGAGGCCAATGAAATCGGCAAGCTGCAGCGGCCCCATCGGATGATTGGCGCCTAGTTTCATGGCGGTGTCGATGGCGTCGACGTTGCCGACGCCTTCGTAGAGCGTGTAGATGGCTTCGTTGATCATCGGCAACAGGATGCGGTTGACGATGAAGGCCGGGAAATCCTCGGCGACCGTCACCGTTTTCTCCAGCGAGGCGACGAAGTCCTTGGCGGTTGCGAAGGTCACTTCGTCCGTCGCGATGCCGCGAACCAGTTCCACGAGTTTCATGACCGGCACCGGATTCATGAAATGGATGCCCATGAAGTGCTCGGGGCGGTCGGTGGCGGAAGCGAGCCGGGTGATCGAGAGCGAGGACGTGTTGGTGGCAAGGATTGCTTCCGGCTTCAGGACCGGACACACTTGGGCGTAGATCTTGCGCTTGACGTTTTCGTCTTCGGTCGCGGCTTCGATCACGAGATCGGACGCGGCAAGATCGTTAATGTCGGAGGAGCCGGAAATCAGGGCGAGGGTGGCGGAACGCTCTTCGTCCGTCATCTTGCCGCTCGTCACATGGCGGGCGAGGTTGCCGTTGATGGTGGCCAGGCCGTGCTGGACGCGTTCCTCGGAGAGATCGTAGAGCTGGACCTTATAGCCTGCATCTGCCGAAACCTGCGCGATGCCGCAACCCATCTGGCCTGCGCCGATAATGCCAATCGTCTTCAACACCGCGTTCATCTCCAAACCCCCGCTCGGCATGCGCCGCCGCGCTGCCGCATTTTTCTAACAAAACTGCCGGGCAAATGATCGCCCGGCAGAAGTAGTAGCCCTTAAAAAGATAATTTTCCAGTCATTCGCAAGTGCGAAATAAGGGCATCTGCACGCATCAGAGCGCCTTCTGCAGTTCCGGCAGTGCTTCGAAGAGATCGGCGACGAGACCGTAGTCGGCAACCTGGAAGATCGGCGCCTCCTCGTCCTTGTTGATGGCAACGATGACCTTCGAATCCTTCATGCCTGCGAGGTGCTGGATGGCGCCTGAGATGCCGCAGGCGATGTAGAGATCAGGAGCGACGACCTTGCCGGTCTGGCCGACCTGCCAGTCGTTCGGGGCGTATCCGGCATCGACGGCAGCGCGCGAGGCGCCGACGGCAGCACCGAGCTTGTCGGCGACCGGCAGGATGACTTCCTTGAACTTCTCGGCAGAGCCGAGGGCACGGCCACCGGAGATGATGATCTTCGCAGACGTCAGTTCCGGACGGTCGGAGGCCGACAGCGCGTCCTTGACGAAGCTCGACAGGCCAGGGTTGGCCGCGGCCGCAATAGCTTCGACCGGGGCAGAACCGCCTTCGGCAGCGGCGGCGAACGACGCGGTACGCACGGTGATGACTCGTCTGGCGTCGGTCGCCTGCACCGTCTGGATGGCGTTGCCGGCATAGATCGGCCGCTTGAAGGTGTCAGCCGAAACCACCTCGATGATCTCGGAGACCTGCGCGACATCGAGCAGGGCGGCGACGCGCGGCATGACGTTCTTGCCGGTCGAGGTGGCGGCGGCGATGATCGTATCATAGCTTGCGGCCAGCGAAACGATCAGGGCGGCCAGCGGCTCGGCCAGATTGTTGGCAAGGCTTGCGTCCTCGGCAACCAGCACCTTGGACACGCCCGAGAGCTTGGCAGCCTGTTCGGCCGCGGCCTTGGCGCCGGCGCCGGCGACAAGCACGGTCACTTCGCCGCCGATCTTGGCGGCAGCCGTCAGCGTCTTGGCGGTCTGGTCTGAAAGGTGGCTGCCGTCGTGATCAGCCAGAAGAAGAATGGCCATGGATATATCTCCCTTTCTCGAACCTTTAAAGCACGCCGGCTTCGACTTTAAGCTTCTCGACCAGCTCGGCGACCGACTTGACCTTGACGCCTGCCTTGCGGCCGGACGGCTCCTCGGTCTTCAATACCTTCAGACGCGGCGCGGTGGAGACGCCGAAGTCGGCCGGCGTCTTCTTGTCGAGCGGCTTCTTCTTCGCCTTCATGATGTTCGGCAGCGAGGCGTAGCGCGGCTCGTTCAAGCGCAGATCTGATGTGACGACGGCCGGCAGCTTGACCTCGATCGTCTGCAGGCCGCCATCGACCTCGCGGGTCACCTGGGCCTTGCCCCCAGGGCCAGCAACTTCGATCTCGATCTTCGAGGCGAAGGTCGCCTGCGCCGCGCCGAGCAGCGCCGCCAGCATCTGGCCGGTCTGGTTGCTGTCGTCATCGATCGCCTGCTTGCCTGTGATGATCAGGCCCGGCTGTTCGGCGTCGACGACGCCCTTGAGGATCTTGGCCACAGTGAGCGGCTCGACGGCATCGTCGGTCTCCACCAGGATGGCGCGGTCGGCACCCATGGCAAGTGCTGTGCGCAGCGTCTCTTCGGCCTTGGCCGGGCCGATCGAGACGACGATCACCTCCTCGGCCTTGCCGGCTTCCTTCAGCCGCAGCGCTTCCTCGACCGAGATCTCGTCGAACGGGTTCATCGACATCTTCACATTCGCGAGTTCGACGCCTGTGCCATCCGGCTTCACGCGGATCTTCACGTTGTAATCAACCACCCGCTTCACGGGGACGAGAATTTTCATGGGGTCCTTCCTTCAACTCTTTCGCCAAGAAAATGCGCGTTTCGGCGCTGCTCCGATTGTCGAATGGCGACATGGATACGCGTTTTTCCTCCAAACACAACGCTTCCATGGCGCAGATAGGCAAATTGATCCCGTGGATATATTACGCTTACGTTCACGTCAATATTGGAGTTATTGCTTGTCCCAAGGCAGGCGCGGGCGCAGCTGTTGGCCGGGCGTCACGACCATCGTCGGGTTGGCGGCTGGCCGGTTTTTGACAGCCCTGGGCGTGACGACCTCCCGATCGAATAACGGGACGCCGCGGCGACGCATCAGAAGGACCAACAGGCCGCCGGCGACGATGCCGCCGACATGGGCGCCCCAGGAGATGCTGCCGTCGGGTTCCAAGACCAGCATCACGAATTGCTGGCCGATCCAGAGAAGGAGCGGCACGAAGGCCGGCAAGGGCAGCGGGACGCGCATCAGCACCAGCACCCAGACCTTCACGCGGGGATGCAAGACGACGTAGGCGGTGACCACGCCTGAGATCGCGCCCGAGGCGCCCACGAGCGGCGCTTCCGATGTCGGCCCCACAAGGCCATGGACGAGAGCGCCGGCGGCCGCGCAGAGCAGATAAAAAATAAGAAAGCGGAAGTGCCCCATCGCATCTTCGACATTGTCGCCAAAGACCCACAGGAAAACCATGTTCGGCGCAAGGTGCCAGAAGCCGGAATGCACGAAGGAATAGGTGATGTAGGTTAGCGGTTCCGGGATAAGGGCCAGCGCCGGCGCCAGCCTGGCGTGGTTAAACGCAACCGCGGGAATGTAGCCCAGGCCGACAATCGTTGCCTGCGACGCGGACTCGTTGGCGACCACCCCGGTGAATAGCCAAACCGCGAAATCCACCGCGATCAGCGCCATCGTCACCCATTGGACCTTGATATGCTTCAGCGTATTGGCATCGTGCAGCGGTATGAACATGAAGCCTGCCCCGGCGTTCGCGCCACATAGTCGGGAAGGAGCCTACCTGTTTTTTCCCGGAACCCAAAGCACATCCGCATGGCCGCGGTCATTGGCGTGGCGGGCCGCGACAAACAGGAAGTCCGAAACGCGGTTGACGTATTTCAACGCGGCATCGCTGACGACCTCGCCATCCGTGCGGGCAAGCTCGACCATCAGCCGCTCGGCGCGGCGCGCGATCGTGCGGGCGAGGTGAAGATGAGCGGCAGCCGAGTGACCGCCCGGCAGCACGAAAGATCTCAAAGGTTGCAGGTCAGCGTTCAATTCGTCGATGTCGTTCTCGATCCGCGAGACCTGGCTTTCAACGATACGCAGCGGCTCGTGTGCGGGCGGTTTGCCATCGTCCGGCGTTGCAAGATCGGCGCCGAGATCGAAGAGATCGTTCTGGATCAGTGTCAGCATTCGGTCCAGGACCGGCATGCCCTGCATGTGAAGCCGCGCGACGCCGATCGCGGAGTTGGCTTCATCGATGGTGCCGTAGGCTTCGACACGCAGATCGTATTTCAGCCGACGCGGCCCGGAAACCAGGGCCGTCGTGCCGTCGTCGCCGGTCTTCGTGTAGATCTTGTTGAGCCTTACCATGTCTACCCCCTTCTTTTTCTCCGCCTTAGCTAGGGCGGCCGCCGCCGGTCAGCCAGAGTGTCAGCATGATGAGGAGCACTGCGATCGCCTGCAGGAGCACGCGCAGCTGCATCAGCTTGTTGGAAAGGTTCGGATTGCCGCCCTTCATCATGTTGAAAAGACCGCGAATCAGTACGATGGCGACAATGCCCATGACAATAATCGCGAGAATATAGGTGACCGTGGACATGCTGGCTTTGGCTTTCCTGATTAGTCCACCCAGCGCATCAGGCGATAGAAAAGGTCTGCAGGCAGCAGCCTTTTCAACACCATGCCCTGCTTTGCCGGCGTGGTTACGGGGTAATGTGGTTTCGGATTGTTCGAGTTCAATGCGTGCTTCAGTACGGTATAAACGGCTTCCGGACCAAGCTTATGTCGATTGGGGCGCCCCGAGCCGTCAAGACGCGCAAGCTGGCGGCGGTAATCTGCCGCATGGACCGAGTTCCTGACGTCTATGTGCTCGTGGATTTTTACGAGCGCATTTGCCGTAAAGCGAGACGCAATCGGGCCCGGCTCGATCAGGCTCACGTGAATGCCACTACCCTGCAGTTCCATGCGAAGACTGATGCTGAGGCCTTCGAGAGCGAATTTGGAGGCGGTATAGGCGCCGCGGAAGCGGTACGGCACGACACCGAGAATCGACGAGCACTGGACGATCCGCCCCTGATCACGCTTGCGCATTAGCGGCACGACCTGACGTGTCAACTCGTGCCAGCCGAAGACGTTCGTTTCGAATTGGGCGCGCAGAGCCTCGGTCGGCAGGTCCTCGACGGCGCCGGGCTGCCCGTAGGCGCCGTTGTTGAACAGCGCGTCGATGCGTCCGCCCGTCAGCTCGCTGACGTCGCGCACGAGATCCGAGATCGTATCGGGCCGCGTATAGTCCATGCGGAGGGCCTCGATGCCGTCGGCTTGGAGGGCGGCCAGATCATCGAACTTGCGCACGGTGGCGAAGACCCGCCAGCCATCGGCCTTCAGCGCGCGGGCGCAGTACGCGCCGA
The DNA here is from genome assembly GCF_014851595.1 of Rhizobium sp. RHZ01. Classification (NCBI taxonomy): domain Bacteria; kingdom Pseudomonadati; phylum Pseudomonadota; class Alphaproteobacteria; order Hyphomicrobiales; family Rhizobiaceae; genus Rhizobium; species Rhizobium sp. RHZ01. The sequence goes on from NZ_JACUZZ010000012.1 coordinate 133,059, forward strand.
TCCCGGAAGAGCATCCGGTCACGATGATGGTGCGCTGATCCGACATGGAATGATTCCTGTACAAAATAGGAGTGGTTTCCCATATTCGAACGGGCGACACAACGATCAAAGCCGGGAGACGGAATGCCGAAGATAATGCGCATCTTCTATGATGTGGTCTACGACGCTATCTGCCACCTTATAGAGGATGACGGCTTCGCGATGGCGAGCCATGTCGCGTTGTCGACGCTTCTCGCCGTTTTTCCATTTCTAATCTTTGGGACGACACTGGCGACCTTCCTGGGCGCTGACCAGTTCTCGGACAGGGCGATACATCTCATCTTCGACACCTGGCCCGAGGCGATCGCCAAGCCGCTTGTCGATCAGGTAATCCAGGTTCTGACGATACCGCGCGGCGGCCTGCTGACCGTGTCCGTGCTGGCGGCGGCCTACTTCGCTTCGAACGGAGTCGAGGCGCTGCGCATCTCGCTCAATCGCGCTTATCGTGTCCAGGAAACGCGGCCGTGGTATCTCACCCGCCTGGCAAGCCTTGGTTTTGTCATGATCGCCGTGGTCATTTTCGCCGCCGTCAGCGTCCTGCTGGTGGCGGTGCCGATTGCCCTGAACTACGCGCGCTATTGGTTTCCGCTGTTTGCCGACACGCTCGAGGTTGTTTTCAGCTGGCGCGTCTACGGCACGCTGTTCATGCTGACTATCGGCCTTTTCGTCGTTCACCTATGGCTGCCGGCGGGCCGGCGCCGGGTATTCGACGTGGCGCCAGGCGTGTTGGTAACGCTGCTGCTCTGGCTGGTGGGAGCCCTGATCTTCGCGTACTACCTCGCGACGTTCGCCAATTATACGGCGACCTATGCCGGCCTGGCATCGGTGATGATCGTGCTGATCTTTCTTTATATGGTCGGCGTCATCTTCATTGTCGGCGCCGAGATCAATGCCGCCCTCCTGAAGTTCCGCGTGCGTGCGATCTTCAAGAACAATTTCCTGGGCAGAGGTCAGGCCAAGGCGTCAAAGCCCGACAAGGTGACGGATATCGGCCGGTGACAGGCCGCGGTCGCGAAGTTCGGAAAGCCCCGTGTCGCTTCGGCTCTTCGAAAGCTTGCGTCCGTCCTCATCGGTGATCAGGCGATGGTGATGGTAGACAGGCGCCGGCAGGCCGAGCAGCGTCTGCAGCAATCTATGCACCGAGGTTGAGTGAAAGAGATCGAGCCCACGGACCACATGGGTGATCCCCTGCAGCGCGTCATCGAGGACGACCGAGACATGGTAGCTCGACGGCGCATCCGACCGCGACAGGACAACGTCTCCCCACGCGCCTGGATTTGCGGCGATGGTGCCACGGTCGCCGTATCCTGTTTCCTCCCAGAAAAGAGCCTCGCCGGCAGCCTCCAAAGCCTTGCTCATGTCGAGCCGCCAGGCGTGTTTCACGCCTGATGCGAGAAGCTGCCGTCGGTCGAAATCGGCGCGTTGACGATCGTCGGGGGGATAGAGCGGCGAGCCGTCGGGGTCTCGCGGCCAGGGGGTGCCATTGGCTTCGGCGGCGGCAACGCGCGTCTTGATCTCTCCCCGCGTCATGAAGGCGGGATAGGCGAGGCCGAGGTCGACCAGCCGGTCAAGCGCCGACTGGTATTCGGCGAAATGCTCCGACTGCCGCCGCACGGGTCGTTCCCAGTCTATGGCGAGCCATTCGAGGTCGGCGTAAATGCCGGCCTCGAATTCGGGTGTGCAGCGGGTCAGGTCGATGTCTTCTATACGCAGCAGAAAGCGTGCGCCTGCGGACGCCGCCATGTCTCTGTTCAGAAAGGCAGAAAGTGCATGGCCAAGATGCAGCGGGCCATTGGGGCTTGGCGCAAAACGAAAGACAGGCTTTTGACGGGGAATCGCGGTCATGCTTTCTTCTGCCACGGATTCGATGGGATCGCGAGGAAGCGTGTTGATCATTCGCAGCGACGATGACGTGAGAGAAGGGCTGGAGAAGCTGCTTCACCTGGATCCGAGACTTGCTGCCATTGCGGCCGAGACTGGCCCGCTTCCTTTGCGGCTGCGCGAACCGGGATTCGAGGGGCTCGCGCACATTATTGTCTCGCAAATGGTGTCGAGAGCCAGCGCCGAAGCGATCTGGAAACGGATGCGGCCGAGCGAAGGCGTGCTGACGGCTGATAATTATGTGCTTCTCCATCCGGAGGCCTGGCGGGAGTTCGGTCTTTCGCGCGCCAAGGCCGAAACGCTGTCGCGCATTGCCGTGGCGGTTGCCTCGGGCCGTCTCGACCTTGCAGCGCTTTCTGCGCTGCCGCCCGACCAGGCGCTGGCCAAGCTTACGGCTCTCAAAGGCGTCGGTCCCTGGACCGCCGAGGTCTATCTGATGTTCTGCGGCGGCCATGCGGACGTTTTTCCGTCCGGCGACGTCGCCCTGCAGAACGCCGTGGCTGCGGCATTCGATCTCGGCGCTCGCCCAGCTGCTCGCGAGCTGGCGTTCATGGCGGGTGGATGGTCACCGTGGCGATCGATCGCGGCGAGGCTATTCTGGGCCTATTACGCCGTCAAGCTCGGTCGCGGTATGCTGCCGGTCGACTGAGTGACCGTGCAGTAAATACAAGGATTGATGCCTGAATTTATTAGACTTCACAATGCCGTCACAACCGGCCTAATATAAGAGGGCAGATGCCGAATCGATCAGGAGAGTCCCTTGACGATTGCAGTCTCCCCCCAGGCCCTGCCAGCGCTCGTCCTGAACGCTGACTACAGGCCCCTGAGTTATTACCCCTTGTCGCTTTGGTCCTGGCAGGACGCGATCAAGGCGGTATTTCTCGACCGTGTGAATATCATTGCAGAATATGAGCATTCGGTATCTTCGCCGAGTTTTTCGATGCGGCTTCCGAGCGTCGTCTGCCTCAAGACCTATGTCCAGCCTTCCCGCAACCCGGCCTTTACGCGCTTCAACGTGTTCCTGCGCGACAAGTTCGAATGCCAGTATTGCGGCGAGCACGATGACCTGACCTTCGACCACGTCATCCCGCGTGCCCATGGCGGCGAAACGACATGGCAAAATGTCGTTGCTGCCTGCTCCCCCTGCAATCTGAGAAAAGGCAGCAAGCTGCCGAAGCAGGCAGGCATGTTCCCGAATCAGAAGCCGTACCAGCCGACGGTGCAAGACCTGCACAATAACGGCAGGCTTTTCCCGCCGAACTACCTGCACGACAGCTGGCTCGACTACCTCTACTGGGATAGCGAACTGCAGCCCTGATCAGTCTCTACTCAGACAGGCTCAGGCCGTCTTACGGACGCCGACGAAGGCGAAAGCCGCCAGGACAAGGCTTGTGATCACGTTCCAGCCTGCGAAGGAGAGGCCGAGGACGCGCAACGCGGCGTCTGTGCAGGAGGGGCCCTTGATGCTGTTCAGCTCGCCCAGCAGGTCGCCGGCATTCTGCGTCATGCTGCCTGCCGTCGTGGAGCAGGTCGCCGGTCCTTCCCAGAACTGCCACTCGACACCGGAGTGATAAACGCCCATGCCGGCGCCGACAATCATAAGCATGCCGGCGGCAAGCAGGAATGCCCGGCCGATCCAGCTCGGAAGGCCGACTGCGGAGGCAACCGCGCCGAGGATCGCGACCGGAATGCCGTAATAGTAGGGCTGGCGCTGCAGCAGGCAGAGCGCGCAGGGGATGTAGCCGCCGATATATTGAAAACCAAGCGCAGTTCCGACGACGACCGCCATGCCTAGTGCGAGCACCAGCGAGTAGCCGACGACCGGGCGAGCAAGGGAAAACGAGGCAGGCATGAACGGACTCCGCGCGAATAGCTCAGTGGGCAAGTAGTTTATAGGCAATCCCGAGGGCGATGGCGACGGCGGCAACAATGCCTGTAACCTGCGCAAGGCGCTTCTCGATGAAGTGGCGGATCGGCTCGCCATAGCGGCGCAGCAGCCAGGCGAGGAAGAAGAAGCGGGCACCGCGTGCGATGATCGCGGAAATAACGAAGAAGCCGAGGTTCATGTGAATGACGCCGGCAAGGATCGTCACGACCTTGATCGGCGGCAGATGCGCCAGGCCGGAGGTGACGAGCAGCAACAGCAGGATTTCCCACTCATCGTGGATATAGAGCCTGAGCTGCTCGAAGGCGCCAAGCTTTCCGTAGAATTCCAGAACCGGGCGAGCGATCGCATCATAGGCATAGTAGCCGAGCGCCCAGCCGGCGATGCCGCCCAGGACGGATGCAACGGTTGCGACCAGCGCGTAGCGATAGGCGCGTTCCGGCTTTGCGAGCCCCATCGGCAGGTAGAGAACGTCGGCAGGAACCAGAAAGACAGAACTTTCGACGAAGGCTATAACGGCGAGCCAGACTTCGGCCGATTTCCGGCCCGCGAGTGACATGGTCCAGTCGTAGAGTCTGCGGAGCATTCCGATCCTTTCGCTTCGAGCGCATGAGCTTTATGGGGCGTCTGCGCCGCTGTAAATGCTTGCTGTGTCGTTCGTAGGGTGACGTGCCAAAAATCTTCGTGATCAAACGGCGGCGATGAGCTCAGGAGTCGACGCTGGAGGGCTGATCTGTCTTCTGCCGCATGACGTTCATTTCGGTTCGTTCGCGCGCCATTTCGCTGACGGCCTGACGCAGAACGGGATGCTTTGCCGTGAACATGTTGAAATCACGTCTTTCGAGCACAAAGAACTGGCAGAAATCCACGGCAACGACGTCCGCGGTGCGTCGTCCGCCGCTGAGCAGCGCCATCTCGCCGAAGAACGCGCCCGGCTCCAGCCGGATCGGCTCGCCCGGTAGCTGTACTTCCACTGCGCCCGATGACAGGAAATACATGCCATCGCCTCGGTCGCCCTTGCGCACCACGCGTTCGCCCGGCAAGGCCGATTTCGGCCGAAAGAGGAGCAGCAACTCCTCCTGCGAATCTTCATCGACCTTGGCAAACAGCGGGAAGGTTTCGATAAGTTCTTCCATCTCGAGCTGATGCTTGTGCTCGCGGGCCTCGTTGATCGCTCGGATTTTTTCAAGCTCGCGGCCGAGTGCCTCGTGCCGGCGGCGACCGAAGCGATTGCTGAGCACCGGCCATCTGGTGTGCACATGGGTATGCAGCGCTTCGGCACCCAAGCAGACGAGCGGATTGAGCGTGATCGAAATGATGGCGGATGCGAGGATGATGTCCTGCCCGTCACTTGGCAGCAGCCCGAGAGAAACGCCGAGGCTGGCGAGAATGAACGAGAATTCGCCGATCTGCGCCAGTCCGCCTGACACGGTCAGTGCCATGCCGATCGGATAGCGAAGCATGACGACGATGAGGAAGGAGACGATGGTCTTGCCGACGACAATCAACGCCAGCGCGCTGATGACAGCCATCGGCTGCCGCACCAGGATCGACGGATCGAACAGCATGCCGACCGAGACGAAGAACAGCACCGAAAAGGCGTTCTGAAGCGGCAGCGAATCGGCTGCGGCCCGATGGCTGAGGTTGGACTCGCTCATCACCACGCCTGCGAAGAAGGCGCCGAGCGCAAACGAAACGCCGAAGACTTTCGCCGAGCCGAACGCGATGCCAAGCGCTATTGCGAGGACCGTCAGGGTGAAAAGTTCGCGCGAACCGGTTCTCGCCACGAGCGTCAGGAGCCAAGGGACGATCTTCGGCCCTAGAAAGATTGCCATGACCGCAAAGGCACCAACCTTCACCAGCGTCAGCGCTATCGTCAGCGGAAGCGGCAGCCCGGCGTTGTGTGCAAGGCCGCCCGCGGTCGCATGACCACCGAGCAATTCGGCGACGGCAGGCAGAAGCACCAGTGCCAGGACCGTGGCAAGGTCTTCGACGATCAGCCAGCCGACGGCGACGCGGCCGCTGGCGGAGTTGAGCAGGTTCCGCTCCTCCAGGGCTTTCAACAGCACAACCGTACTTGCTACTGACAGGCTGAGTCCAAGGACGATTCCCGCCCCAAGGTTCCAGCCCCACCAGCTGGCGAGCCCGATACCGAGCAGGGTAACGACGACGATCCGCGCGATTGCGCCCGGCACGGCAATCCCGCGCACGGCAAGCAGGTCGGCGGTCGAAAAATGCAAGCCAACGCCGAACATCAACAGGATGACGCCCATCTCCGCCAACTGGCTGGCAAGCTCGGCATTAGCGACGAAGCCGGGCGTCAAAGGGCCCATCACGATGCCTGCAAACAAGTATCCGACAAGCGGCGGCAGACGCACTCGATCGGCGAGATAGCCGAGTATCGCCGCGCAGACGAAACTCACGGCAACTGTTGCAATAAGCGATACTTCCTGATGCACGCGTGCGCTTTCCCTCTTGGCGGGCGCAGTGTGGCCGAAACGCCGAAGAAATTAAACAGTTGATTTGCCGCGTCGGGCCAATTGCTGGGTAGAGCCCGATTGAGGCAGCAATGTTGCAAACGACGAGATGAGAAAGCGTTGCCCTGCGGCAACACCCAGCTTCTGAACGATGCTGGAGAACCCCTGAAATTGCAGGTGAAGCGCTATACTCTCCATTAGAGTAGTTGCATATCTTCGTCCTGAATACTCGTTTAGACCGGGCGCATACGGGGCAGAAGTTGACTGATACTGTTGATAGTTCATACCTTTCCACCCGGCGTGCCACGCGTCTAAGCACACTCCTGCCCGTGCTCCTGCTCGCCACATACTTTAGCGCCAGCTTCGTTCTTCGACTCTTGCGTGGCGGCGATCTGGCGTCCGACGAGGCAGAGCAGATCAGGCTCTCGCATGCCTTGCAACTGGGCTACGGCGACCAGCCGCCGCTCTACGACTGGCTATTCTACTATTTCGCCAAGATCTTCGGCGCCTCTGTCGACACGCTGGCTTTCGTAAAGAACGGGACGCTGCTGCTGAGTTGCATCTTTCTCTGTCTCGCGGCCCGCAAGGTGATGGGCAAGCGCGAAACTGCATGGATCGCCCCCATCGGCTTCCTGAGCCTGCCTGTGGTCTTTCTGCTCTCGCAGCGGGATCTAACTCACAGCGTCGGCGCCTTCGCTGTCGTCGCGTTCTTTCTCTACGTACTGGCATTGATGGCGGAACGACCGTCGACCGGCAATTATGCACTTCTCGGCGCAGCAGCCGGGTTGGGATTCCTTGCCAAGTACAACTTTGCGATCGTCCCGGTCGCGACGGTTGCAGCGCTCCTTCTCGAACCTGGCCTGCGGCGATTGGTCTTCAACTGGCGGCTGGCGGTGACCATCGCGGTTGGTCTCATCGTCGCGGCCCCGCATGTTTATTGGATCGTGACCCATCTGGATTTGGCGACCGGCGACACGCTGAAAAATTTGCGGGCAGCCGCTAGCGCCGGGATGCCCGAGCAAGTGGTTGCGGCCTGGGAGCTGTTGGGAGCGATCGTCAAATGTTCGGCGTTGACGCTCGCTATCCTCGCCATTGTCTATCGTGGCCATATCCGGACGATCCTTGGCACCAGCAGCGAATGGACGAGGGTCATCGGCCGGATGCTCGTCATCAGCATGTTTCTGGTCTACGGGATCATGCTCGCCGTCGATGCGACGATCATGCGTCCGAAGTGGATCTCGATCTTCTTCGTGGCGTTCCCGCTTTATCTGGCATTCAAGGTCGAGGCCTCAGGTGTCCAGGTCCCCGGCGCAATCGGGAAGCTTGTCGCGCTTGTGGGGGCGGTGATCTTTATCTCCTTGGGCGTCGTTTTCGTTGGGAGCTTCCACTAAAGCATGTCATGCGATGCCGCTCGTCTTGCCGAGACGCGGGCGGAGCGGATCGAGCGCTGATCTTGCGTGGCATCTGCCAGTGGCTGCCGCATGCCGGGGTGTGGCAAGCGCGCGAAATTATGACCCTTCGAAATTATCAGACATAGCAATAGCTTACGGGATCGTTATGTCCTTCTCCGCGATGTCTGTCGCGGGCCCGAATTCATCGGCTAAAGCGCGCCTCACAGCCCCTACATTGGACGAGAGGCTCCAGTCCCTGGACGAGCACGTTTCGTACTAAGCCTTTCTACCGACTTAGCGAGAAAAGGTGGAAGGCGTATTATCGATTGTCCAACGCTGTTCGTAGCAAGGAGCGTCAGGATGCCTTATTTCCAAGATCCGAATCTGCCACGCAATACCGCGCGCCGACGGTTTCTGGGAGTGGCGGCCGCTGCCGGCGCTCGCGTTGCAAGCGTGGCAGCCCTTGCAATGGCAGCGTCGTCTTTGCCGGTGAGAGCCGAGGGCCTGCATTTGGGATGGGGTAACGGGAACGGGAACTCCGGCGGGAATGGCAAGTCGGGGGGTGCACAGTGCTTTCTGCGTGGGACGTCAATCCTTACGGATTGCGGCGAAAAGCGTGTCGAGGACCTGCAGACGGGGGATCGCGTTGTTCTTCTGGAAGGAGAAACCAGCCCTATCAAGTGGGTCGGTCGGCAGGTATTTACGAAGCGAGGCGCGTGCTGGCAGGAAGGCGTCGTACCGATTCGAGTGGCACGTGATGCACTGGGCGATGGCACGCCACATTCCGATCTCTACCTGTCACCCGGCCATGCTCTGTTCCTGAATGGCGTACTTATCCGGGTGAAGGATCTCGTAAACGGCACAACAATCGCGCCGATCGCACCGCGCGACGATATGACGATTGAGTATTACGCCGTCCTGCTCGCGACACACCAAGTAATCCTTGCTGAAGGCGCTGCGGCAGAAACCTTCCACCCCTCTGACAGCAATCGCGATAATTTCGGAAATTTCGCGGAATACGAACGCCTGTATGCTGGTGAGCTACGCGAGCCGATGACACCCTATGCGACGGTTCTGGGCGAGGAAGGCGGATGGCAACATCTGAAAGCCCTTCTTCTCCTCGGCGCCTCGCCTCTGGTGCCAATGCGTGATCCGTTCGAGGATGCCTGCGGGAAGATCAATGCGCAAGCCAAAGGGCTGTCCGCCTTGTGAGACTGATTTCGAGGTTTTGCGTGCTTGAGACAAAACACCAAAAATATGAAGTCAAATCACTGGCGTATTGTCGGGATGGTGCCCCATGCCGGGGTCGAACCAGCACTTCTTTCGAAACTCGATTTTGAGTCGAGCGCGTCTACCAATTCCGCCAATGGGGCAACGGATACCGACGAGGCGGCTGTCTAGCATGCGTTCGCCCGCGCGCGCAAGACGGCGGGCGAAGTTCTCGGCTTGATTTGTTGGAGTTTCCGGCTCGCGACGTTCGGCCGGAAACGGTATCAATGCGCGACGGCGGCGGCGGGTTGATGGAGGGCGGACTTCTTCAGCGTGATCGCGAGGACGGAAGCGAGAAGGCAGAAGGCGCCGGCAATGAAGAAGGCGGGCAGATAGCTCTGCAGTTCAGTGCGCGACCAGCCGGCGCCGTAGGCGGCGGTCGCTGCTCCCAGCTGATGGCCTGTGAAAACCCAGCCGAAGACGAGGCCCGCCTTTTCGCGACCGAAACGGTCGGCGGCGAGCTTGACGGTCGGCGGCACGGTGGCGATCCAGTCGAGGCCATAGAAGATCGCGAAGATCGACAGTCCGTAGAAGCTGAAATTGCTGAAGGGCAGGAACAGCAGCGACAGGCCACGCAGACCGTAATACCAGAAGAGCAGCCAGCGATTGTCGAAGCGGTCCGACAGCCAGCCGGAGCCGATCGTGCCGAAGAAATCGAAAATGCCCATCACGGCAAGAACGCTGGCGGCAGCCACCGGCATGATACCGAAGTCACCGCAGAGCGTGACGAAATGCGTCTGGATCAGGCCGTTGGTGCTGAGACCGCAGATGAAGAAGGTGGCGAACAGGATCCAGAAGGTCGAGGTACCGGAGATTTCCTTGAGAACCGTGACCGGCGTTGCCAGCATCGCCAGCAGCCCGGATTCGGTTGGCGGCGGTGGCGTGATATGTGCCTCGCCGAAGGCGGGCAGGTTGAGGTCGGAAGGGCGGTCGCGCATGAAGGCCAGTACGATGAGTGCGGCGAACATGATCATGCCGCAGACCAGAAAGACTGTTGCGCGCCAACCGTAGCGTTCCGTCAACTCCGCCATCAGTGGCAGGAAGACCAGCTGTCCCGTCGCAGAACTCGCCGACAGCATGCCTACCACGAGGCCGCGATGCTTGGTGAACCAGCGGGCGGATACGGTTGCGGCGAGCACCATTGCGGTCAGCCCGGTGCCGAAGCCGACGACGATTCCCCAGAGCAGGAGCAACTGCCAGAGTTCGCTCATGAAGAGCGAGCCGACGAAGCCGCCGCCGATCAGGACCATGGCGAAGACGATAACCTTGCGGATGCCGAAATAGTTCATGAAAGCGGCCGAGAACGGTCCCATAAGCCCGAACAGAATCAGCCGGACGGCGAGCGCGGAAGATATCTGCGAAGTTTCCCAACCGAACTCGTCCTGGAGCGGCTTGATGAGGACGCCGGGGGCGCCCATTGCGCCAGCGGTCACCAGCATGGTCAGGAAGGTTGCTGCAACGACCACCCATCCATAGTGGATGTTGCGTCGCGCCAGAGATGAAGCAAGTGCAGTCGATACCATGTGGCCGTTCCGTTTTGAGGTTGCCGGAGACTATCGGAAGCTTTTAGATGATGGTCATCATAATTGTTGCGTATTGATGATGGACGTCATATAAATTGTCAAGCTGCCAATTGCGGAGAACCGAATGCGGGTCAGCCGAGAAAAATTTGCCGAGAATCGCGAGAAGATCCTGACGGTTGCCGGGGTGCTGTTTCGCGAAAAGGGTTTCGACGGCATAGGCGTCGCCGAGATCATGAAGGCTGCCGGGATGACGCATGGCGGGTTCTACGGCCATTTCGAATCCAAGGAAGAGCTGGCGCTGGAAGTGAGCCGCGCATTGATCGAGAAGGTGAAGATTCGCTGGAACGAGATCATCGCGTCGGCGCCGGAGCGGCCGTTCGATGCGCTGCTCAATCACTATCTGTCGCGCTGCAGCGTCGACGACCCAGGCGGCAGCTGCGTTTTCGCTTCGCTTGCCCAGGAAGTCAGTCGCAGTCACGGTGCGATGCGCGAGACATTCAACGATGGGCTTTCGATGCTCGTTGATATTCTGTCCGAGATTGTGTCCGGTAAAACGCCAGACGAACGGCGCGAGAAGGGCTTTACGACACTTGCAGCGATGATGGGTGCGGTGATCCTGGCGCGAGCCGTCGAGAGCCGTGAACTCTCCGACAGCTTTCTCTATGCGACTCGCGATGCACTTTCCCTTGAGAACAGGACCGAGGGCTAGCCGCGGCGTGCGATCAGGCCGCCGATCTCCACCACCTCCAGGAAGCTGCCCTCGGGCGAAAGCTTGAGGAGGGTGGCGCGAAGCTCGGCCTCGAAGGCTGCCGTCTTTGCGCCAAGCGCCTGTGGCGATGTCACCGAGGTCGAGAAGGCGCGGCCAACGATATCGTCGAGGCAGAGCTTGCGCTCCCTCACAACGGAGATCCGCTCCAGATCACCGAAGGGCGAGCGAAGGAGGATGCTTTCATGCTCAATCCAATCCGGGCTTTTCCGCCGTTCGCGATTGGCATTGCGCTCCGGTGCGAAGCTCTCGGCGATCTCGTTGACGGCCTGCCGCCAGTCGGGCGTCGAGGAGATGTGGCGATCGCCGAACAGCACCACGCAACCGTCAGTCACGGTGATTTCATCGAGAGCCTTCAGCGTCTCCAGGCGGTCCATCCAGTGAAACGAACGCCCCATGACCGTCATGTTGAGCGGCGCAAAGCGCGGGCCGAGATCGTATGAAGAGCCCTTGATGAAGGTGACGTTGACACCGACGGCGGCTGCATCCGTCCGCGCCGCCTCCAGCATTTCCGGTTCCGGATCGAGGCCAGTGACCGTTGCTCCGGCCAGCCGCGCGAAGGCAATGCCGAGCTGACCGGGGCCGCAACCAAGGTCAAGCACACGCTCGCCGGCCACGAGGCCGGCGCGCTTGGCAACCTGCCCGATGAGTTGATCGGGATAGGGAACGCGATAGCGCGTGTAGTAGGCGGCCGTGGATTGAAAGCGGCGCGCTTCGAAGGGGATCGTCGTCATGGCAATATCCTTGAACGGAAGTGGCCGCGGTCGCCGGCTCAACGTCCGCGACCGGCAACACTCCAAACTGTCGCGTTATTTGAAACCTTCGACCCTGTGGGGAACATAGGGTTCCTCGAGCGCGGCGACGTCCTCTGGGGCCAGCTTTACGGACAGTGCGGCGACGGCGTCGGCCAAGTGCTTGGCTTTCGACGCACCGATGATCGGCGCCGTGACGGCGCTTTTCTGCAGGATCCAGGCGGTCGCAATCTGGGCACGGGAGACACCATGTTTTTCGGCCAGCTTTCCGACAACGCCGATGATGGTACGATCGGCGTCTTCCGCCTGCTTGTAGAGCGTCTTGCCGAATTCGTCCGTCTCGCTGCGGGTCGTCTTCTCATCCCAGTCGCGCGTCAGCCGACCGCGGGCGAGCGGGCTCCAGGGAATGACGGCGATCTTCTGATCCTGGCAGAAGGGCAGCATTTCGCGCTCTTCCTCCCGGTAGAGCAGGTTCAGATGATCTTGCATGCTGACGAATGGCGTCCAGCCATTGGCGCGCGAGGTATAGAGCATCTTGGCGAATTGCCAGGCATACATGGAGGAGGCGCCGATATAGCGCGCCTTGCCTGCCTTCACGACATCATGCAGGGCTTCCAGCGTTTCTTCGATCGGCGTCGTATAATCGAACCGGTGGATCTGATAGAGGTCGACATAGTCGGTGCCAAGGCGACGCAGGCTGTTGTCGATCTCGTCGAAGATCGCCTTGCGCGACAGGCCGGCGCCGTTCGGCCCCGGACGCATGCGGTTAAAGACCTTGGTCGCGAGCACGATCTCGTCCCGCTTTGAAAAGTCCTGGATCGCGCGCCCGACGATCTCCTCCGAGGAGCCGTCCGAATAGGTGTTGGCGGTGTCGAGGAAGTTGATGCCGAGATCGAGCGCCTGTCTGATCAATGCCCGGCTGTCTTCTTCGCCGAGTGTCCAACTGTGGTTGCCACGGCCAGGTTCGCCGAAGGTCATGCAACCCAGGCAGATCTTCGACACTTCCAAGCCAGTGCCGCCAAATTTGACGTAATCCATGAAATTGCTCCAAACGAGTCGCTACCCAGCGCCCTTTGATCTAGCGCGGCAAGCTTGAAAGTGTCTGCTCCTCACACAAAAGTTTTGTGACCATCGAGAAGCCATCGCAAGGTCTCGCGCTTGCGTGTTCCGGGCTCTCGGTGTTAGCTGCTGCAGCATTTGACTGGATTTTCGCCGATGAGACTACCGCAGCGCGATCGCTACGAAGACCTTTACCGTGATTTCGCCTGGGAAATACCGGAGGATTTCAATATCGGCCGCGCGGTGAGCGACGAATGGGCGGCGCGGACGCCTGATCGCGTTTGCCTTGAGCACTTCAGCCCTGACGGCAATCATCTCTCCATGACCTACCGCGAGCTGGCCGACCGGTCGGCGTCGCTCGCCAATGCGCTGGTGTCTTTGGGGGTAACGAAAGGTGATCGGGTCGCCCTGCTCCTGCCGCAGTCGTTCGAGACCGTTATCGCCCATGTTGCGATCTACAAGATCGGCGCGATCGCACTGCCGTTGGCCTTGCTCTTCGGCGTCGAGGCGCTGGAATACCGGCTGCGGACCGCGGGCGCTTTCGTCGTCATCACCAACACATTCGGGCTCGACCGCATCAGCCATATCCGCGAGCGACTACCTGACCTTTCCGAAGTGATCTGCGTCGACGGCGATCGACAGGGCGTGCGATACTTTTCAGCGCTGGTCGAAAGCCATCCCCCGGTGTTCGAGGTCGCGAAAACCGCGCCCCACGATCCGGCGCTGATGATCTTCACGTCGGGAACGACCGGTCCGCCGAAGGGCGCGCTTCACGGTCATCAGGTGCTGGCGGGGCACATACCGGGCATGCAGTTTGCCCATGAGGGATTTCCGCAGGCCGGAGACAAGGTCTGGACACCTTCGGACTGGGCCTGGGCTGGCGGTTTGCTGAATGCGCTGCTGCCCAGCCTGTTGCTCGGTGTTCCCGTCGTCTCCTCGCCGGCGCAGAAATTCGATGCCGACATGGCTTATCGCATCATGGCCGAAATGAAGGTGCGCAACGGTTTCATTCCGCCGACGGCCTTGCGGCTACTGAAATCGGTGCCAGATCCACGTGCCAAATATGATCTCGTCTTGCGCACCATCGGCGCAGCGGGCGAGTCGCTCGGTGCCGAAACGCTGGAGTGGGTCAAGCGGACGCTCGGGATTACGGTCAACGAGTTCTACGGCCAGACGGAGTGCAATTTCGTGCTTTCGTCGAGCGCCGCGATCGGAATCAGTCGTCCCGGCGCAATCGGACGCCCGGTGCCCGGGCATCGTGTGGCCATCGTCAGCGAAGCCGGCGAGGAGCTTCCTGTTGGTGAAGCTGGGCAGATTGCCATCCGCCGCCCGGATCCCGTGATGTTTCTCGGCTATTGGGACGACGTCGGGGCGACCGACCGGAAGTTTGTCGGCGATTGGCTTCTGACAGGCGATATCGGGCGCCAGGATGCGGACGGCTACGTCACCTTCTTCGGGCGGGATGACGATGTCATCACCTCCTCAGGCTATCGGATCGGGCCAGCCGAAATCGAGGACTGCCTCATCGGCCATCCCGCCGTGCAGCTGGCCGCAGCCATCGGCAAGCCCGATCCCGTTCGCACCGAGATCGTCAAGGCCTATGTCGTGCTGGCGCCAGGATTCGAGCCAAGCCAACAGCTGGCGTCCGAGATCAGCGAATGGGTGAAGTTGCGGCTTTCGATGCACGAGTATCCGCGCGAAGTGGAATTTGTCCCGGAACTGCCGCTGACCACGACAGGCAAGGTCATCCGGCGCCTGCTCAGGGAGCGGGCCGCTGCCGGCTGACGGCTTTGGCGTGACCTGACGTCACTGGGGAGACTTTCCACGCCGGGCGAGTGACATGATCTTCTGTCGCAGCATCTTCGCGACGTTGCGGGTGCTGCTGTACATATGGAGCTGGGCGGCCACCTGGCGCACGTCCCGGTCGCCGTTCTGGTTCAGCCCGATTACCATCGTGCCCATCTCCTCCCGCTCCTTCCAGAAGCGATTGATCATCGGGTGATCGGGGATGGCGCAGGAGTCGGAACGAACGATGTTGGCGTCGTCAAGGTGCCATTCGGTCACCTCGCCCATCAGCAACTTGCCTGGCGAATAGCGCGCATAGGCTTCGTCGTAGGCCGTCTTCCAGGTGTAGGCCTCGCCGCCCATCATCAAGACCACCATCGAGGCGATTGCCTTGCCGTTGAGGTCGATCGTGTGGACACGAACGGCATCGACGGCGGCGAGGTTGGAAACCGCCTCTCGGGCAAAGGCGGTGTGGTAGCGATCGGTCACCAGCGCACTGCGCTTCTTGCCCTTCCAGCCGCCGGCCTCGAGCGCAAGGAACTCTTCGAAACGCGCGTGGACTTCACGCGCCTGGCGGGCGACGTTATAAACCACCGTGCCCAAGTCCTCGAGCAGACGCCATTGCCGCCGCATCTCCTTCAGATGCGACGAAGAAATTGCGTCGCGCAGATAGACGGTTGCTTCCTCGTCGCTCTGCAGCATGGCGCGCTGATAGGGATTGGCGATGGTGATCGGCAGGTTGCGGCCGATGGCGACCGCCCTTGCCATGCGGGCAAAGAGCCCGTTCAGCCTGACATCCGGCAGCACGAGAATTGGGGGCAGGCGCAGGTCCCGATGGGTCAGGCCGTCATAGAGATTGTCCAGCGTTTCGCCTGCATCCTCGGTATCGACCAGCGGCGTGCCGAGCGGTGCAAAGCCGTTCGACCAGACCCGTACGATCGAGGGGCCGACGGCGAAGCCGGGTTTTTCGATGGAGAACGGCATCAGGAAGCGCATCCGGCTTCGCGTGTCGCTCAGATCCCGCAACAGGGCGAAGTTCACCTCTCTATCATCCAGCCGCGGCATGGCCGGGGCGAGGAAGCGACCGGTGAAGAAGACATTCGGCTCCATCGCTCGGTTGGAGAGGAAATCGAGCTCTTCCTGCAGTTCGTAGCCGAGCTTGCCGGAATAGAGGCAGAGTTCACGGCCCGGACGGCCGACTTCAACGCGCGCATCCGGCCGTGGCATGTCGAAATCGAGAGCCGCTAGCTCGTGAACCATGCGGTTCGTCGTGACATCGGTCGTTTCGGTAGCTGGAGGAATGCGCACCATTATATCAGGCTTCCATGTCTGTTTTGGCCGGAGGCGTGGCAAATGCGAAAAGCATAATTCCAAGCGCGCGCCGGACGGCAAAATGCAGGAGGATGGCTTCGACGCCCATGGCCGAGGCCGTGGCGATCGCCGCACCCTCGATACCCAGTCTTGGGATGAGGAGCAGGTTGAGGCTGATGTTCGCTGCCAGCGCTCCGGCATAGAGCAGAACGCAGACGTTCTGCTTGCCAGCCATCATCAGCAGCGTTTCCGCCGGTCCGACCAGGGCTTTGGCGAGGATGCCCGCCAGCAGGATTGCCATCACGATATAGCCAGCGGTGAAAGCGCCGCCAAAGAGCGAGAGCAGAAAATGGCCGGCGGCGACAACGGCCAGGCCGATGGCGAGCGCGGGCCAGAAGGTCCATCGCGCGGCGTCGATCGCAGCAGCCGCGAGCTGCTCGCGTGTCCCCTCGGCGATGAGGCTTGAAAAGCGCGGACCGGATGCCGCCTTCACGGAGAAATTGATGAAGTGGACCAGCGCCATCGTCTTGGCGGCGGCGAAATAGATCGCGACGTCGTGCGGTTCGAGGAAGATGCCGACCACGACCACATCAGAATTGGTCAACAGGAAGCTGACCCCCTCGATAAGGAAGATTGGGAAGGCGACACCAAGCCAACCGAGAAAGTCGACCTCGCGCGGACCCTCTTGGTAATGGCGGCGCAGTCGCAAGAGCGTTGCGACGTATTGGCCGACGGTGGTGACATAGGTCGCGATGAGTGCGGCCTGCATCGCCGTCATCGCGGTGCGCGGCGCGCCAAGCCCGATCGCAGTGAGCATGAAGAGAATGATGAGGACCGGCCGTACGATGTAGGCAGGACTCAACGCCATGACAGGCCAGTGATTGGCCCGCGACGTGCCTTCGAGAATATCACCGAGGGCGATCATCGGCATGGCGACCAGTCCGAGGAAGATCGGGATGACATAATAACCCTCGATCCTGTCGCGGAAGAGATGCAGGGCGATCATGCCGATGACAAGAGCGGCCGTGCCGGAGAGCAATCCGAAGATGCGGGCGGTGCCGGTCAGTCCGCGGATCTTCTCAAAAGAGCCGGCCGCCTTGTATTGCGGCAGGAACCGCACGACGGCGGTGTGGAAGCCCAGGCAGGAAAGATCGCCGAAGAGGACGATCAGCACCCAGACGAATACAAAAATTCCGTACTCATATTCGCCCATGAGGCGGGCCAATACGATTTGCGACAGAAAGGCGAGGGCGGCGCTGACGATGCGGATGGAAAAGGCGGTCAGCGCCATGCGCTGAGCTGTAGCCTTATCGCCGCGCGCAGTCAGAGCGGTCACAAACGAGCGCAGCAGGCGACTTCCCGCCGGGCGCAGACCCGCAGGCAGCATCTTTTCCGCCGTCTCAATGACCGCCATCACAAACACGCAAAACTCTTCAGGCAAATCGTCGTCGAAGTCTTGGCAGAACGGCGTTAAGAAACGGTTGTGACACCGTCATTCGTGCCAACGGCTGGAACGCCAGAAATCAGCTGCCTGCATGGCAAAGCGCACGTTCGATCAGTCGGTCGAGAACCTCGGCATAGCTGACGCCACTGGCGGCCATGGCCTTGGCATACATGCTAATATTGGTGAAGCCGGGTATGGTGTTGAGTTCGTTGACGACGAAGGACATGTCGGGCGTGAGAAAGAAATCGACCCTCGCCATTCCATCGCAGCCGAGCGCTTTGAAGGCATTGGTCGCTGTGCGGCGCAGTTCTTCCCCGATCTCCTTCGGCAGTTGCGCGGGAACTCTGAGCGCTGCGCCATTCTCGTCGATATACTTGGCCTCGTAGCTATAAAAGCCGTGGGTTTCGGCGGGCACTATCTCGCCGGGCAGTGATACGAAGAGCGAACCATCGGCGTGTTCGAGCACGCTGAATTCAATCTCGCGGCCGGTGATGAATTCCTCTGCCAGCAGCTTGCGGTCGTGCCTGAAGCCTTCGGCGAGGGCGGCGGCGTAGCTGTCGGCGTCGGCTACCTTACTGACGCCGACGGAAGAGCCCTGGCGCGCGGGCTTGATGAAAAGCGGAAGACCGAGTTTTTTTACAACATCAGCGAAGGGCGGCTCCGCGCCTTGTTCGATGCAGACGGCCTTCGCGACCGGTAGACCAGCCTCCTTCAACAGGCGCTTGGCGATATCCTTATCGATGGCCGTTGCCGAGCCGAGGATGCCACAGCCTGCGAGCGGCACGCGGGCGACGGCGGCCAGTCCCTGTACCGATCCGTCCTCGCCGTGCATGCCATGCAGGACGGGAAACAGGATGTTGATCGGCGGAACTTCGTATGGAGCTGCATTGGCGGGAATGGCTAGCAGGCGGCCCCGACCGCCGGGCAGCAGCGTCAATTCCGGAGCGTCGCCGACGGTTGCTGCGGTCGACAGTTCCGTCTGCCGTGCCATCAGCAACCACCGCCCTTCCTTCGTCACGTAGATGGGAAGAACGTCGTAGCGGTCACGATCGAGCGCATTGACGACATTGGTTGCCGACAGGATTGAGACATCGTGCTCGGGCGAACGCCCGCCGAAGAGGACAGCGACCCGCAGGCGCGAGGCTGTGGGCCGGTCAGTTTCCGTAGAACGCGTGTTCGGCATGATGATTTTCTGCTCGGATGGGTCTGTTGAGGTTGTCAGAGAATGATGGCCACGCCGCGATTGGCGAAGAAGCGGTCGAAGGTTGGGAGCGGCAGTACGACGTCT
Source organism: Rhizobium sp. RHZ01 (assembly GCF_014851595.1). Taxonomy (NCBI): domain Bacteria; kingdom Pseudomonadati; phylum Pseudomonadota; class Alphaproteobacteria; order Hyphomicrobiales; family Rhizobiaceae; genus Rhizobium; species Rhizobium sp. RHZ01. Next base: position 151,929 of record NZ_JACUZZ010000012.1, read on the forward strand.
GCCTGGCTTTGAGCGTCATGGCCGGATGGATTGTGGAAACGGATCGTTCCGGGCGATGCCGCCGTTACCAGTACGAGATGGCCGCCGCGCGACGGCGGCTCGCGATCCGGCCACCGGATCTGGCTGTTGACAGAGGCGATGAAGAATGTGTTCCTGCGAAGCAAATCGGGAATATCAGTGGTCGGCAGATTGGTGATCGTTTCGGCCTTGAGGCCGAAGGCCCGCCCGACGAAGGTGACGAACGGCGCATAGATCAATCCCTTGATCGATTGATCCGCCTCGTTGACGACGTACCCGCCAAAAGCAGTGCAGGCCCGTGCCAGGTCGATGGTCCGGTGCATCTCGCCGCGTGCGGCAAGTGCCATCTTCAGGCATGCCATGCCGCAGATATTGACCGCCCAGCGGGCATATTCTTCGACCGTCTCGGCGCCAGACTGGTGCCAGAGCGGATCGCTCAATAATGCAGACGAGCCGCTTTCAAGCACAGGCAGCGTCATCGACGCCGTTTCCCACTGGCTGAAATAGGGAACCGCTCGGGCGCAAGCGTTCATCTCTTCCTCGGCAATCAAAACGAATATGGTCGCAAACTCGGCGAACAAAGCGACAGTTCTGTGGCTGAAGTGTGCGCTGATTATTAAATCAGGAGTTGTGAAGGGGCTGGGCGCGAGCGACAACTGGGCGGACAAAAAAAACCTCGCGACGTTTCCGTCGCGAGGGCCTTGTTTCTAGCTTACCGGCCGGCTCAAGCCTGTGCGAAGGCGCCGTGGCAATGCTTGAACTTCTTGCCGGAGCCACAGGGGCAAGGCTCGTTGCGGCCGACATGACCCCAGGTCGACGGGTCGGTCGGATTGCGGTTTTCCGGGGCGACAACCACTTCCGAGGCCAGGAACGCGGGCGCGAAATCGTCTTCGCCCGTATTCGGATCGAGGTGGTGCGCCTGCATGAACGGAGGTTCCGGCTCCGCCGGCGCCTGCTGCACGAGTTCGACGCGCATCAGCTGTGCGGTGACGGCTTCACGCAGGTTGTTCAGGAGCGAGGTGAAGAGCTCGAACGCTTCCGACTTGTATTCCTGCAGCGGATCGCGCTGTGCGTAGCCACGGAAGCCGATGACGGAGCGCAGGTGGTCGAGGTTGACGATATGCTCGCGCCACAGGTGGTCGAGCGTCTGCATGACGATCGAGCGCTCGACATAGTGCATGATGTCGTCGCCAAAGCGTTCGGCCTTTTCCGTGAAAGCCGCATTGGATGCTTCCGTCAGGCGGTCGCGAATGCTGTCCTCGCCGATACCTTCCTCCTTAACCCAGTCCTCAACCGGCAGATCGAGGTTGAGCAAGGCTGCTGTCCGCTCCTTCAGGCCAACGGCATCCCACTTCTCGGCATAGGCGCGCTCGGGGATGTGCTTCTCGACGAGATCGTCGATGACCTCGCGGCGCATGTCGGAGACGGTCTCGGAAATATTGGCCGCTTCCATCAACTCGAGGCGCTGTTCGAAGATCACCTTGCGCTGATCGTTCAGAACGTCGTCGTATTTCAGGAGGTTTTTGCGGATGTCGAAGTTGCGGGCTTCGACCTTCTTCTGCGCGCGCTCCAGAGCCTTGTTGATCCAGGGATGAACGATGGCTTCGCCCTCCTTGAGACCGAGCTTCTGCAGCATGCTATCCATGCGGTCGGAACCGAAGATGCGCATCAGGTCGTCCTGAAGCGACAGGTAGAACTTGGAACGGCCAGGGTCGCCCTGACGGCCGGAACGGCCGCGCAGCTGGTTGTCGATGCGGCGGCTCTCGTGGCGCTCGGTCGCGATGACATAAAGGCCACCGGCGGCAAGTGCCTGCTCCTTGAGCTGCTTGATCTCTTCGCGGATCCCTTCGATCTTTGCGTCGCGCTCGGGGCCGGGCTCGATCTCGCCAAGATCGCGTTCGACACGCATTTCAAGGTTGCCGCCGAGCTGAATGTCCGTACCGCGGCCCGCCATGTTGGTGGCGATCGTTACCGCACCCGGCACGCCGGCCTGCGCGACAATATACGCTTCCTGCTCGTGGTAGCGGGCGTTCAGGACCTGGAAGTCCTTGAAGCCCTGCTTGCGCATCATCTCGGCGAGCAGTTCCGACTTTTCGATCGAGGTCGTGCCGACGAGAACCGGCTGGCCGCGCTTCTGAGCGTCCGCGATCTCGGCAATGATAGCCTTGTATTTCTCTTCAAAGGTCCGATAGACCTCGTCGTCTTCGTCGGTACGCTTGATCGGCAGGTTGGTCGGCACTTCGACAACCTCGAGGCCGTAGATGTTGCCGAATTCTTCCGCTTCCGTCTGCGCCGTACCGGTCATGCCGGCGAGTTTGCCGTACATACGGAAGTAATTCTGGAAAGTGATCTGCGCCAGCGTCTGGTTTTCCGGCTGGATGGTCACCCTTTCCTTGGCTTCCAGAGCCTGGTGCTGGCCTTCCGAGTAGCGGCGGCCCGGCATCATGCGGCCGGTGAACTCGTCGATGATGACGATCTCGTCGTTGCGGACAATGTAGTCCTTGTCGCGCTGGAACAGCTTGTGGGCCTTGAGCGCGTTGTTGACGTGGTGGACGATCGCCACGTTCTCGATGTCGTAGAGCGACTGGCCCTTCAGCAGGCCAGCCTGGCGCAACAGGTTTTCCAGCTTCTCGGTGCCTTCTTCGGAGAAGTTGGCTGAGCGCTGCTTTTCGTCGATCTCGTAGTCGCCTTCGCTCAGTTGCGGAATGAAGGCGTCGATCGTGTTGTAGAGGTCGGAGCGGTCGTCCAGCGGACCGGAAATGATCAGCGGCGTGCGCGCTTCGTCGACGAGGATCGAGTCCACTTCGTCGACGATCGCGAAGTTGTGGCCGCGCTGGACCATCTGGTTCTTCTCGTACTTCATGTTATCGCGCAGATAGTCGAAGCCGAGTTCGTTGTTGGTCGCGTAAGTGATGTCGCAGTTATAGGCGGCAGCACGCTCCTCGTCCGACAGGCCGTGGACGATGACGCCCGTGGTCAGGCCGAGGAAGCCATAGATCTTGCCCATGGTCGCGGCGTCGCGGCGGGCGAGGTAGTCGTTCACGGTGACAACGTGGACGCCCTTGCCGGCGAGTGCGTTCAAGTAGACCGGCAACGTGGCAACAAGCGTCTTGCCCTCACCGGTCTTCATTTCCGCGATGTCGCCGTCATGAAGGATCATGCCGCCGATCAGCTGTACGTCAAAAGGTCGCAGGCCGAGAACGCGGCGCGAAGCCTCGCGCACAACGGCGAACGCAGGCACAAGGATGTCGTCGAGCGTCTTGCCGTCTGCCAGCATCTTGCGGAATTCGACGGTCTGGGCAGCCAGCTGCTCGTCGCTCAAAGCCTTCGTCTTTTCTTCGATGGCGTTGATGGCTGCGACTTTCGGCTGGAAGGACCGCACGCGGCGATCATTGGCAGAGCCAAATATTTTGCGGGCTATACCGCCAAAGCTGACCATATGACTGGTCCTTTCTCAATAATATTCCCCGGCTTTTCTTATCCGCTGCCCGGCCGAATTTCAGGCACACGTCTCGAAACGCCAGGAAACTGTTCTGGACGCGAGGTTGCGTGACAGATAAGAGGGGGGTCGAATGATGTCAACGGATTTGGCTGATATACAAAGGCCACATTCCAGTGTTGATGGCTGTTTCAGGCTGAATTCACGAAGCTGAAGCCGGTGGGTGTAACTGTGAAGGGTTATTTGATGTTGAACTACAACAAAATCGCTGTGATGGCGTTCGCAACCTTCGTTGCGTTCCAGGCGCCGGTCCGTGCGGAAGACAAGCCGGATGCCGTCGTCGCCAAGGTCGGCGATGTCGAGATTCATCAGTCCGATCTCGATCTGGCCGTTGCCAATCTCGACCCGCAGCTCGCCCAGCTGCCGGACGACCAGAAGAAGATCGCCGCCCTGTCCGCCGCCATCGACGTCAAGCTGCTGGCGCTGGACGCAACGGCCGAAAAGCTCGACCAGAACGCCGAATTCAAGAAGCGCATGCAGTATCTCGCTGATCGCGAACTGCACAACGCCTACTTCAAGAAGCACGTCGTCGACACGGTGACCGACGCGGACGTCAAGGCGCGCTACGACAAGGAAGTCGCAGCACTTCCGAAGCAGGAAGAAGTTCACGCCCGCCACATTCTCGTGAAGACCGAGGACGAGGCCAAGGACGTCATCAAGCAGCTGGACGCCGGCAAGAGCTTCGCGGATCTGGCGAAGGAAAAGTCCACCGATCCGAACAAGGCTGACGGTGGCGATCTCGGCTATTTCACCAAGGGCCGCATGGTCAAGGAATTCGAAGAGGCCGCCTTCGCCCTTGACAAGGGCACCTACACCAAGACCCCCGTGAAGACCGATTTCGGCTATCACGTTATCCTGGTCGAAGATAAGCGCGACGCCGCTCCACCAGCCTTCGATCAGGTCAAGGACCAGGTTCGCCAGCTCGTCATGCGCGACAAGTACCTTGCGCTTCTCGCCTCTGCCAAGGAAAAGTCCAAGGTCGAGATCACCGACGAAGCGCTGCGCAAGGGCTATGACGACGCCAACAAGCAGCCGCAGCCGGGTGATGAACCCGCCGCGCAACCGCAGCAGTAAAATCCAAAGTTTAGGGCCCGGTTCTTCCGGGCCCTTCACTATAGCAGTTGTCGTATTTCCGCAGGGCGAGCCGGCTTATACTTCGCCCTGAAAATCCTTCCAGCCACCAGGTCGATTGCCATGTCCGGTTCCGTTTCTCCGCTCGCTCCGAAATCCTATGCCAATGTGCCCGCCCTGCGCGGCGTGCGCATGGCCACTGCCTCAGCCGGCATCAAGTACAAGAACCGCACCGACGTACTGATGATGGTGTTCGACAAGCCGGCCGCAGTCGCGGGCGTTTTTACGCGCTCGAAGTGCCCTTCGGCGCCGGTCGATTTCTGCCGCGCAAACCTGCCGCATGGCACAGCACGGGCTGTCGTCGTCAATTCCGGCAATGCGAATGCTTTCACTGGTTTGAAGGGGCGCGACGCGACTGCCCTGACGGCAAAGTCGGCAGCGGCTGCCGTCGGTTGCGGCGAGAACGAGGTCTACCTCGCGTCGACCGGTGTCATCGGCGAACCGCTGGACGCGACGAAGTTCTCTGGCGTTCTCGACCAGATGCACAAGGATGCGACCGGTGACTTCTGGTTCGAGGCCGCCAAGGCGATCATGACCACAGACACCTATCCGAAGGTCGCCACCCGCAGTGCCGAGATCGGCGGCGTGAAGGTGACGATCAATGGCATTGCCAAGGGCGCCGGCATGATTGCGCCTGATATGGCGACCATGCTTTCCTTCGTGGTCACCGATGCCGATATTGCTCCCGCCGCCCTGCAATCGCTCCTATCCGCGGGCGTTGATCCGACGTTCAATTCGATGACGGTCGACAGCGATACCTCGACCTCTGATACGTTGATGCTGTTTGCCACCGGCGCGGCTGCCGAGGACGGTCAGGCTCGGGTCGAGAGCGCCGATGACGCCCGCCTTGCCTCGTTCCGCGCTGCGCTCAATGATCTTCTGAAGGATCTTGCCCTGCAGGTCGTGCGCGACGGCGAAGGTGCGACGAAGATGCTGGAGATCACGGTGACTGGGGCCGAAAGCGATGCCGCGGCCAAGAAGATCGCGCTGTCGATCGCCAATTCGCCGCTGGTCAAGACCGCGGCCGCCGGCGAGGACGCCAACTGGGGCCGTATTGTCATGGCCGTCGGCAAGTCCGGTGAAATGGCCGACCGCGATCGGCTGGCTATCTGGTTCGGCGATGTGCGTGTTGCCGTCAACGGCGAGCGCGACGCCGTCTATTCCGAGCAAGCTGCAACCAACGTCATGAAAAAGCAGGATATTCCTGTGAAGGTCGACATCGGTCTTGGAAACGGCACCGCCACGGTCTGGACGTGCGACCTTACAAAGGAGTATGTCGCCATCAACGGTGACTACCGGAGCTGATTTTTCATTGACTGAAGCATTATCCAAGAAGGCAAATCTGCCACTCGTGCGCAGGCTGGAGGCTGTCGGCTTCCGGGCTTGGCCAGCCTCATCCGTGCAGTACGACGGCAGTTGGCAGATACGGCTGACGGCGGGGCATCCGTCCAATCGGCTGAATTCGATCGTGCCGCTCGATCCTTCGGATCACCGCGATGTCGAAATCCGTCTTGCCAAGGCAGGCCGCAAGTTCGAAGCCTATGGCCGCCCGGCAGTTCTGCGTCAGACGCCGCTCGCCTCGCCGGTATTGATCGACCTCGTGCGGGAACAGCAGTGGTCATCCTTCGACGAGACGATCGTCATGACCTGCGATCTTGCGCATGCGGAACTGCCGGATACGCTCGATCATCTGCCGACTCACGATATTGGCCGCTTCGTGGATGCCAATCTGGCAACCGACGGCGTCTCGTCCAAGCTCAAGCCGGCGCTCGCCGAAATCATCAATGCGATCAAGCCGCCGTCGGGCCTGTTCATGATCGAAGATGCGGAAACGGGGCCGCTTGCGACCGTTCTCTGCGTTCAGGACAACGACCTCGCCGGCATCATGTCGCTCTCCGTCGCCAAAGAGCGCCGCCGCGAGGGCCTTGGCATGGAAATCCTGACATCGGCCCTGCGCTGGGCCAGGATGCGCACTGCCCGTTCCGCCTGGTTGCAGGTGAAGGCGACGAACGCTCCGGCCCTGGCACTCTACGAACGGCTCGGCTTCCGTGAAGCCTACCGCTATTCCTACTGGCGGCAGGAGCCGTCACGATGAGCGAGGCAGCCCGAAACATCCTTCTCGTTGCCGCTTGTGCCCTGATCGATGCCGACGGGCGAATTCTGTTGGCGCAACGCCCCGAGGGAAAATCGCTTGCGGGGCTTTGGGAGTTTCCCGGTGGCAAAGTGGAGCCGGGCGAGACGCCGGAGGAATCGTTGGTGCGCGAGCTTCACGAGGAGCTCGGGATCACGACCAAGGTCGCCTGCCTGGCGCCCCTGACTTTCGCGAGCCATACCTATGAGAAATTCCATCTGCTGATGCCGCTCTATGTCTGCCGGCGCTATGAAGGAATTCCGCACGGGAAAGAGGGGCAGGCGTTGAAATGGGTGAAGCCGCAAGCTCTGCGCGACTACCCGATGCCGCCCGCTGACGAGCCCCTGATCCCGATGTTGCAGGATTTACTTTAGGAACTTCTGATTATTATCCAGTAAGCGTCGAATTTGGGTGTGGATATTAATCGATCGTTTAACACCTTCTGCCAAATATCGGCCTCAATCAAGCAACTGGCGTGTGTGTAGAAGGCTTGACGCATGGACGACGATTTCTGGAAAGCTGTTAGAGAGAAAGAACAGGCCTCGACTGGCTCGAGCAGAACGGGAGTGCTGAATATTGCGCTGCTGTTTGGCACGGCCGTTGTTGCCCTGACTTTGATCTTGACGCCGATGCTTGCTGACAAGTCCAGGTCGAGCGTCTTTGCCAGCGCGCCGTCGGAATTCGATACGATGACAACGGGCTCGATACCGAAGACCGAGAACGGCAAACGCTACACGATCCGCCGCAGCGTGCTTCAGGAAACGCCGGGTTCTGTTTGCGTGGTTCAGGGTTACGGAAGCGGAGCTGGTTGCTGATACTGGCGTTGCTGCCGCGGCAGACGCAACGTGATGAAGGACTGCCGCTTTAGCGCCGAGGTTGGCATGCGACTAATAAGGGCATTTCTGGCAGACGTCCGTGGCGCGGCCGCGATCGAATACGGCCTGATTGCGGCCCTCATATCCGTGGCTCTCATCGGTGGAGCGCGGGCGCTTGGTGGCGATATCAACGGCCTCTTGAGCAATATCGCCAACCAGTTCCCGAACTGAGCCGATTTCTACTGCTTCAGCTTATGCTCCTCGACCTTCAACGCATCGGCGAGCCTCACCTTCGCCGATCCTGGGCGAAGCGGCTTCTGCTGGCTTTCGTGCGGTGCCCATCCCGAGACATAGATGATCGAGAAGGTTGCCCTGATCCGGCCGTCCGGATCGGCGTATCGCTCGGCATAGATTTCAGCCGCCCGTAGGAAGAAGGCGCGCGTCAGAGGTTTGCGGCTGCGCGCAAGAAGCGGATTGGTCATTCCCATCGCCCGTAGGTCTTTCATCAGCGGAAAGATCGAGTCGTAGCGGACCGTATAGGTCTCTGCATCGATCACGGGCAGGGCGAAACCGGCGCGCTGCATGAGACCGCCGATGTCGCGCACGTCGGCGAAAGGGATGACCCGTGGGCTCGCACCTCCGGTCATTTCGATTTCTGTCGCCAGCAGGATCTCGCGCAGCTCCTGCAATGTGCCCGATCCAGGGATCGCGGCAAGAAAGAGCCCATCGGGTTTCAAGGCGCGACGGATCTGGATGAAGACGCCCGGCGTGTCGTTGGTCAAGTGAAGGCTGAGCGGGGCCAGCACGAGGTTTGCCGACTGTGGCTCCAGGGGAACCTCTTCCAGAGCAGCCTCGATGATAGCCTCGCCCGCTTCCGCATAGGCGTGCTCGCTTTCGACCCGTGTCAGTTGCCTGACCTTGCCGGTTGCGATCGCAGCGCGGGCCGCAGCCCCGGTGGCGCCATGCAGCTCGACCGCATGTTCGAAGGTCCGTTCGACCACGGCAAGACGCTCGCCGAGTTCTTCCGCGGCGATATCGAGAAGGAAGGTCGCCTTAGGGTCATGGTGGAGACGGGCGCGATGCCGGTTTACTGCGATCCGGGCCTGGTCGAAGATCATATCCATGGCGCAGTGCATAGTCCCGCAGAACCGGTGCTGCAAGGCGATTTTCCTCGAAGGCGAAACGCGCTAAGCTTTCGCGAGAGGGTTGGGGCAGTGGGGCTTGGGAGACGACGATTGCCTATGAAGTTGGATGGGACGCTTCTAACAGGCTGTTGAAGAAGTCAGTCGGGTTCGCAAACGAAGCCTGAATCATCTCCGTTGTGGATGTAGATGTGCCCGACAAGGCGTCCGGCTGAGCCGAGAGCAGCCCATCCGCGACCACAGGCCGGGTC
>NZ_JACUZZ010000130.1:0-309 GCF_014851595.1 Rhizobium sp. RHZ01
ACTACAAGAACCCTTACCTGTATCCCTTCGAGGAGTTCCAGCGCTTCAAGACGCATCCGGCGATCCGCACGACCTTCGAGGGCGGCAAACGGCTGTCCTATGGTGCGCGTGCGATCACCGAGGGCGGTTATCAGTCTGTACCGAAGCTCAGCTTCCCTGGCGGCGCCCTGATCGGCTGTTCCGCGGGCTTCGTCAACGTGCCGCGCATCAAGGGCAGCCACAACGCGGTGCTGTCGGGCATGATGGCAGCGGACCGGATTGCCGCGGCGATTGCAGCCGGTCGCGCCAATGACGAGGTGGTCGAGATCG
>NZ_JACUZZ010000131.1:0-306 GCF_014851595.1 Rhizobium sp. RHZ01
CGTCTTAAGACGCGGGAGAGTCGGTCGCTGCCAGGTCTGCTAAACGCAACAACACATGCGCCGAATGTCGAAGACATTCGAAAGCTGCATGTGAAACAAACAAATCTTCTCATCACGAAAACGGCCCTAAGCCGATCAAAAGGGCCGCCCACAAAGCGGCCTTTGTGCTATAATGGCTCGAAACATGCAGTGCGTCCCTTACACGAGACAAATCGCCTTCGGCAATTTGCTCGGGCAGTAGCGTAAACTGCTTCGCAGTTTACGCACCGTGACAAAACCCAAAGGGTTTTGCACTTGGCGCGGGGT
>NZ_JACUZZ010000132.1:0-300 GCF_014851595.1 Rhizobium sp. RHZ01
TCACCTTCAACATCGGACCGATCGACTCGAAGCTGGCCGGCGTCCTCGTCATGTTCGGCGCCATCATCGTGCTGTTCTTCGTGCCCTGGCTCGATACCTCGAAGGTGCGTTCGGCGGCTTATCGCCCCTGGTACAAGCTGTTCTTCTGGCTGTTCGTCGCCAATGCCATCGTGCTCGGCTGGCTCGGCTCGCGTCCTGCCGAAGGCACCTACGTGATCATGTCGCAGCTTGGCACTCTCTTCTACTTCGCCTTCTTCCTGGTGATCATGCCGGTTCTCGGCCTCGTCGAGACGCCGCGCC
>NZ_JACUZZ010000133.1:0-298 GCF_014851595.1 Rhizobium sp. RHZ01
GTACAGTTCCGCAAAGAACGGTCGTTGTTGCAAGAACGGCCCAGAGGCCTGCAGACTTGAAGAACGTGTTCATCGTTTTTCTCCCCAAAGGTCGCTCAACGTCTGCCGCCACCGCGTCCGCCACCGCCACCGCGGCCGCCGCCGCCTCGAGGCATTTGTCTACCGCCGCCGCCGCGGCTCATCTGCTGCCGTCCGCCACCGCCACGGCTCATCTGCGACCGTCCACCCCCACCGCGCTGAATGTTGGAACGGTTGGGCGAGCGCTGGACGTTGGAACGGTTGGGGCGCTGGGCGTTGG
>NZ_JACUZZ010000134.1:0-297 GCF_014851595.1 Rhizobium sp. RHZ01
CGGTTGCCGTCACCTTGATGCCTGAGGTGCCTGTTGCCGTCGGCGTACCGCTGAAGGTCTGCGTCGCGGCGTTGAAGCTCAGCCAGGTGGGAAGAACCGAGCCGTCGGCAGAGGTTGCCGTGTAGGTGAGCGTTTCGCCGCTGTCGACATCGGTGAAAGTGCCGGCCGGTAACGCGAACGAGAAGGCGGTGTTGACGGTGGCATTCTGGGTGGCGGTCTGGACCGCCAGAACAGGCGCGTCGTCGGCGCCGTGGATGGTGATCGTCAACGCGGCCGTGGCGGTGGCGCCGGCGGCAT
>NZ_JACUZZ010000135.1:0-296 GCF_014851595.1 Rhizobium sp. RHZ01
TTCTTGCCGGACTTCGTGGAGGACTACAACGCGCGGTTTGCGATCGTCCCTGCCCGGTGTGATGACCTGCATCGGCCGATGAATCTGGCGCCGGATCGATTGCAAGAGATCCTCTGCAAGCGCGAGCAGCGCTATGTCGGTGCGCAGCTGACGTTCTCGTTCGAGCGCAAGCGGATCATGCTGGAGGAGACAGAGGTGACGCGTGGTTTGGTCGGTCGCTATGTCGAGACCTATGCCTATGCGGACGGTCGGCTGGATGTGCGTTGGAAAGGCTATTGCCTGCCCTACTCGGTGTT
>NZ_JACUZZ010000136.1:0-295 GCF_014851595.1 Rhizobium sp. RHZ01
GGGACGGTCCATTCGGACGGAGCTGGCATGCCGCCGCCATTGCCGACGCGGCTGATGGCGGGGCTGGCCATTCTGAAGCACACGTTCAACCTGTCGGACGAGGCGCTGTGCGAGCGCTGGGTGGAGAACCCCTACTTTCAGTACCTCTGCGGCGAGGAATTCTTTCGTCACGAACTATCGTTCGACCGCTCCTCGATGACGCGCTGGCGGCAGCGCATGGGCGAGGAACGGATCGGCGCGCTCTTGCAGGAGAGCCTGGCCGTGGCCGTCAAGACAGGCGCGATGAAGCCGCAGG
>NZ_JACUZZ010000137.1:0-291 GCF_014851595.1 Rhizobium sp. RHZ01
CCGGCGTCGTGCTGGCCATGCACTATGCGGCGGAAACGACGGTTGCCTTCAACTCCGTCGAAAAGATCATGCGTGACGTCAACCACGGCTGGCTGCTGCGCTATATGCACGCCAACGGCGCGTCGTTCTTCTTCGTTGCCGTCTATCTGCACATCGCCCGTGGCCTCTACTACGGCTCCTACAAGGCGCCGCGCGAGATCCTCTGGATCCTCGGCGTCCTCATCTACCTGCTGATGATGGCGACCGGCTTCATGGGCTACGTTCTGCCCTGGGGCCAGATGTCCTTCTGGG
>NZ_JACUZZ010000138.1:0-285 GCF_014851595.1 Rhizobium sp. RHZ01
CAGGTGTTGCGATGGTTGGGGCTGTAGCTCAGCTGGGAGAGCACCTGCTTTGCAAGCAGGGGGTCAGCGGTTCGATCCCGCTCAGCTCCACCAAATCGCTTTGGTGTCGAGCCGGGATATCCTTCTGAAGAAAAACAAAGTTTGCATCGACTTCAAGTCGGATGCCTGTTCTGCATATATCGTGAAGAGAAGATTGATCTGGAGGCTTCCAGGTGTTTTGCACAATCCCATGGATTGCGCGAGATGTCCGAGCCCAGTTCTGTTGAAACCAAGGATGGCTTAGTC
>NZ_JACUZZ010000139.1:0-285 GCF_014851595.1 Rhizobium sp. RHZ01
TCAGGCCGCGCTGCAGCTGGCCCTTGTCGTAATGGCCGAGCGGGCCGGCAAAGGTCCAGTGCTCATGCTTCGGATGCATGAGCGGATAGTGCGGCGTTGCGCCTTCGGCATGCTCTGCCGGCGCAGCACCGTTCGGGGTGGCTTCCTCGGCGAGTGCTGCGCCGCTCAAACCAGCGACGACGGCCAGCGACAGGAGGCTGGTAACAAGCTTGTTCATGTGTCTCTTCCCTTCCTGTCGCACGCTCAGGCCTTGACCGGCTCGGCGGCCGCCACCTTGTTGCGCTT
>NZ_JACUZZ010000013.1:0-160882 GCF_014851595.1 Rhizobium sp. RHZ01
GCAACGAATTTGAGACGCTCGTCCATGCGGTTGCACTCCTGCAAAGGCACCTTCGCTCTCCTCGCAAAGGCCAAAAGTGTAACCCATGTCTCCGGTATGAACTGTCACCCCTCTCTCGGGAAGGACACCAGCAATGATGAAGTCTTTTGCCGCGGTGTCAGCCGCGAACGGAGGCCGCGTAGCAACTCAGAATACTCGACATAGAAGAAAGGCGACCAATGGGCCGCCTTCCAAACGCTCGCTCTGCCGTTTCTTACTGCGCGGGTTGTGCCGGCGCCAGGAACTCGGCGCAATAGGACGGGCCGTTCACGCCCGGGATGTCGCCGACGACGCGGATGCTGCGGATCGTGTAGTCGGAGCTGGTGACGATTTCCGCCTGGCAGCGCAGGTATTGCGTGCGGGCAGCCGCGATCTGCTTGCCGCGCTTGCCATCCGCGCCTTCTGCGTATTTCGCCGGGGTGCGAACCGTCTTGTAGCCGCCCTTCCAGGTGTAGGTGACGCTGGAGCCGTTCTCGACATCGTTGATCGGCGGGCCGAATGCGGCAAAGAACTTGCCGGCCGACTGGCCAACCCAGCGGCTGGAGATCGGATCTGCGGAGGTCGGAATCGTCGTGCAGCCGGCAAGCGAAATGGCAAGCCCAGCCGCGGCAAAGGTGCGGAGTTTCATTCTATCGTCCTTGAAAAGTTGTCGCGCATTCGACGGCGGGAATCGCTGGTCTGCAGCGGTTTCCGCTTGTCCCGCCGAGGGCTTTAACGCGGAACCCGGCAAAAGAAAATCGGCCCGCCTTGGCAATCGCAAAATTTGCCGCAAGTGTGTCATTTTGCTCCACTTAGTGCTCTCAGGAGGTGCGCCGGCCCTGTCGGCAAAAAATGCGCCGGCTTTTGAATTTTGGTGCTTGCGCAACGAGATGGGCCGGTCTATAGAGGCGCCGCTGGTCACGGAGTGTAGCGCAGTCTGGTAGCGCACCACGTTCGGGACGTGGGGGTCGAGTGTTCGAATCACTCCACTCCGACCAGCCGAAACCCCTGCTCTGCAGGGGTTTTTCATTTGTGCCAATGGACGCACAAAAACCTCACCGACAGATTCAGCAATTGATTGGAATTCCAATCCGTCGGAAAGCCGTCGGCGGCTACAAATTCTCGACTGTGGTTCGCTTAAGCCGACGGCGAAGACAAACGCGCCGCCGCCGACTCGCGGAAAGAGCAACTCGAAATGCCGTCATCTCTGTTGGCTGGACAGGTGGGAGATTGGGCGGCGATTTGGGGACGAGTGATAATTGAAACGCTGATGCCGAAGCTCCGCTGTACGAGCTGTGGAAATGTGGGGTGCATCTCCAGTGGATCTTGGCTCTTTACTTCGTGTCCATCCGAATTACGCGTCCGGAAGCCGTAACTGTGCATTCTAGAGTGTAATGTCGGGTGGCGATCGTCAGAAGCCAGGTGGGACCGGTCCGCTCGGCTGCCTTGACGACGTTCGTTCCCCCTCGAGGGCTCTGATATCGATCGGCCCGTCGGCTGCACGCGCGCAAAGCGCGAGCCGGAACGTTGCTCAAGTCCGGCGATCCGGCGGAAGCTTCGCCGCATGCAGACGGCTTCAATTGATCGATACGCGAGTAGCGGCCAAACGACACGCGTACATCGACACACGTGCCCGTCTTGTCGTTCCACCAAGTGCTGCTCCTGACGTGTCGGTAGCCACGGGCTTGCATCTTGGACGCAGCGTCCGTCGCGCGAGTACCGACGAGATCGGCGATATCACTGGGCGCGGCGGCGAAAGCAAAAATAGAAAACGAGCAAAAGACGGCCGCAAGGCCTGGCCGCAAGGCCGACTATCCTTTTCACGAAATCCTCCTTGAAACGAGCCTCTGAAGACCATCGCTTTGCCATCCGCGGTCAAGCGGGTGCCTGGAACAGTAGCCGCAATAGTCGGTAGAGAACATGTCTTCTGGGTGGAGCGGACCACAAACGAGACCAACGGTTAAGTACGCAACAGTAAATTTACGGCTCGTGAAGATCCACGATATCTCGGGATTTCTCGGGACGAGCCTGGGAGTCCTAGAGCGGTCTACGGCAAACACCGGATCCGCCATCAAAAGGAATTGACTTGGCTGTCACTAAGGGCCGGGTCGGGCGGGAGGTTTTCGATGTCCAGCCGAAAAGCCGCGGAGGCGGGCTTTTTTCTTACGCCGCCATTTAGCTTCCTTGCTGTGAACAACACAACTACAGCCTCTGGAACATTCAGCCGAAAGGTCGCATCGGCGTCGCTGTCGCAAACGGAGGCTTAGATGTCGTATTTCGGTATCCATAAAAATAAGCGAGAACTAAAGTACGCAGCTTCACATAAAGATATATCAGACAAGCGCGCTTCGGCGGGCGGGGAACAGTGCATGAAGACCTCAGAATACAAAGCTGCGGTTGCCGTCACGGGACTGAGCGCCGCTGGTGTCCAAAAGCTCTTTGGTGTCGATCAGACGACGACACGTCGCTGGGCGTCGGGTGAAACCGAAGTACCGCGCGCGGTCGGCCTGTGCCTGCTGTTGATGGCGTCGGCAAACGTGTCCGTCGCGCAGGCTGAGATCTTGGCCGATGACACCGATGTCAGGCTTGCCAGGATCGCTTAAGACGGCTTGCCCAATCATTTCAGCAATCGGATGCAGCACCCGTAGTGGCCAGGGTCCCCGACCCTCGGGCCCGGCTACGGACGCACAGCCCCCTTTGCTTCGATCCGGCACCGCTGGTGCAGCGGCTGTTCCGGCTTCGAGCGCGCTAAGCTCCGAGAATGGCATCGATTTCGGCAATCAGGGTCGCATAGGTCTCGATATGCCGATAATACTCGTTGCGGATCTGCTCGGTGATATCGGAGAGCGGCCCGCCACCCTCCGCGCGGAAGTGTTTGACGTCGTTCTCGGACATGGATTTGAGATTGTCCTCGTATTCCTTGACCCTCTGAACATAGTCTTCCCGAAGTTTTTCCAGACTCATCGATCCCTCCTGAGCTAGCGAGGCACCGCGGACAGTCTGCCGCGGCGACGGCAATCTAAAGGTTGCCTAGAAGAGATGCGGCGCTTAAACCAGATTGACAATCCCGGCCCGTGAAAAGTGAACCAATGAGCAGCTCGAACTTCTACTCCAGCATGGGCGGCCTGCCGCCGCAGACCGAACTCCTCTCCAGCAAGGCGGTATTCACGACGGCCTATGCCGTCATCCCCCGCAGCGTCATGACTGACATCGTCACCAGCTACTTCCCGCACTGGGAAGGGACACGTGCCTGGGTGATCTCCCGCCCGCTGACCGGTTTTTCCGAGACGTTCTCGCAGTACATCATGGAAGTGCAGCCGGGTGGCGGCAGCGACCGGCCGGAACCGGAGAAGCGCGCCGAAGGCGTGCTCTTCGTCGTCGACGGTGAGATGACCGTCGAGTTCGACGGAAAGGCACACCAAATGCGCCCCGGCTCCTTCGCCTTCCTGCCCGCCGGCTCCCGTTGGGCGCTGTGGAACAAGAGTGCTGCACCCGTGAAGTTTCACTGGATCCGCAAGGCGTTCCAAGAGGTCGAGGGGCAGGAGCCGCCGCCGGCGATCTTCACGCATGAGGAAAATCACCCGCCGCAGCCGATGCCGGATACGGACGGCGCCTGGGCCACGACGCGCTTCATCGCCCCGGCCGATCTTCGCTACGACATGCACGTCACCATCGTCACCTTCGAGCCCGGCGGCGTGATCCCGTTCATGGAAACGCACGTGATGGAGCACGGCCTCTACGTGCTCGAGGGCAGGGCCGTCTATCGTCTCAACAAGGATTGGGTCGAAGTCGAAGCCGGTGACTTCATGTGGCTGCGCGCCTTCTGCCCGCAGGCCTGCTATGCCGGCGGTCCCGGACGCTTCCGCTACCTGCTCTACAAGGACGTCAATCGCCACATGCCACTGTGGTAGGGGTCACGCGGCGAGTTTAGAATGAGAAACGGGGCCGATGTGGCCCCGTTTTCGTTTGCCTAGATGTCGCTTGCCGCGTTCGACCAGAGGTCGGCCGCCTCAGCGGCGGTCATGCGCCGCACCTCCGCCTCATGGCGGCGGTTGGCGAAGAGTTCGCTCGCCATGATCTGGTCGGCGAGGTCGGCCGGCAGCGACAGGATCACGCGGGCATCGCCGCCGTGGATGCCGCCGAGCTCGCTCCGCTTTCCGCTGACCATGCCGCCGGCCACCGTGTTGTTGGTGTCGGGGTCGATCAGGATGAAGGAGCCGGTCGCCCGGTTCTGCTCGTAGGGGTCGAAGATCGCCTGTTCGTCGAAGGCGAGGCGCACCTTGCCGATCGCATTCATGTAGAGCGTATCGACCGGGGCCCAGGCGCCGGTCTTCAGCTCGAGCTGCGCCACCGGCTGCACCTGTACGCGCTGGCGACGGCTGCCGCTCTTCAGCCAATAGCGCTTGCCGGCTTCGATACCCTCCGGCTGCAGCGCGACGATCTGCGCGTCGAAGGAGATGCCCACCTGCGGCTGGCTGTCGATCGAGACGATCATGTCGCCGCGTGCAACGTCGACCTGCCGGTCGAGAACCAGCGTGATCGCATCACCGGCAACGGCGGCGTTGCGCACGAGATCGAAGGTGACGATCTTGGAAACGTTGGCGATCATACCCGAGGGCAGGATCATGACGCTATCACCCGGCTTGACGGAACCGCCGGCAACGGTGCCCTGGTAGCCGCGGAAGCTTTCCCCCGGACGCGAGACGCGCTGCACCGAGAAGCGGAAGCCTGTCGCCTGCGAGGAGCGGACGGTCGCAAGCTCGAGCGTCTCGACCAGCGTCGGGCCGGCGTACCACGGCATCGATGCCTCGCCGGAATAAACGACGTTCTCGCCCTTCAGGGCCGACATCGGGATCGCGGTGATCTGCTTGACGCCGAGCGACAGCGCGAATTCGCGGAACTCGTGCGTAATCTTCTCGAAGCCGGCGCGATCGTAGTTCGTCAGGTCGATCTTGTTGATGGCAAGCACGAACTGCTTGATGCCGAGCAGCGAGGCGATCGTTGCGTGGCGACGCGTCTGCTCCAGAATGCCGGCGCGCGCGTCGACCAGGAGCACGGCGAGATCGGCGGTGGAGGCGCCGGTTGCCATGTTGCGGGTGTACTGCTCGTGGCCGGGCGTGTCGGCAACGATGAAGGAGCGCTTGTCGGTCGAGAAGTAGCGATAGGCGACATCGATGGTGATGCCCTGTTCGCGCTCGGCCTGCAGGCCGTCGAGCAGCAGTGCGAAGTCGGGCAGGCCGAGATCGTTCTGCTTGCCGGTGGAATCGCGCTGCAGCGTGGCGGCCTGGTCTTCCTTGACGGCCTTGGTATCCCAGAGCAGGCGGCCGATCAGGGTGGACTTGCCATCATCGACGCTGCCGCATGTGATGAGGCGCAGCGGTCGCGAGTCGCGCGTTGCCGTCGCAGGATCTGCGGCGGGCACGGCAAGGGCGTGTGCGGCGGTTACGGCTGCGGTCATCTCAGAAATATCCTTCACGCTTCTTCTTTTCCATGGAACCGGACTGGTCGCGGTCGATGGCGCGGCCCTGTCGTTCGGAGACAGTGGCAATTTCGAGTTCGGCAATCACCTCTTCGAGCGTGGTCGCCTTCGATGGGATGGCGCCTGTCAGCGGAAAATCGCCCAGGGTGCGGAAACGGATCATGCCTTCCTGGCGCACTTCGCCGGGCAACAGTTCCAGCCGCGGATCTTCGGCAAGGATCATCATGCCGTCGCGCTCAACATAGGGGCGCTTCTTGGCGTAGTAGAGCGGCACGAGCGGAATGTCTTCGGCCTGGATGTAGCGCCAGATATCGACTTCGGTCCAGTTTGACAGCGGGAAGACGCGAACGCTTTCGCCCTTGCGGATCTGGCCATTATAGATGTTCCAGAGTTCCGGGCGCTGGTTGCGCGGATCCCAGCGATGGTCAGGTGTGCGGAAGGAATAGATGCGTTCCTTGGCGCGGCTGGCTTCCTCGTCGCGGCGCGCGCCACCGAAGGCGGCATCGAATTGGCCGGCGTCGAGGGCCTGGCGCAGCCCTTCGGTCTTCATGATGTCGGTAAAGGCGGCCGAGCCATGCGTGAACGGCGTGATGTTTTCGGCCGCACCGCGCGGATTGATGTGCTCGATCAGGTCGAGGTCGTATTTCTTCGCGGTTTCATCGCGAAAGGCAATCATCTCGCGGAATTTCCAGCCGGTGTTGACATGCAGCAGCGGGAAGGGGACGCGACCGGGGTAGAAGGCCTTACGGGCCAGATGCAGCAGGACCGACGAATCCTTGCCGATCGAGTAGAGCATGACGGGACGCTCGAATTCGGCGGCGACCTCACGGAAAATGTGGATCGCTTCGTTTTCGAGAGCCTTCAAATGCGGGTCGAGCGGCGGCTTCGCGCTCCGGGGATTGTTGAGTTCCGTATCCGGACGGCTATCGGGCATTTCTGACTCCAGGCTTCAATCATTCTCGGAAGGGAGGCATCCGGAATGGGTGCATTTCAGACTTCGAGGAGCGCAGGCGACGGGCCGCGCTCCGATCCCGAAGTCGACGGGTTACTGTTGTGCGGCAATCGCCGAGGCCTCTTCAGCCACGTGCAGGCCGCATTCGCGCTTTTCGTCCTGTTCCCACCACCAGCGGCCGGCGCGTTCCGGCTCGCCCGGCTTGATCGCCCGGGTGCAGGGTTCGCAGCCGATCGAGGGATAGCCGCGGGCGTGCAGCGGATTGATCGGCACGCCGTTGTCGGCGACATAGGCCTTGATAACGTCGAGGTCCCAGTCGGCGAGCGGGTTCACCTTCAGGAGATGACGCTCCGCGTCATATTCCGCAAACGGCGTCTCAGCGCGGTTGGCCGATTGGCCACGGCGCAGGCCGGTGATCCAGATCGTCGCCCCTGCCAGGGCTCGCGCAAGCGGCTTCAACTTGCGCACGCCACAACAGGCATGCCTGGCTTCGACGCTCTCATAGAAGCCGTTGAGGCCGTACTTGGCGGCATAGGCATCGATATCTGCCTGTTCGGGCTCGTAACGGCTGATGTGAAGATCGTATTGCTTCTCGGTCTCGTCGATCAGCGCCAGCGTTTCCGGAAACAACCGTCCGGTCTGCAGCGTCACGACGTCGATCGGAAGGCGGTGGTTGCCGATTTCGGCGGTGATGACTTGGTCCTCGATGCCGAGGGAGGTGGTGAAGACGACGCGGCCGCCAAGGCCGGCGACGAGCGACAGACGCTCCGCAAGGTCAAGGCTCGCGAGGTTCGCGTTCAGCGTTTCCGCTTCAGCGTTCGGATTGGCAGCAACAGTCATGGGGATCCTGTCCTTGATGTTGGCCGGAGTATCGCAGGTCGGGCTTGGATCGGACAGAAAAACGGATTTCGAAAGCAGGCGCGATAGGAGCAAATATCTCTCCCCGGCCGCTGCAATGCGGAAAAGCAGCCGCACCGCGATGGTTTGTCGACGGTGAGCCCAATTGTCTATTGATTTAGTAGAGTAACACGTTGCCTGTCAATCGGAAATGTGAATTGATGACATCGCAAGTGCATTTTGACGTAGATTTGCAGTATTGGCCGAGGGTGAAAAAACAAGGCCAAAAACCTTGTCTCTCAAGGGTTTCGCCGGCTTGTTCAAATTCCGTTCATGCTGCGCATGCCATAGAGACAGGATCCTGCTTGCGGCGGGTCTGTGATTCCGCCCGCCATGTGTGTGTCGACGGTCAAAAATGATTACGCAAAAGGCAAAATATGCGCTGAGGGCGCTGACGGTATTGGCGGCAGCCGATGACGGCGAGCCGGTGATGATCTCAGACATTGCGGCGCAGCAGAAGATCCCAAAGAAGTTCCTTGAACAGATCCTTCTCGACCTGAAGCACCAGGGCATCGTCGTCAGTCGCCGCGGCAAGACGGGCGGGTATCTGCTGCTGAAGCCGGCCGACATGATCACCTTCGGCGAGGTGCTGCGCATCATCGACGGGCCGATCGCACCGCTTCCCTGCCTCTCGATCACCGCTTATCGCAAATGCGATGATTGCGATGGAGAGCAGAACTGCGAGATCCGCCATGTTTTCGCCAAGGTGGCGGATGCGACCCGCAAGGTGCTGTTCTCCACGACGATCGCAGATGCTGTCGCGCCGGCAAAGGTCGCGGAAGTCACCCGTTTACTCGCCTAGGCCTAATCATCGTCCATGCTGCTGCATGTTGCTTGAGACCATCAGGCGGATAAAGGTCGCTTCAAGATTCGGTGAGATAGCTTTCCATTGCTTGGTGCTACGCCAATTCGCCCCTGTCCTGAGGTAGGGAGAAACGAACATGCGTCTCATGAACTCGAAACGAATGGCAATTGGTGCGGTCCTCGCGCTGACCTTGGCGTCGGGAGCCGCGGCGCACCACGGCTGGTCGTGGGCCGAGGGAGAGCAGACGGAATTGCATGGCACGATCGAAAAGGTCACGATGGGTGGGCCGCACCCGACGCTCGACGTTGCGACCGCCGCCGACGGCGTCTGGATCGTCGAACTCGGCAATCCCAGGCAGACCGCACGCTCGGGCTTTGTCGAAGGCTCCGCGAAGAAGGGGGATCCGATTGTCGTCCTCGGAAACCGTTCGCTGAAGGCCGACGAGAAACGGATGAAGGCCGTGCGCATCACGGTCGCCGACAAGCGCTACGACATCTATCCGGAACGGATCCAGACGAACTAGAACCTTTCAATTTAACCCCGAAAGGCTCTAGGCGATGGCGATCGAGTTCCTGGAATGGCTCGCCGCAACCCCGCTGTCGTCAGGGCTGCGGCGCTCGGCGCTTGTCTACATGGCCGTCAACGCCGCCCATATCCTTTCGATCGGCCTGCTGATCGGGGCGATCCTGCCGCTGGATCTGCGGCTGATGGGCTGCTTCGGCTCGGTGCCGCTGGCGGTGCTTGGCCCGTTCCTGTCGCGGGCCGCGGCTGTCGGGCTCGTGGGAGCTGCTATCACCGGCTTTGCCCTTTTCAGCGTCAAGCCGGTGGAATACGCCGGAAATCTGGCCTTCCTCGCAAAGCTGGGGCTGCTGGTGCTCGGCATCGTGAACGCGGCCGTGGTCCATGCCCAGGCTGCCTGGCGGCGGGCCGTGTCAGGCTCTGCGCTTGCGTTCAGCTTGCGCCTGCAGGCGGGCCTTTCCGCGGCCGTATGGATATCCGCGCTCCTTGCCGGCCGCTGGATCGGCTTTGTCTGATGGCGATCGGCAGATTTACCGATCGCTCGTTTCCCAGCGCGGATTGATCCACGGCTCCTGGTTGGAGCGCGGCAGCGGCTGCTTGCCGAGGATATGGTCGGCAGCCTTCTCGCCGGTCATGATCGACGGGCCGTTGAGATTGCCGTAGGTGACGTGCGGGAAGATCGAGCTGTCCGCGACGCGCAGCCCGTCGACGCCGATGACGCGCGTTTCGGGATCTACGACCGCCATCGGGTCGGTTTTCGCGCCCATCTTGCAGGTGCCGCAGGGGTGATAGGCGCTTTCCAGGTGCTCGCGCAGGAAGGCGTCGATCTGTTCGTCGGTCTGGACGGCCTCGCCCGGCTGGATCTCCGGGCCGCGATACTGGTCGAAGGCCTTCTGGCCGAAGATCTCGCGGGTCAGCCGCACGCAATGGCGGAATTTTTCCCAGTCCTCGGGATGGCTCATGTAGTTGAAGCGAATGACAGGATCGGTCTTCGGGTCCGAGGAGCCGAGCGTGACGTTGCCGCGCGACTTCGACAGGTTGTAGCCGACATGCACCTGGAAGCCGTGGCTCTTGGCCGCCGCCTTGCCGTCATAGCTGATCGCGACCGGCAGGAAGTGGTACTGGATATCGGGCTGCTTGACGCCAGCCGCCGAGCGCAGGAAGGCGCAGGCCTCGAACTGGTTCGAGGTGCCAAGCCCCGACTTGGTGAACATCCATTGCGCGCCCGCGACCCCCTGCCAGAACCAGGGCAGCCAGGAATAGAGTGAAACCGGCTTGGTGCTAACCTGTTGGAAATAGAATTCCATGTGGTCCTGCAGGTTGGCGCCGACGCCCGGCCGGTCTGCCTTTACCTCGATCCCCATTTCCTGCAGATGCGCGCCGGGCCCGATGCCCGACAGCATCAGGAGCTTCGGCGAATTGAAGGAGGAGGCCGAGACAATGACCTCGCGGTTCGCCTTGACGATCTCGATCTTGCCGCCCCGCTCGATTTCGACGCCGGTTGCCCGGCCGTTCTCGATCACCACCTTGTGGGCGTGGCCGTAGACGACCTCCACGTTCGGTCGTTTCAGCGCCGGTTTCAGATAGGCTGACGCGGCCGACCAGCGGCGACCGCCGAAAATCGTCTGCTCCATCAGTCCGAAGCCTTCCTGCTTCGAGCCGTTGTAGTCCTCGGTCGCCTCGAAGCCTGCCTGCTTGCCGGCCTCGATGAAGGCGCGAAACAGCGGGTTGCGGAAGACACCGCGCTGGACGTGCAGCGGTCCGTCCTTGCCGCGCCAGCCTTCCTCGCCGCCGTGGCTGTGCTCCATCCGCTTGAAGTAGGGGAGGACGTCGGCATAGGCCCAGCCTTGCGCGCCGAGCTCTTCCCAGCGGTTATAGTCCTCGGCGTGGCCGCGCACATAGACCATGCCGTTGATCGAGGAGGAGCCGCCGATCACCTTGCCGCGCGGCGCGGTGATCCGCCGGTTGTTCAGGTTCGGCTCCGGCTCGGAGAGATAGCCCCAGTTGTAGCGCTTCATGCTCATCGGCCAGGCAAGGGCGGCCGGCATCTGGATGAACGGCCCGAAGTCGGAGCCGCCCGCCTCGATGACGATGACGGTATTCTTGCCTTCTTCCGAAAGCCGGTAGGCAAGCGCCGAGCCCGCCGAGCCGGAGCCGATGATGACGAAATCTGCCTGCTGCATGATGTGCTTCTTTTCCGATTCACCACCTCGTCCTCGGGCCCGCTGGAGAGCCGATCGGGACGAAGCGAAATTGAATGCTACCTGCCGGGACCGGCCGCCTGCTGCCTCAATAGGGCGCCTGCACCGGCCCCATGCCGACATAAACCGTCTTCAGCTCCGAATAGTGCTCCAGCGCGGCCAGCGAATTTTCGCGTCCGAAGCCGGATTGCTTGGAGCCGCCGAACGGGATTTCGACAGGGCAGAGATTGTAGGTGTTGATCCACAGCGTGCCCGCCTCGAGCTGGTCGACGACGCGATGGGCGCGCGTCAGGTCTGATGTGAAGACGCCGGCGGAGAGGCCGAATTCCGTCGCATTGCCGCGAGCGATCACCTCGGCCTCGTCGTCGAAGTCAAGCACGCACATGACGGGGCCGAAGATCTCCTCGCGGGCGATCGTCATCTCGTCGGTGACGTCGGCAAAGACCGTCGGCTGCACGTAGTAGCCTTCGCCGGAGACGTTGTTGGGGATGCCGCCACCGGTGACGAGGGTCGCACCCTCGGCCTTGCCCTTCTCGATGTAGGAGAGAACCTTGTCGCGCTGCGCCCAGGACACCATCGGCCCGAGTTGCGTCGCCTCGTCCATCGGATCGCCGATGGCGATCGCCTCGGTGCGGGCTTTCAACCGCTTGAGGAATTCCGCCTTGATCTTCCGCTGCACGAAGACGCGTGTGCCGTTCGAGCAGACCTGGCCGGTCGAATAGAAGTTGCCGAGCATGGCGCCGCCGACGGCGCTGTCGATATTGGCATCGTCGAAGACGATTAGAGGCGACTTGCCGCCGAGCTCCATGGTGACGTGCTTGAGGCTGCCGGCAGCGGCCGCGGCGACCTTGCGGCCGGTCGGAACCGAGCCCGTCAGCGACACCTTGGCGACATCAGGATGGTTGACCAGCAGCGGTCCCGTCTCGCGATCCCCCTGGATGACATTGTAGAGCCCCTTCGGCAGGCCCGCCTCATGAAGGATCTCGGCAATGGCAAGGGCCCCAAGCGGTGTGTTTTCCGACGGCTTGAAGACCATGGCATTGCCGGCGGCGAGCGCCGGTGCACCCTTCCAGCAGGCGATCTGCTGCGGATAGTTCCAGGCGCCGATGCCCACGCAGACGCCAAGCGGTACACGCTTGGTGTAGGCGAAATCGCCACCGAGCGGGATGTAGGAGCCATTGAGGCCGGCAGCTGCAATGCCGCCGAAGAACTCGAAGCTGTCGGCGCCTGATGTCGGGTCGGCGACGATCGTTTCCTGGATCGGCTTACCAGTATCCAGCGTCTCCAGTTCGGACAGCTCGCGATTGCGTTCGCGAATGAGGTCAGCGGCGCGCTTCAGGATACGGCCGCGCGCCGTCGGGCTCATCGCAGCCCATTCCGGCTGGGCGCGCTTGGCCGATGCGATCGCCTTTTCGACGATAGCAGGGGTTGCCGCGTGCAGCCGGGCGATGACTTCGCCGGTCGCCGGATAGATGCTTTCGATGACGCTGCCCGCGTCATCCTCGACATATTCGCCGTCGATGAAATGGGAGGCTTTCGGCTGGGCTCTGAGGGTCACTGGATCTGTCCTTTCGCAAGGGCGGCAAGCTGTGAATTGATATAGTCTTCGGTAAGCGCGATCGATGCCTCGATGCTGACAGGCGCCGACCTCAGACTTTGGCGGATGTAGAGCCCGTCGATCATCGCAGCCGCGCCTTCGGCAATGCGTTCTGCGGCATCGTAAGGGCAGAGCGCTTTCAGGTTGGCGATGAGGTTCGACTGCAGACGGCGGGCATAGATGACAAGGAAGCGCCGGGTTTCCTCGGAGCGCTGCGCCTCGGCGTAGAAGGCGAGCCAGGCGGCGATTGTTGCCGGCGCGAACTGGTCTGCCTGGAAGCTGACGCGGATGACGGCGGAGAGCTTCTCGCGCGGTGCGTCAACCGCCTTCAGCGCAGTCACGACGTCGTCGCGCAGCTGCTTGAGGAGAGAGCGGACAGTCTCGATCAGCAGTTGTTCCTTGCTGCCGAAGTAATGATGCGCCAGCGCCGGCGACACACCGGCCTGCCGGGCAATTTCGGACATGGTGACAGTCAGCGAGCCGTGATCGCCGATCACGCGCAGCGCGGCATCGACAAGCGCCTTGCGGCGAACCGGCTCCATTCCGACCTTGGGCATCGCATCACTCCATGAAGATGCCATCCAGCATAATTTTGATTGACTGATCAATCAATAAAAATCTGGCAACACTTCCGGAAGGCTAACCTCTTCCAATTCCGCGATTTTGCGGCATATTCTTTTACCAACCAGGAGGTGTGCCATGGCAGATATTTCTGATCGACTGGGTTTTTCGTCGCTGCAATCGAAATGGGGTTGGTTCGCGGCACTTGGCGTGCTGCTGATCGTCTGCGGCTTTATCGCGTTGGCAAACGTCGCGCTCGCAACCGTTGTCTCCGTCTACTATGTCGGAATCCTGATGCTGGTCGGCGGCGTGGTCTACCTGATCCACGCCTTTCAGGTGAGAAGCTGGGAGCAGGCGCTGGTTTGGGCCTTGAGCGGCGTTCTCTATCTGCTGGCCGGTTTCTTTGCCTTCGAGAATCCCCTTCTGGCATCGGCCGTGTTGACGCTGTTTCTGGCGATCGCCTTGCTCGTTGCTGGCGTGTTCCGAATCTGGGTCGGCTGGCGCATGCGCCCCGTGAAAGGATGGGGCTGGGTCCTTGTGAGCGGTATCATCACGGCGCTGGCTGGCGTGGTTATTGCGCTCGGATGGCCGGTCAACAGCCTTTGGATCCTGGGACTTTTCCTCGCCTGTGACCTTCTGCTGCAGGGTTGGTCGATGCTCGCTTTCGGTCTTGCGGTCCGTCGCTGACTTATGCCCGCAATTCACAGGCAGACATCACGGACTGTTTCCTTTTTGACAAGTATGTGAGTGGGGTCTAAAATTTCGCCCAATAAGAGGCAGCCGAGGCGGCGGCGTCGGCAATGCCGTGGACGGGTTAATCCGTCTCCCAGAGGACAGGCACTGTCCGACGAGGCAAAGGGAGGAATCTCATGCCGATGGTTACCGTATCCATTTCGCCGCTGCAGGCTGCGGATATCCGCGCCGCTGTCGACAATGGCACCTATGCGTCAAGCAGCGAGGTTGTGCGCGAGGCCCTGCGCATGTGGGAGGCCGCCCGCAAACTCGGCGGATGCCCCGAAGGCGCCTTCGATCAGAGCGGCGTCTCCCGGGGTGGCAAATGTGTCGCTGACATGTTCGCCGATCATGAGGCTGAGAACAGGCATACAGCCTGACCAAGCCATTGATTGATCGATAAAATTCGATCGAAAATGGACGTGGTTTCACAAAAGTTTCATATTCGGGAAAGGGTTCGTTGATCCTTCTCCGCCAGTTTCCCTGCGCAAAACAATAAGACACAGTGGAGATTGGCATGTCTTTGGCTGCCACCGTCGATCCGGCGCTTGTTCGTCGCTACGCCAGCGATCAGATCGTGACCCTTGCGAAACTCGTCATCGAGAACGCGTTCCAGCCCATCGTGGAAGCAGGGACGGGAGTGGCGTTCGGCTATGAATCGCTGATGCGCGGGCAGGAACGCATCGGCTTCAACTCCCCGATCGAAATCCTCGACGAGGCTCACAAGAACCAGCAGCTTCTGCAACTGGAGCAGATGGTGGCAAGCCGTGCGCTTGCGAAGTTCGCAACGCTGCCGCACTTTTCCAGTTCGACACTGTTCCTCAATCTCGATGTTCGGCTGATCCCGCATGGTGAGCGCCTGGTGGAAGGCCTGCTGCAGCACCTGAAGCTCGCCAATATTCCTCCGTCTTCCATCTGTTTCGAGTTTTCCGAACGCTTCGACAATACTAGCGTGCCCGAATTTGCGGCGCTCGTATCGCTTCTCCGCAAGGCCGGCTTCAAGCTCGCGATCGACGATTTCGGTGTCGGCCACGGCGAGATGAAGCTGCTCTGCGACCACCCGGTCGATTACCTGAAGATCGACCGCCATTTCATCGCCGACATCGACAGCAGCCCGCGCAAACGCCATCTTCTGAAAAACATCGTCCACATCGCCCATGTGCTCGGCACTCGCGTCATCGCCGAGGGCATCGAGACGGAGGCGGAATTCGTCGCCTGCCGCGAGTTCGGCGTCGATCTCGTCCAAGGCTGGTTCGTCTCCCGCCCGACCACCCATGTCACCGAGTTGCAGCCGTCGTTTCCGCACCTGTTGGACCTCGGCAAGAGCAAGCGAAATCCGCAATCGCTCGACGAGATCCTGATCCGCAAGCAGATCGAGATGCTGCCGACAGTCTATGAAAACGACACGATCGACAGTGTCTTCGAGCTGTTCCGCCGCAATCCGCAGCAGGCGTTTTTCCCGGTGCTGAATGCGAACGGCGAGCCGCGCGGTATCCTGCACGAACGCCATCTGAAGGAATACATCTACCAGCCTTTCGGTCGCGACCTCCTGAAGAACAAGGTCTACGAGCGAACGATCTCCCACTTTGTCGAGATGGCGCCGATCGTCGGGCTTGATTCCGATACCGAACAGCTAATGGCGATCTTCGCCAACATGGAAGGCACGAACTGCCTGCTTTTGACCGACAACATGCGCTATGCGGGTGTCGTGTCAGCCGCCTCGCTCATCAAGGTCATGAATGAGAAGAAGCTGAAGACGGCCCAGGACCAGAACCCTCTGACCGGACTGCCGGGCAATAGGGCGATCCGCGACTTCATGCGCGAGTCCAGCCTCGATGGCGACGAGAAGCGTCACTTCTGCTACTGTGATTTCGACAACTTCAAGCCGTTCAACGATGCCTATGGCTTCCATCTCGGCGACCACGCGATTTCGCTCTTTGCCGCCCTCATGCGCCGCTATTTTTTCGCCGAACGTCATTTCCTCGGGCATGTCGGCGGCGACGATTTCTTCATCGGCGTCCGCGGCTGGGCCAAGGAAGAGCTGACAGAAATTCTCGACCGCCTGATCAGCGATTTTCACGAGGATGTGCTCGGCCTCTATTCCGATACGGATCGCGCCGCTGGCAGCATTCGCGGCCATGACCGCGCAGGCGTCGAGGCACTGTTCCCGCTGATGCGCTGCTCGATCGGCGTGCTGGAGCTACCGGAAGGTCTTGTCATCGACGACACCAATCGCGTCAGCGCCGAAATTGCTCACATTAAGGCCGAGGCTAAGGAAAGCGAGGAGGGGCTCGTCTTCCACCTCCTGGGCGAGACGAATTGACGCCATCCGTTCTTCCTGCCTTCTCAAATCCGAAGCGCTGGACTATCTCACGTGCTTTCGGAACGAGGAGACCGGACCATGTCTTTGCCCACGCAGATGCGCTTCATCGACCTGCCGAGCTTCGGCGCGCCTGAAGTGATGCGGATTGCCACCGGACCCTTGCCGATACCGGGCGAGGGGCAGCTTCTTATTCGCACCGAGGCGATCGGCGTCAACCGGCCCGACGTCGCTCAGCGTCAGGGCACCTATCCCCCGCCCAAGGACGCAAGCCCGATCCTCGGACTTGAGATGGCGGGCGAGATCGTTGCCGTTGGCGCTGGCGTCAGAGATTTTGCCGTCGGCGACAAAGTCTGCGGCCTGACGAACGGCGGCGCATATGCCGAATATTGCCTGCTGCCCGCCGGCCAGGCGCTCCGTTTTCCGAAAGGCTACGATGCGGCCAAGGCGGCCGCCCTCCCGGAGAACTACTTCACCGTCTGGGCCAACATGTTCCAGATGGCCGGGCTGACAGAAGGCGAGAAGGTCCTCGTGCACGGCGGCTCGAGTGGTATCGGAACGACCGCCATCCAGCTTGCGCGGGCCTTCGGCGCTGAGGTCTACGCGACCGCCGGTTCGCAGGAGAAATGCGACGCCTGCGTCAGGCTCGGTGCAAAGCGGGCCATCAACTATAAGACCGACGATTTTGCAGAGGTCATCAAGACCGAGACGGGCCACGGTGTCGATATCATCCTCGATATGATAGGTGCTGCCTATTTTGAGCGGAACGTGGCATCGCTTGCGAAGGACGGCTGCCTCTCGATCATCGCCTTTCTCGGCGGCGCTGTCGTGGAAAAGGTCAATCTAGCGCCGATCATGGTCAAACGGCTGACGATCACCGGCTCGACGCTGCGCCCGCGCACGCCTGAGGAAAAGCGCGCGATCCGGGACGATCTCCTTTCCCAGGTCTGGCCGCTTCTCGATGAAGGCAAGCTTGCGCCTATTATCGATACCGTCGTTCCTTTCGAAGACGTCGCCAAGGCGCATCGGCTGATGGAAACGAGCGGTCACATCGGAAAGATCATGCTGCGGATCTAGGCCGGTCGCGGGACCGGTCGGGGGGCTCTTTCAAGGAACAGCAGTAGGCCAACCGAAGCGAGACCGACCACGGCGGCAAGCAGTGCTGTGCCTGAATATCCTGTGAAGCCGGTCCCGGCGGCGAAGATCGACGCACTGATGCCGTTTGCGATGAACGTGTTGACCGAGACCAGCGAACTGCCGAGTCCCGGGCGATCGGCAATCAGATCCTGCAGGTAGGTGATCGGTACGCTGAGGATGGCTGCAGCACCGCAGGCGTTGACCAGCACGAGGGCATAGATCTGCCAGGGCGCCGAGGCAAAGCTCAGCAATATCAGATACAGACAATAGATGAGCGCTCCGAGCGCAAGCACATGCACGTTGCGGAAGCGCCGCTGCAGCGCGCCCCACATCAGCATGAACGGCATTTCCAGGAAGGCGACGAGGCCGGCCATGAAACCGACATCGACCACCGTGCCGCCTGCGGCATCGGTAATGATCAACGGCGAAACGACACTGTTCAACCGCTGCAAGCCGAGCAGCAGCGCCATGAGGCAGACCCTCACCAGCACATGAGGGGAAAAAATCCTGCCGAGCGACGAGAAGAAGCCGATATTCAGGGAAGGGGAGGCTGCGCCCGCCGGCGCAGGCTTGGCCACGAACAGGTAGAGGCAAAAGCAGGTCAGGCTCGCGAGAGCCGCAATGCCATAGGCCGGTGTCATCGATTGCGAATTGATGAGGTACAGGCCGATCAGGCCAGGCGCCAGCGCCCAGGAGCCCGAGAACAGCGCGCGAACCGTGGACGTGATCGCTGCAGCCTTTCCGCGGTCCATCGTGTTCGTCGTCGCGCGGATACTGGCAAACAGGATCGAATAGGTGGAATTGCTGATGGGGATCAGCACCAATATGCCGAACATGAAGACTGCGGCGGTGCGGAATTCGTAGATCATTCCGAAGCCGAGCATGCCGCACACCGACAGCGCCAGCACCAGCGGGCGCCGATCGCTGAGCCCGTCGGACCAGATGCCGAGCGTCAGGCTGGTAGAGACGTTGACCAGCGCCGCAAGGAAGATCAGCCCGGAATAGCTGCGGTCGGACAGGCCGAGTTCGTTGATGCCGATGATCGATTGATAAGGCATCGTCGAGGCATAGGTGAAGGCGAGCGCAACCAGCGTCAGCGCTGGGACGCGGATTTGACGATCGCGGAGGATGGACGAAAAAGCGGATGGCATGGCGTGATTCCCGATGCCACTGATATAAACCAGTAGTGTGCTTTCGAATAACCAGAGTTTGTGATGGCAGCGGTCAAATCACGTGATGGGTGGTCCCATGCCGTGATCGCGGCCGGTCGACAAGAGCCGATCCGCCCAATCGCTGGGATGGAAACGAGCGGTCACATCGGCAGATCATGCTGCGTCTGTGACCGCTCGCACGTCGCTCACCGGGCCTGCCGTTCGGCGGGCGACGAGAGGGTCAGAGACGTTGCGACCGCGATCAGGCCTGGAAGGGCCATCAGGACGTAGAGCCAGTGGGCAGCCGAGACGCTGCCGGCAACCCCGCCAGGGTTCACCAGTCCGGTGCTGTTGACGATCACACCGGCGACGGCGGCGCCGAAGGCGCTGCCGAGGGACTGTACCGTCGAGATCGCGGCCGAGGCCTTGTCCTGTTCGGAGTTATCGACAAGGCTCAGGACCTTGGTCACCAGATGCGCCCAGCCAAGGCCAACACCGAAACCCATTAGGAACATGCCGATGACAGCCGGGCCGAGAATGGCCAGGTTGCCCGATTGGTTATCCGCTGCGAGGAAGATGGTCAGCGAGGCAACCGCAATCATCTCGATCACGCAGCCGGCGGCGATCGCGGCGCTGGCACGCTTTTCGGACAGCGTTGCGCTGAAGAAGGCGGCAAAGGTCCAGCCGAGCGCGACAAGGGCGGTCAGATAGCCTGACACCAGCGGCGTCACGCCATGCAGGGCCTGCAGGAAATAGGGTATGTAGATGTCGCTTGTGAGCACCAGCAGCAGCACGAACATCGTCAGGTAGACACGTGCCACAGGCTTTGCGAGCGTGACCGCGCCTGTCGGGAGGAGACGGTTCCTGCCGCGCCGTTCGACCCATAACATGGAGACGATCGCGACAATCGATGCTGCAATCAGCAGTGCTTTGAAGCTTGTCACATCGATCGTTCCGGCAATGCTGACCAGCATCACGGCGGCAAGCAGCAAGGCAATCTGCAGGATCGGGGTCTTGCCATGGGCGCGGTCATCCTCGGCGCGTGGCAGCAGCCAGGGCGCAAGCGACGCCATCAGCACGCAGAGCGGAACGAGCACCATGAAGGCGTGGCGCCACGCGTTGCCTTCGGAAAACAAGCCGCCGAGGCTGGGTCCGACCAGGGTCGAGACACCCCAGATGGCGGCATAGAGGGTTGATGCCTTCTGCCACAGCGGCTCTGGGTAGGCGAAGCGAATGAAAGCATAGGCAAGCCCGGCAAGAATACCGGCGCCGAATCCCTGTATCGTACGCCCGGCCAGCGCAAATGGCATTGCCGGGGCAAGCGCGCAGACCAGGCTGCCGGTGCCGAAGATGAGCGCGCCTGCGACGTAGACACTGCGCAAGCCGATGCCTCGAGGACGCGTCGCGACAAAGATCGACCCCAGGACCGCAGCGGCAACGAAGAGCGTCGTCATCCATGACAGCAGTTCGAGCCCGCCGATGTCGCGCACGATCGACGGCGCGATTGTCGCGGTGATGTAGGTCTCAACCGCGTAGAGGGTGACGCCACCGCCGAGCATGAGTGTCGCGGGCAGTAGCGGCGCGGAAAACAGGTGAAAGACGGATGGCCTGTCTGCGGAAATCTCTTCAATGCCGGTCATGTCTAATGCCTTGTGTGCTTCCCGGGATATGCATTATTTTTGCAAGTTATTATTTGGAAAAAATACACCGCCATGTTATTAAAGCAAGTGCAAGCTTGGAAAAACAGATGAGACAATCCCCGGCCAACCGAATCCTGCTGCTAATCAAAACGGAAGGACCTCAACTTGCCGCGACACTCGGCTCAAAGCTCGGCATATCGTCGGAAGCCGCCCGTCAGCAATTGACGAAGATGGCGGAGGATGGGCTGGTCGAAGCAGTGAACAAAAGTGCGACCGGCAGGGGGAGACCGAGACAGCTCTGGAACCTGACCACTGCCGGCAACCAGACCTTTCCCGATGGCCATGCGGAACTCACCGCCACGATCCTGAGCACGCTGGTCGCGCAGCTGGGGACGCCGGCCCTGGATGCGGTCATTTCCGCCCGCGAAGCAGATACCCTCAAGCGCTACCGCAAGGAAGTCGACGCTGCCGACACGGGATCGCGTGTGCGGCAGCTCGCCGCCATACGCACTAGCGAAGGATACATGGCCGACAGCTGGGAAGAGGCGGACGGTTCGCTTCTGCTTGTCGAAAACCACTGCCCGATCTGCGCCGCCGCAAGCGTCTGTGCCGGTTTTTGCCGCTCCGAGCTGGAGACCTTTCGCGCCGTCCTCGGCGCCAAGGTCGAGCGCGAGGAACATATCCTGCTCGGCGCCCGCCGTTGCGCCTATCGCGTCACGCCGCTTTGAGCGGCGCCGCGGTACAGGAGTCGACGAAAGGCAATTGCTTTATCGACGCGACTCGCTATGCGTGACGCATCTGCCTACATGATCAGGACCAAGCCATGACCAATCCCGTCACCGTCGAAGTCACCCGAGGCTCGCTCGTTGAAAGCCGCCATCGCGGCGCCGTCGTTGCCGTGGATGGTGATGGAAAGATCGTGTTCTCGATCGGCGACATCGACGCGCCAACCTTCCCGCGTTCTGCCTGCAAGGCGATGCAGGCGCTGCCGCTGATGGAAAGCGGTGCTGCGGACGCCTATGGCTTCGGCGACAAGGAACTGGCGCTGGCCTGCTCCTCGCACAATGGCGAGGACGAGCATGTGGCGCTCGCCGCCGCCATGCTGGCGAAAGCCGGTCGCGATGTCGAAACGCTGGAATGCGGCGCTCATTGGTCCTCGAGCCAGAAGGTGCTGATCCACCAGGCGCGCACGATCGACAAGCCGACGGCATTGCACAACAACTGCTCCGGCAAGCATGCCGGCTTCATCTGCGCTTGCTGCCATCAGGACATCGATCCGAAGGGATATGTCGGCTACGACCATCCGCTGCAGGCCGAAATTCGCGGCGTCATGGAAAGCCTGACGGGTGCGGCGCTCGGCCGTGACAACTGCGGCACGGACGGCTGCTCCATCCCGACCTACGCAGTTCCCTTGCGCGGCCTGGCGCAGGGCTTTGCCAAGATGGCGACCGGCAATGGCCTCGAGCCGCTCCGCGCCAAGGCTTCCCGCCGGCTGTTCGATGCCTGCATGGCCGAGCCCTTCTATGTGGCCGGAACCGGCCGTGCCTGCACCGCGCTGATGGAGGCCGCACCTGGTCGCATCTTCGCCAAGACGGGGGCCGAGGGTGTCTTCTGCGCGGCGATCCCCGAGCAGGGAGTCGCGATAACAGTCAAATGCGACGACGGCCATTCGCGTGCCTCCGAGGCAATGGTTGCCGCCGCCCTCAGCCGATTCTTCGGCAAGGAAGATGCGATTCGCGCGCGCCTGGCCGCCATGGCGACCGTCCAGATGCACAATTGGAACGGTATGCATGTTGGTGATATTCGCGCGACGGCTGCGTTGACTGCATAAGCCGTTCCGGAACGGGACAGTCTCGCTGCGAAAATAGAAGTTGCTAATGTATGTGAAACTACAGCCCACGAGAACGGATGCGGTTTTTGTGGGCTGAGTTACCCTTTTGCCCAGTACATCGAACGCCATGAGGGCAGGATATGTTTGCGGGCCGCTATCTTTGGTGGATGTTGATCGCCATCGCGATCTTCCTCTTCTTCACCATGTGTTTTGACTACGTGACCTGGCTGACGGTCGTTTCGTCCGGCTGCGCGCGGATCGCCGGCTCCTGCGGGCCGATCATCGTCACCATGACCGGTTCCATGAAACCGTCGGGCGTCTACCTAGCGGGGGGCATCATCCTCGTCGTGACGCTTGCCCGCATCCACTATCTGTCGATGAACTGGATCTGGGGCGTGATTGTCGCAATCTGGTTCGTTGCATCGGCGCCGTTTCCGCTGCTCCTCGCCAACGGCTGGACCGGCCAGTTGAAGCCGGAGGCCGTGCTGGATGGGCTGCCGGTGGCGTTCCTGTTTTTTGTGATCTTCTGCGCCTATATCGGCTGGTCGTTTGAAGAGAGTGGTGCGCGGCCGTTTGGTGCGTGGTGTGCGCTGCGCGCAATCATTTCCGTCACCGCCGTCTATGGCGCGCTATTGGCGCTGTCGGAAGCACCCGCCTTCGCGACCATCCCGGGTCGTGTGCTTGGCGAGATGCGGCTTTCGACGTCAATTGCTGCGCTACAGCCCGGATTGCATGACGTCCTGACCCTCTGGGCCGGCCGCGACACGTTCGCCTATATCGTCTTCGCTGTCTTTGTCGTCGGTCTCGCTGCGAGCCTGTTGCCACAGAACCTCGAGGAACTCAGGGCGCGCTTCGTCCCGCCGTTCATGCTTCGAGGATCTCGGCAGTAAGATTGCGATAGGGCTCTATGGCTGCCGCTGGGATATCAGAGGCGACGATCAGCCCCGATACGCCTGAGATCGGAAGGACCTGGCAGGGAGAGACGTGGTCGAACTTCTCCTCCGTTAGCGGCACGTAGGTTTCGGCCGCGCAGGATGCGATGTGCCGCTTGATGGCCGCCTCCTCGAAGTCGCCTGTCGACAGCCCGTGTACGGGATGCACAGCCGTCACGCCGAGAAAGAACATACCCGGCCGAAGCTGCGAGATCGCGGCCATCGCAACGGCGCCGACCGCGACCATCGAGTGCTTGTAGAGCTTGCCGCCGATCAGGATGACGCTCGCCGTCGGGTGGTGTTCCAGCTCCGCAGCGATCGTCGGACTGTGCGTCGCGACCGAGAACGCAAAGTCGCGCGGCAGTTGCCGGGCAATCTCCGCCGTCGTCGTCCCGCCATCCAGAAAGATCAGCTGCCCGGGTTGCACGAGCGAGGCGGCCTTTCGTCCCAACCGCGCCTTCGCCTCGGACGAAACACTCTTTCGCGTCGAGAAATCCGGCAGCTCGGGCGCAACAGGCATCGCCCCGCCGTGAACACGCTGCAGCAAACCTTCCGCCGCCATCTCCCTGAGGTCGCGGCGGATCGTGTCCTCCGAAAGCGAGAAGTCTTCGGCGACACGTTTGGCAATCACCTGGCCGTCTCGCCTGAGAATATCGAGGATCAACGATCTGCGCTGGGTCGTAAGCATGCCTTCATCCCGTATTTGCACGAATTATCGTGAAATTGCACGAAAGGAATCGACAATCAAGAAATATCGTGCAGTTATCGGCCATCTCGTGCATGAAGCCGAGGGAAATGGAGCTTGATGATGTTGATCTTGATTGCTGGTCCCTACAGGTCCGGAACCGGGGATGACCCGGAAAAAATGGCTGCCAATCTGCAGCGGCTGGAGCAGCCCTCGCACAGGCTGTTCCAGGCGGGCCATGTACCGATGATTGGGGAATGGGTGGCGCTCCC
Organism: Rhizobium sp. RHZ01; assembly: GCF_014851595.1. Taxonomy (NCBI): domain Bacteria; kingdom Pseudomonadati; phylum Pseudomonadota; class Alphaproteobacteria; order Hyphomicrobiales; family Rhizobiaceae; genus Rhizobium; species Rhizobium sp. RHZ01. The sequence continues at coordinate 23,730 of NZ_JACUZZ010000013.1, forward strand.
CGTGTGGAACGCGGCCGGCGGCAAGGCTGTCGGCGATGATCTCTACGAGGAAATCTTCCACCCCGTTGCCGGCCGCCTGCTGCAGCTTTGCGATGGCGTGCTGCGGCTTGAGGGCGAATCGAAGGGCGCCGACAATGATGTTCGCATCGCGCGCGAACGCGGCATCCCGGTCTGGCACCGGATCGAGGATGTCCCCGGCTGTGCTTGAGGCAGGCTGACTTTTAAGAGGCCGGCTCGCCGGCCTCGATCTGTGCGTTTGCGGAGAGCCGCGCTATAAAGTCAGCATCGAAGGGAGTCGATCATGCTGACACTGTACTACGCGCCGCATACCTGCGCGCTCGCAAGCCTCATTGCGCTGGAGGAGTCCGGCCTGCAGTTCAAAACGAAGAAGCTGAACTTCGCCGAAGCGGAGCAGCGTTCTCCCGAGTACCTGGCGATCAATCCCAAGGGCAGGGTTCCCGCTCTGGTGACGGATCGCGGCATCGTTACCGAAACGCCGGCAATCCTCGCCTATATCGCTCAGGTCGCCTCCGCCGCGCAATTGGCCCCGCTTGATCCTTTCGAGTTCGCTCGCATGCAGGCCTTCAACAATTATCTTTGCTCGACCGTGCATGTGAACCACGCGCACGGCCGCCGGGGCAGCCGGTGGGCCGATGATCCGACAGCCCATGAAGCGATGAAGGCGAAGGTGCCGCAAACGATGGCCGAATGCTTCGAGATCATCGAGGCGAAGATGCTGGAGGGCCCCTGGGTCATGGGCGAGTACTATTCGGTCGCCGATCCCTACCTCTTTGTCATGACCGGCTGGCTGCGGTCCGATGGCGTCGATCCGGCCCGCTTCCGGAAAGCGACGGCGCACTATGCGCAGATGATGGAGCGCGCGGCCGTGCTGCGGGCATTGGAACGCGAACAGGCCTAAAGAGACGTCGCCCGGCCGCCGGGCACATCAGCCATGAAAATTCGCGGCAAGCCGCTTTGGCGCGCGGAACCGCCACGCACCGATCAGCCGTTCCTTCAGTTCGGCGTCGCTGATCATCGCGGCGTGCAGGGGCATATACGGCCAGCCGATATAGTGGGGTGTCTGATAGTAGATCTCGGGCGCCATCTCGATCAGCCGTTCCTTGTCGTCGATCGAGATGCAGAGCACGATGGTCTCGTTGTTCTTGACCGCCGCGAATGATTTGCCGCCGACTTTCAGCGCCGGGTTACCGTAGGACGTGCTCTCCTCGACGTCAGGCAGATTGGCTTCCGCCGAAAGACGCTTGAGGCGCGCAAAGATCGTATCGACACTGGTCATGTGAGCCCGCTCGAAACTGAAGCGGGCCAAGACTAGCAGATTTTACCGGGCTATGCGCACTTTGCGAGCTGTAGCGGTTCCTGCTCGGGCGCGCGTGGTTGCGGGCCGAGCGGCAGGTCTGCCAACGCCGTCGGTGACATGCGGGCCAGATCGGGATGGTAGAGCGGATCCCGCTTGCTGTCCGCGCTGTAGGGCGGTTCGATTGTTTCCACGCTCAAGAAAAACTTTAGTATTTGCATGGCGCGCCTCGCTTCCTTCCAGAATGGCGAACGGAGCATCTGCTCAACACAGGCGGATTATCGCGGGCGGCCAGCCAGGTTTCAATTGAGATTACCAATCTCTCGGTATAGAAAAACTATATGAGAAACCTGAACTCGGTTCACTTGAACGGATTGCGCGCGCTCGAGGCTGTCGGCCGGCTTGGCTCCCTGCAGGCCGCCGCAGAGGAACTGGGCGTCTCCATCGGCGCTGTCAGCCAACAGGTCATCAAGGCCGAAGCGCAGCTCGACCACGTGATCTTCGAGCGCACGCCAAAAGGCATGGTCGCGACTGAGGCGGGCACGCGCCTGCTGGCCGGCCTGACCGAGGGCTTCAATGCGCTGTCGCAGGCCGTCGCGACGACGCAGCGGCGGGACGACAGCATTCTGACGATCTCTGTGGCGCCGGTCTTTGCCGCGCGCTGGCTTGTCTATCGGCTCGATCGCTTTGCCGAACGGCATCCTGAGATCAGCCTGCGGATGGATGCCACCACCCGGCTCGTCAATCCGGCGCTCTGCGATGTCGATGTCGGCATCCGCGTCGGCAACGGTCAGTGGCCGGACGTGAAGGCCGAACTGCTGCTGCAGCAGCAGGTCTTCCCGGTCTGCTCGCCCGCTATGGCGGCGCGACTGCACGAGCCCGCCGATATACTGTCGCTGCCGGCGGTCATCGACGGTCGCGCCATGTTCACTTGGGAAGTGTGGATGCGAGAGGCCGGATTGTCGAGCGCGACGCTTGAGACGCGCCACGTCTTCAACGATGCCTCGCTCTGCCTCGATGCGGCTATCGCAGGGCAGGGCGTCATGCTCGCCTGGCAGACGCTCGCGGACTTTGCCCTGCAGCAGGGGCAGCTGGTTGCGCCTTTCGGCATTCGCGCGAAAACCGGCTTCGGCCACTATTTCGTAACGGCCGAAGGCGCGCGCGAACCCAAGAAGGTGAAGGATTTCAGGGCCTGGATCCGCGAGGAAATGGCCAGCACCCTCAAGCTCTTTCCATGATCAAACCGGTTCCTGCGACCGCGTCGCCTGCATCGCGATATAGGCCGGCCGCGACTGGCAGCGCTTGATCCAGGCGCTGACATTGGGATGGGCGTCGAACAGCGCCTGTTCCGTCTGCGCGTAGCGAAGAACTTCCGCAATATTGAGATCGGCTGCGGTGAAGCGGTTGCCGACAACGTATTCGTTGGCCGCCAGATGCTTGTCCAGCGTCGCGAAGGTCTTCTTCAGCGATCGGACGGCGACGCTGATCGTTGCCTTGCCCTCGTCGCTGTTTTGCTTCTCGTCGTCGTAGACATAGACGATCTTCACCGTATGCGGCTCAACCTCGGTGGCCGCCCAAATGGTCCACATCGTCATCAAACCGTCTTCCGCGACGGTTTGACCGGCCAGCGGTCCGCCATGCTTGCGGGCGAGGTAAAGGGTAATGGCAAGCGACTCGTGCATCACGAGGTCGCCGTCCTTGATGCTCGGGATCAGCGCCATCGGATTGACCGCCAGGAAATCAGGCGACAGCGTATTGATAGGCGCATCGGCGGCAAGCGGATTGGCAAGTCGCCGGGCCTGAATGACCCGCACGGACTCGAATTCGAGCCCCAATTCCTCGGCCATCCAGTAAACGCGCGAGGCGCGCGAGCGATAAACTCCGTAAACTGTCAGCATGTCGATGTCCCCCTTGTTCGGCTGGGCGCAGGGTAGGAGCCGAAGCGTCGCAGCGGAAGCCGCCAAGCCTTATGAATCTATGAAAGCTTTTGATGCTTTTCAGGAGATGCGGTTGCGCTCGACCGTCAGCTGCGCAAAGCGCGAGGCAGCGCCCGCGGTCGCCAGCTCGCCGGACACCTTCCTGTCCCATTCGAAGCCGAGGACGGCGCCACCGGGTGTTTCCTGAAACACATTGTCGGTGATGACGGCTGTTCCGGCACCCTCCGCTACCGACACAGCGCATCCGATCGAGGCCTTGCGGATGATATTTCCGGTCACGACGAGGTTACGGAGATAGGGACCCCAGCCGAGCTGCATGCCCCGGCGTGGAGCGCCTTCGATGATGTTGGCGGAGACCAGTGTGTCCGCCTCGGCGGCAATGCCGATGCCGAAGCCGACCTCATGCTCGTAGGGGCCCTTGAGCGTCAGGTTGCGCACGACGTTGCCGGTAACGCTCGCCAGCCTGCCGCCCTGGTCGAAATTGGCGATCGAGATGCCGTTCGCCGCGCCGTCCACCAGGTTTTTGGAGACGACGGCGCCCACAAACTCGAACTCGACATAAACAGCCGTCTCGCCCGAGCGCTGGCATTGGTTGCCGGTGATCTGGATATCCGAGGCCGAATTGGCGCGGATGGCGGTAAATGCGCAGTCCGACACGTGGTTGTTTGCGACCATGACGTTGTCAGCGCGGAAGATATTGATGCCGTTGCCGTTTTGACCGGTGCCGCCGTCATTGGCCTTGATCCGGTAGATGCGGTTGCCGTTGACGACGCTGTTATCAGCCGCCTTCGTCCAGCGATGCACGAGAATACCGCCATTGCCGCAGTCGAAGACCTCGTTGCCGGTGATCGAAAGCGCGTCGGATTCGACGGCGTAGATGCCGGATTGGCCGGAGCCCGATATGCGGCTGCCCGTGATCCGGCCGCCGCATCGCTCCAGTCGAACGGCATGTTTGCGGCTGTTGGCGATCTCGCAATTGTCGATGATTACCTTGGCGACGCCGGTGAATTGCAGCAGCCCGCCAGTATCATCACCGAGCGAGCGATTCTGCCCGTCGATGATGATGTTCGAGAGTTCGATGTGCTTGACCTTCTCAGCGCTGAAGAGGTTGCCACCGCCGGTGTAGACGATGCGCGATACGCCGGGAACGCCGGTGATGCGCGTATTCTCCCGCAGCACGAGATTGGAAGCCTTGTAGGTGCCTGGTGGCAGGAAAACCGGTGCGTTCTCCGCCGCCGCTTGGTCGATCATCTTCTGCAGGCTGACGCGCTTGCGGTCCGGCGCGCCTGGCGTTGGCTGGTAATCTGCCGCGTCAATCGCGCCGCGCAGGCCACCATCGCGCATAGTCGCGAAGCTGCGCGATGCCATCAGCGCAAAGGCGGATGCTCCCGCAAGACGGAGCAGGTCACGACGGGAGGTTAACGGACTTTCCTTCATTTCGACCGCCCTGCAGGAAACGTGCCAGCGCGCCTGTTTCATTTTGGTACAGATAGGCATCTTCCCGTCGCCCACTGGCCCTTCCGTTCTTTCCCGCTATCTTTGCAGGCATGAGACCAGATGCCTTGCTCTATCCCGCCCCCGAGGGGCTCTATTGTCCCGAGGGAGGATTCTATGTGGATCCCGTGCGGCCAGTCGAGCGAGCCCTGATCACCCACGGCCATTCCGATCATGCGCGGCCCGGCCATGCAAACGTGCTTGCGACACGCCAGACGCTCGACATCATGCAGATCCGCTATGGTGACGGTTTCTGCGCAAGCCAGCAGGCTGCCGCTTTCGGCGAGGAGGTCCTGATCAACGGCGTGAAGGTCAGCTTTCATCCGGCTGGCCATGTGCTCGGCTCGGCGCAGATCGCCATCGAGAAGAACGGCACCCGCATCGTCGTCTCAGGTGATTACAAGCGGCGAGCGGACCCGACCTGCGCGGCCTACGTGCCGGTTCCCTGTGATGTCTTCATCACCGAGGCCACCTTTGGACTGCCGGTCTTCCACCATCCCGATCCGGTCGATGAGATGGGCAAGCTCTACGCCTCGCTGCGGCAATTTCCGGAGCGTACGCATCTGATCGGCGCCTATGCGCTCGGCAAGGCGCAGCGCGTCATCCGCCTGCTGCGCGATACCGGCTACGATCAGCCGATCTATATCCACGGCGCGATGGAGAGGCTGTGCGACTACTACATGGAACAGGGCATTGAGCTCGGTGAGCTTTGCCCGGCGACCATCGAAAGTCGCGACAAGTCAGCCTTCAAGGGAGCCATTGTCGTCGGCCCGTCCTCCGCCTTTGCCGATCGCTGGGCACGACGCTTCAACGAGCCTTTGCCGGCATTTGCGTCGGGCTGGATGATGGTGCGTCAGCGCGCCAAGCAGCAGGGCGTCGAGCTGCCGCTAGTCATCTCCGACCATTGCGATTGGCCGGAACTGACGGAGACGATCAGTGATCTGCGCCCCGAGGAAGTGTGGGTGACGCATGGTCGCGAGGAGGCGCTGGTTCGCTGGTGCCAGTTGCAGGGCATCAAGGCCCGGCCGCTGCACCTGGTCGGTTATGAAGACGAGGCCGACTGATGAAAGCATTCGCCGACCTTCTCGACCGCCTCGTGCTCACCCCCAGCCGCAACGGCAAGCTGAAACTGCTCTCCGACTACTTCCGCGACACCCCGGATCCGGATCGCGGCTACGGGCTTGCCGCCATCGCCGGCACGCTTGAAGTGCGCAACGTCAAGCCGGCCATGCTGCGCGAGCTGGTGCTGGAGCGGATGGATGAAGTGCTCTTCCGCTATTCCTATGATTATGTCGGCGATCTCGCCGAGACGATCTCCCTTGTCTGGGACGCCGAGAAGGACATCGAACGGTCAGCACTTGCCCAGCCGCGGCTTGGCGATGTCGTCAGGCAGATGAACGCGCTTGGGCGCACCGAGGTTCGCAGCTTCGTGCGCGACCTGCTCGATCGGCTGGACACATCAGGTCGCTTCGCCTTCATCAAGCTTGCGACCGGGGCGCTCCGCATCGGGGTCTCGTCTCGTCTGGCGAAACAGGCGCTCGCCGATATGGGCGGCCGCGATGTGACCGAAATCGAGACGCTCTGGCATGGTCTGCAGCCGCCCTACGAACCGCTGTTTCGCTGGCTGGAAGGGCAGGGCGACAAGCCGGTGCTGGCAACGCCTGCAATCTTCCATTCCGTCATGCTCGCCAATCCGGTGGAGGAGGGCGATCTCGATCAGCTCGAGCCGGCCGAATACGCCGCCGAGTGGAAATGGGACGGCATTCGCGTACAGCTGTCGCGCTCCGGCGACACGCGCAAGATCTATTCGCGTTCCGGCGACGATATCTCGGGCGCGTTTCCCGATATCGTCGATTCGATCAACTTCGACGGGGTGATGGACGGTGAACTCCTCGTTGGCGGAACCACCCGTTCGAACAGCCCGACGCGTACCTTCTCCGATCTGCAGCAACGCCTGAACCGCAAGACGGTGACGATGAAGATGCTTGACGAGTATCCGGCCTTCATCCGTGCCTATGACCTCCTGTTCGATCGGGAGGAGGACGTGCGCGGGCGCTCCTATGTCGATCGCCGCGCGCGTCTTGCGGAGGTCATCGATCATGCGCCGCACGACCGTTTCGATCTTTCGCCCCTGGTCGAGTTCTCGTCGTGGGATGAACTGGATCAACTGCGGTCGTCACCGCCGGATCCTGTCATCGAAGGGGTGATGATCAAACGCCGCGACAGTGTCTATCAGGCCGGGCGGCTGAAGGGTCCGTGGTTCAAGTGGAAGCGCAATCCCTATAACGTCGACGCCGTGCTGATGTATGCGCAGCGCGGCCATGGCAAGCGCTCCAGCTATTACTCGGATTTCACCTTCGGCGTCTGGACCGAGACGCCGGAGGGAGAACAGCTGGTGCCTGTCGGCAAGGCCTATTTCGGCTTCACCGATGCCGAGTTGGAACTGCTGGATAAGTTCGTGCGCAACAACACGACGGAGCGCTTCGGTCCGGTGCGGGCCGTCAGGGCGGACAAGGATTTCGGCTTCGTCGTGGAAGTTGCCTTCGAAGGCATCAATCGCTCCACCCGCCACAAGTCAGGTGTTGCGATGCGCTTTCCGCGGATCTCCCGCCTGCGCCCCGATAAGCCGTCCTACGAGGCGGACCGCCTTCAGACGCTGGTCGCCATGATCGATGCCAAGGGCGAGCAGTAGGTTTTCTGACGCAAAACGCCGCAGGGCCACCGTTTCAACACAACGTGTGTTGGCGGTCGCACGCTTCCGGTGCAATTTTCGAATCGCCGGGAACCATGGAAGTGTGAAATGACGTCAGACGAAGGTAATTCTTTTCTCCGCCAGCGCCGCACGGTTCTTGCAGGCCTGGCTGGAGCCCTCCTGCTCCCGCGCATCGCAAGCGCATTCGACGTTCCGGAGGTGCCGAGGCTGATCGATCACGATTATGCAAAGGTCCGCAAGCGCTTCCATACCAAGCTCTTGCAGAAGGGGCCGGCTCCCGACAAGTACGAACCGCTCGACGCTCCGCCGGAAGGCGAGAAGATCTTCTATCGTTCGGGTTACGGCGGCGAATTGGAGTTGGTCGCCTGGGTTTCCAGATACAAGCGCGGCAGAAAGCCGAAGCCGGGCGTGCTGTTCCTGCATGGCGGCAACGCGATGGGGCTTGGGCATTGGGTCCTGCTCAAGGCCTATGTCGATGCCGGATTCGTGGTGATGATGCCGTCGCTGCGCGGCGAGAACGGCCAGATGGGCAATTTCTCGGGCTTCTACGACGAGGTCGACGACGTGCTCTCGGCGGCCGACCGGCTGCAACACCTTCCGGGCGTCGATGCCGATCGCCTGTTCATTGCCGGCCACAGTGTCGGCGGCACGCTGACCATGCTTGCGGCGATGAGCAGCCACAAGTTTCGTGCGGCGGCGCCGATCTCCGGCAATCCGGATGCTTTCCGTTTCTTCAATCGCTACCCGCAGGACATTCGCTTCGACGACAGCAACGCCCACGAATTCGAGGTCCGCAGCGCGCTCTGCTATGCCAAGAGCTTCAAGTGCCCCGTCCGCGTTGTTCACGGTACCGAAGAGGCACATTTCAACGACCGCGCCGGTCTGCTTGCCAGTCGCGCTCGCTCCGGCGGTGTCCGCATCGAAACTGATACGGTGACCGGCAACCATACGTCGGCGCTGCCGGCGGAAATCGAGCAGAGCATACGGTTCTTCCACGGCGTCGCGGCCTGATCGCGGTCTGACATCCATGCGAGGCTGACCGGGTGACCAGCCTCGCGCCAGCCGCAGGTGTCATCCTCGCCGCAGCTATACGTCTCGCTGTTGTCGATGAGGGTGTTTTATGACTGTTCTCAGCCGGGTGTCGCCATTTGCCGGGCTTGCGGCCACTGCTCTTTGCCTGAGCGGCTGCAACATCCTTGTCCCGGATACCGGTGCCACCGATCCCGCCCGCTTTGTGCAGGAAACGTCGCCTGTTTTTTATAACGGTGTGGATCCGATGCGCGTCAAGCCGCTGGAAACGCCGGTCCCGCAGAGGCCGGGTGTGCCGCCGACAATCTATAACCAGACCTATGGTATCCCAGGCGCGAATTTCAGCCGGACCTACGGCCTGCCGGTCACCAATCCGGTGAATGGCGCGATGTATGGCCAGGTGCGCGATACCGACTTTACGCTGCCGGCCATACCGGTCAGCCGCATCGATCCGCAATACCTGCGGCAGGAGGTCGACTATCCGACCAACGAGAAGCCCGGCACGATCATCGTCGACACGAAAACCAAGCACCTTTATTTCGTCGAGCCGGGCGGCAAGGCGATGCGCTACGGCGTCGGCCTCGGCCGTGACGGCTACGCATGGTCCGGCCGCGGCGTCATCCAGTGGAAGCAGAAGTGGCCGCGCTGGACGCCGCCCGCCGAAATGGTCTCGCGCCAGCCGGATGTCCGGGCCTTCTCTGCGGAGAACGGCGGGATGAATCCGGGCCTCGGCAACCCGCTCGGCGCGCGCGCGCTTTACATCTTCAAGGACGGGCAGGATACACTCTACCGCATCCACGGCACGCCGGATTGGCAGTCGGTCGGAAAGGCCACGTCGTCGGGATGCGTGCGCATGCTGAACCAAGATGTGGTCGACCTTTATGACCGCGTTCCGGCAAAGGCCGAAATCGTCGTGATGTAGTCGCGCAACAGCTCTGGTGATATCGTCTCGCGGCAGACGGACACGACTTCGTGAGGTGGTGGTTTATTTAACGTATGGCGATAGATTTCTTGTGTTGTCACCGGCGTTGAGCCACCTTCCGCGAAGGGCGTCCGTCCTTCCCGCGCAACAGGAAACCAGACCCGCGTATGAGCTTCGAAAAACCCCTTTCCCGCCGCAGCTTCCTTTCCTTTTCGGCAGTGACCGCAGCTTCGGCGCTGACGGGGTGTGCATCCACGGCTGGACCGCCGCCCTATGCCACGGCTCAGCCGGTCGTCATGCGCAGTCCGGTCAACATGTTCCAGGCACCGCAGACGCCAGGTGACGCCGAGCTGGCGGTCATGTATGGCCCGATCGAGGACGGCGGCTTTCTCATTCCGGCCGTGCCCTACCAGCAGATCGATCCGCGCTTCTACCGTCAGCAGGTGGTTGATCCGACCGGTCAGGCGCCCGGCACGATCGTCGTCGATACACCCTCGCGCTTCCTCTACCTTGTTCAGCCGGGCGGCACCGCCATGCGCTATGGCGTCGGCATCGGCCGCGAAGGGTTCGCCTGGCAGGGTTCCGGCGTCATCCAGTGGCGTCAAAGATGGCCGCGTTGGAAGCCGCCGAATGAGATGGTCGCGCGTCAGCCCGAACTCGCCAAGTATTCGATCGAGAACGGTGGCATGGAGCCGGGCTTGAAGAACCCGCTTGGCGCGCGGGCGCTCTATATCTTCTCGAATGGCGAAGACACGCTCTACCGCCTGCATGGCAATCCGGAATGGCGCTCCATCGGCAAGGCCGTTTCATCCGGCTGCGTCCGCCTCCTGAACCAGGACATCATCGATCTCTATGACCGCGTGCCGAACAAGGCTCCGGTGGTGGTTCTGCAGTGATCCAAGAGGGTGCGGCCAGCTGATTGGCTGGTCGCATTCACTGCCGGTGCTCGGCGACCTGAACTTCTGTAGGCGGTGACAATTCCCTGATAAGCTTCTTGCGGATCGCCGTCGCATAATCAGCAAAGCTCCTGATTTCCATCACGAAGGCATCCTCGCCGAGGATGACGCGCGTCTCGTAGTAGTCGGGAAGATCGGGTTCCTCGTCGGAAATGACCAGTCCATTGACGGTCGTCCCCATCTTCATGGCGCGCTGTCGCGCCTGATAGAGCGACGGCGTCTGTCGTCGTTTCGGCGCAACCGTCTCCTTGCCGTCGCCGGAGACATTGATGATGGTCTTGACGGCGCAGAAGCGGGGATCGGCGAGCATATCGAGGGCGGACCACATGCCGTTGCCGATGTCGGTGTTGCCGAACACCCTGCGCTGGTTGGCGTCGATCGCGGCCGCGAAGGCTTCGGCACCGTTCCCGTTGTGTATGACGAACCAATCCAGTTTTTGGGTGGAGAATTCACCATCTCCCCAGAAGACTGCGGATACCGCAACGTTGCCAGCACTTCTCAAGATGGCCAGGACGTCGTTGTCTCGGAAGGCAGTGGCGATCGCGGACTTCTGAAAGGCATATTCTTCGTCGGTGATACTACCGGATCCGTCGACGGCCACAACCAGCGCGATATCCGCGCAGGCCAAGGATGGAGACGCGGGCAGTATCAAAACCGCAGCCGCGGCCATACCAATCAGCATCTTGAGCATTTCCGCATCCCTCGTTCGCCCATAGCCCAAAATTGACTATGACAAGCGGTCGCTTTCCTGCTGTTATACCGCCGTTATTTGCTCATGCTAAATTAGAAGTTGAGATGGTAGCGATGCGGTTCATGCTGCGCCTGTTCGGTCGATTCCAGCTGCTCTCCCCCGCGGGCGAGAGCATTGTGATCGCTTCGCGCAAGCATCAGGCGCTGATTGCGATGCTGGCGTTGTCGAACGGCAAGCCTGTTTCACGATCGAAACTGGCGGGCATGCTGTGGTCCGAGCGCACCGAGGAGCATGCACGCAACAGTCTCCGCCAGGCGTTCTTTGCAATCCGTCATGCGGTCAACGGCCACGGCGTGTCACCTCTCGTCTTCGACAGCGGCGCCGGCTGGATGAGAACTGATGCCATTGTCACCGACATTCAGACTCTTGCGGAAAGCGCAAAGGCGGGATCTCTGCCGCCGTCACTGGATGCTTTTGAGGGCGAGTTTCTCGAGGGATTGAGCTTCAACGACGAGACATTGGAAACATGGCTTCGGATTGAACGCGGCCGACACCACAATTTGCTGGCCGACTGCCTTGCGGATCTAACCGAAGGTTTGGAGAGGGCGGGCAGCACGGAGCAGGCGGTTCTCGCTGCGCAATGCCTTTTGCGGCAGGATCCCTACCACGAGCCATCTCATCGAACGATCCTGCGCCATCACAAGGCCCGAGGCGAGCGCGCCCGTGCCATCAGGCATTACGAAGGCCTGAAGGCATTGCTGGAGGCCAATCTCGGTGTCGCGCCTGATCTCGAAACGCAGCAGCTCATCGATCGAATTCGCGAACAGCAGGAGCCGTCCGTGGACTTGACCAATGGCAAGCCCAGGATCGCGATCCTGCCAATCAGGAGCCTTTCACATGATGGAGACGACAGTCTCGTCGCCGAATCCCTGACGCGCAAACTGATCGGGGAACTCGGCCTGTTCTCGCCACTCTCGGTGGTCGCCGCCGCAACGATGTTTGCCGTCAATGCGAGGCACGAGACTGTCGAGGAAATCGGCAGACGGGTCGGCGCCGACTATGTCCTGGAAACTGCGGTTCAGGGCGACGGGGAGGCCGGCTGGGCGATGGTGCAACTCGTGTTCGTGCAAAGCGGCACACAGATATGGAGCCGCAAATATCTCGACGAAAGCACGAATTCCGACCTCGGGCAGGACCGGCTTGTCCGCAAGATCAGCGGCAATCTCTATCATATCGTGATGAAGCACGCGGCAGCCAGTTCGGCCACCGAGCCGGAGGGCGAAGTCGGTACGGACAAGCTGTATCTGCAGGTGTTCAATCATGTCGAGCGGCCGACGTTGAAGGGGATGATCCGTGCCCGGCGTCTCTGCGAGCGGATCCTGGCCATTGATCCCAATCACGTTCTGGTCCGCGAGAGCCTCGCCTGGATAAATTTCCACTCCTGTTTCAACGGCTGGCTGGACGATCCCGTAGGGGGCTTCCAGCAGGCGCGTGAAATCGTTCTGGTGGGGCTTGGCCTGGATGACCACGAACCCTACCTGCTCAGCGCCTTCGGCCTTGCTGAAACCTACCTGGGAAACGCCAGGGCCGGCCTGGAGGCGTTGCAAAGGGCCGTCGACCTCAACCCCAACGACGCCGAATTCCACACGTGGCTCGGTATTGGACTGACCGTCGCCGGTCTGATCGGCGAGGCGCACATGGCGTTCGATCAGGCCGATCAGGTCAGTCCGGACTATCATCCGATTTTCCTGTTCCGGGGCGATGCCCATTTCGCCTCCGGGAAGTATGAGGAAGCGATCGCCTGCCTTGATCGCTTCCTGACCGTGCTGCCGGACTATCATTGGGCGCGACTCCTGCGAGCGGCGTCATACGCAGCGCTGGGCAGGGACCTGATGGCGCGGGGCGACGTGGCCTATGTGAGGGAAAGCACGCTTTTGTTGAACGGTAGGTATCTCGAGCAGCTGCTTCAGGCACGCGGCTCATCGTTCCGGCAAGATTTGTGGTTACGGCTGGAGGCTGCGGACTTGCCGTGGGCATGATGTCGTCTCGGCTCCGGCTTGAATGTCTTGGTGCTCAAGCCGCCGATGTCAGATTGGAGCGGAGGCCCTTCAACAGCCCTCGGATCGTCTTCATTTCCTCGAGCGTGCAGCCTGCGGCCTGGCCGATTGCGCCCATGATGGTGTCGATCTCGCTCCGCATCGCGCGGCCGTTGTCGGTCAGCGACACGATAACCTGCCGTTCATCGCGGGAATCGCGTGTGCGCTTGATCAGGCCATTCTGTTCCAGGCGCTTGAGCAATGGCGACAGCGTGCCCGAATCGAGATCGAGTTGCTCGCCGATCGCCTTGACCGGCTGCTCGGACTTCTCCCAAAGCGCCAGCATCACGAGATATTGGGGATAGGTGAGGCCGACCCTGTCAAGGATCGGCTTGTAGGCGCGGGTAAAGGCATGCGCCGTCGAATAGACAGCAAAGCAGAGCTGGTTCTCGAGCCGCTTTTCCTCTTCCGGAATTTCCATCGTCTTGGCCAGATGCGCTTTCATTGTCGTCCTTCCACGGGCTCGATTGTCCTCTTTTCGAGTTCGAAATGCAATTTGCAAAATTCACTTGCGTACAATTTAATTGTGCGATAAACAAAATCCAACCCCAACGCAAAGGAGACTGACATGCCTATCCTCTACACGACCAAAGCTTCCGCCACCGGTGGCCGCGCAGGCCGCGCCGTTTCCGAAAACGGCGTTCTCGATGTGACGCTGACGGTTCCGAAGGAACTCGGCGGCGATGGCGCGACCGGCACCAACCCTGAACAGCTCTTTGCAGCCGGTTATTCGGCCTGCTTCCTCGGTGCGCTGAAATTTGTCGCCGGCAAGGAAAAGGTCAAGATTCCTGAGGACACCACGGTCAGCGCCACGGTCGGCATCGGCCCGCGTGACGACGGCACGGGTTTCGGCATTGAAGTTGCCCTGACGGTGAACATTCCCGGCCTCGACAAGCCAACCGCCGAAAAGCTTGCCGCTGCTGCCCACATCGTGTGCCCCTATAGCCATGCAATGCGCACATCGACGGAAGTTCCGGTTACCGTTGCTTGATCAATGCGAAAGGGAGCGCCGCGCATCGCGGCGCTCTTTTCAGATGAAATTTAGATGCTATACTCTTTCCTGTGAAAGGAATATGGCATGGCTGTAGTACATCCAATCTCTGGTGCCCGGTCTCCCGAGGCGGCCGTGATCACCAAGGCCGCCGTCAATGCCGCTGACCGTCTCGGCCTCAACGCCAGAACGCTTTCGGCGGTGCTCGGCGTTTCCGAGGCGACTGTCTCGCGCATGAAGCGGCAGGATTATCTGCTCGAGCGCGGCTCGAAGTCCTTTGAGCTAGCGATCCTGCTGGTCCGTCTGTTTCGCTCGCTCGACGCGATTGTCGGCGGCGACGAGACCGGTGCCCGGCAATGGCTGCGCAACGCCAACACGGCGCTCGGCGCCACGCCGCTCGAAAAGATCGTCAGCATTTCGGGATTGACCGATGTCCTTGCCTATCTGGACGCCCGCCGCGCTATCGTCTGAGACGCGGGCGATCTCGGGCAGGTTCTGGCGTCTGGTCGAGGCGCAGCACCAGATTTCGACGCTGAAGCTCGTCGATACGCTCGATGAGCAGGCGCTGCTCGAAGCCTTGCTCGAAGAAAGCAAGCCGGCGCTGCCGCCGGAATGCATCGGGCTGGACTACCTGCTGGCGACCCCGTTCCGCTATGGCGCCGTCTATCCGCATGGGTCGCGTTTCCGCCGGGCAGGGCGCACGCTGGGCGTCTTCTATGCGTCCGAGCGGGTAGAAACCGCGCTTGCCGAAATGGCGTTCTACCGACTGCTGTTCTATTCGGAGTCGCCCGCGACATCGCTTCCTGCCAATGCCGCCGAGTACACGGCTTTTGCGGCGGCCATCGCGACCGCATCGGCAATCGACCTGACCCGCGCGCCCCTCGATGCCGATCAGGCGATATGGACGGATCCTCAGAACTATGCGCCCTGTCAGGCCCTGGCTGACGCCGCTCGCGAGGCGGGTTGCAAGGCAATCCTCTACGAATCCGTGCGGGATCCGCAACGTGGCCGGAATATCGCGCTCTTGACGGCAGCGGCATTTGCCGCCCGCGAGCCTGTCGAGCGTCAGACCTGGAGGATCCGGCTGTCGGGAATCGGTGTCCAGGCGCTTTGCGATTTCCCGAAGGTCAGAATTGGATTCTCGGTGGAGGATTTCGCCAGCGACCCGCGCATGGCGCGCGACTGACTATGTCGCAGGCGGCCCGATCTTCAGGCGAGCGCCTGCAGGTCGCGCCGCAACCTTCCCATGTCGCCATCAGGCAGGGCTTCCTCGAGGCTGGCGTGGGTGCTTTCCCAGATCGGCACCGCTGCCGCGAGCACGGCCTTTCCTTCGGGCGTCAGGCTTAGCAGGCGCCGGCGCTTGTCTTTCGCGTTCTGCGTTACATTTACCCAACCACGACGCTGCAATGGCTTGAGCGCTGCCGTCAATGTCGTTTGGTCCATCGCAAGCAGGGTCGCGACCGGTCCCATGGGCGGCGGTTCCGGGCGGTTCAGCGACATCATCAGCGAAAACTGGCCGTTGGTGAGCCCGACAGGGCGAAGGGCATCGTCGAAGAGCCGCGCCAGTGCGCGCGCCGCGCGCTGCACATGCAGGCACAGGCACGTGTCACGTACCAGAAGTGTCGTTGAATAGGGAA
This sequence comes from Rhizobium sp. RHZ01, assembly GCF_014851595.1. NCBI lineage: Bacteria > Pseudomonadati > Pseudomonadota > Alphaproteobacteria > Hyphomicrobiales > Rhizobiaceae > Rhizobium > Rhizobium sp. RHZ01. Next base: position 39,511 of record NZ_JACUZZ010000013.1, read on the forward strand.
TCTCTACCGCGTTTGACATGATCAATTTCTATTGATATCAATGTAATTAGTCAAGGAAAAGGAGCATGAACCAAGCACGTCTCGACCGCGCCGGAGGAGGGCGCACGTGATGCAGAACCAAGTCGTTTCCCGTGAAGAATGGCTGGCAGCCCGCCGTGCACTGCTTCTCAAGGAGAAGGAAGCGACGCATCTGAGGGACAAGGTCAACGCCGAACGCATGGCCCTGCCATGGGTCAAGGTTGACAGGAACTACATATTCGACACACCGCAGGGCAAGAAAGGTTTCGCCGACCTTTTCGATGGGCGCAGCCAGCTTTTGATCTATCATTTCATGCTTGGCCCCGATTGGGAGGCCGGTTGCCCCGGATGCTCGTTCCTGTCGGATCACGTCGATGGAACGCTGCCACATCTCAACAACCATGATGTCACCTGGGTCGCCGTCTCGCGCGCGCCGCTCGCCAGGATCGAGGCTTACAGGAAGCGCATGGGCTGGAAATTCCCTTGGGTCTCATCCTTCGATAACAGCTTCAACTTCGACTACCATGTGTCCTTCAGTCCGGAGGATCTGGCGAAGGATAAGGTCTTCTACAATTTCGAGGCGATTGATCCGGCCAACGCCAATGACGAGCTTCCCGGTCTCAGCGCATTCTACAAGAACGACGCAGGCGAAGTCTTCCATACCTACTCGAGCTACGCCCGCGGCCTCGAAGAAGCGGTCGGCACCTTGATGATCCTCGATCGCGCGCCGAAGGGACGTAACGAAGACGCGACCATGGATTTCGTCAAGCGTCACGACGAATACGAGCCGGCCAAGAGCGCGCCATCCTGCTGTCACTGATAATATCTGCGACCATCATCCCAAGGGAGAAGGACGATGCAGCAAGCGAAAGTTCTGAAGGAGCACGAGTTCCTCGAAGACCTCGTTGGCGTATGGGACGTGACGGCACCCGAAATGACCGGACAGGAACCGTGGACGGAGATCGTGCGGTCGCTTCATGGCATCTGGTTCGTCGCCGAAGGCTCCGGCACGATGCCGGGCGGTAGCGCGGCAACGACGGTACTTACTCTCGGCTACAGCGCCGACAAGGGAAGATATGTCGGAACCTGGATAGGGACGATGATGGACCACATGTGGGTCTACGAGGGTGAGGTTTCCGACGACGGCAAGACCTTGAGCCTCTATACCACGGGCCCCGATCTTATCGGCGGAAAGGAACTCGCCGAGTATCGCGAGCAGCTCATCTTCCACGATCGCGATCACCGCACGTTCAATTCTGCTGCCAGGCAGCCCGACGGTTCCTGGAAGCAGTTCATGGAAGCGCACTACACCCGCAAGCAATAGCTGCGGACGGCGCTGCCGTTCGTCGCAAGTCCAAATCCAAATGGAGAAGACCATGTCCGAAAACCACGGCAAATTCATCTGGTGCGAACTGATGACCCCCGATCCCAAGGCCGCCGCCGAATTCTACGGCAAGGTTGTCGGGTGGACGACAAGTGACATGACGATCCAGGACCTGCCGCCCTATACGATCTTCGAAGCGAATGGAGCCGGCGTCGCCGGCCTGATGGATTTTCCCGCCGAACTGGAAGGGAAGGGCATTCCGCCGAACTGGACGGGCTATGTCGCTGTCGATGACGTCGACAAGTCGGCGAAGGACTTTGGCGCCAACGGTGGCTCCGTCCGGCGCGAGCCGGCGGATATTCCGACGGTCGGACGCTTTGCCGTCGTTGCCGATCCGCATGGGGCGGTCATCTGCATCATGACGCCGCTGCCGAGGGACAATCCGTCGCCGCCGGCACCGATGGGTACGCCCGGCCATATCGGCTGGCACGAACTCTATGCCGGCAACGGTGCCGAAGCCTTCACATTCTACTCGAAGGTCTTCGGCTGGACGAAGGATCATGACTTCGACATGGGCGAGATGGGCGCCTATACTATCTTCGCCGAGCACGGCACGCAAATTGGCGGCATGATGACCAAGCCGCCGACCGTTCCCATGCCGGTATGGGCCTATTATTTCAATGTGCCGGCCATCGATGCGGCTATCGAACGCGTCAAGGCGGGCGGCGGCACGGTGCTGAACGGTCCGATGGAAGTGCCCGGCGGCAGCTGGATCATCCAGGCTGCCGATCCCCAGGGCGCATTCTTCTGCCTCGTGGCGCCCACCCGATAGGCGCTTCAGACGACGATTTTCAACTCAGCGCGAGATGGCCGGACGCCGTCTCGCGCTGAACTGTTTGAGGGTTCCGGGAGCTCCGCCGCAAGCCGCATGGCAGCGTTCGCGTCGAATCGAAGGAGCTGGGACGCGTTGCGGGAGCGCGTTTGTACTTCATTAATTTTATTAGAATTTTAGCGTTTCCGGCGAGGTTCGGGGCCGCGGCGTTAACTCTTCCTAAAACATTTTTGGGTGGAAGCATAACCGGCTATGCCTGAAGCGGCTGCAAGTATTGATTTTGGCTCTTCCGCGTAATTGATTGACCCCAGTTTCTCATTGGGGTTGTTTTGTTATGTCTATCGAAGATCCGCGCATTTCCGCTACTGCAAGCGAAAACGTCTCGCACGACTTCCGCCAGGACATTCATGAAGACGCAAGTATTGAGACTTCCGCTCGTCAGGGCGTTGAGGTCGCGCAGGCCGATAATAACCAGCAGCCGGAGAAGACCGACCGCGTGCCGGCGGCGCCCCAGACGGCAGCTGCTAGCGCCCATCCGGCCGAAATCGTTCCGGATCAGAACAACGTCGCCCACCTGCCGGCTGACGTGTCGATCGACGACATCCGCGTCGAAGGCAACAATCTCGTGCTCATCCAGGCAGACGGCACCGAGATCGTCATCGTCAACGGCGCCGTGCACGTGCCGACCTTCCTGCTCGGCGAAGTCGAGCTGCCGCAGCAGGCCGTGATCGCTGCCCTCGAGCAGAACAACATCAACGTTGCGGCTGGTCCCGACGGCTCTTATTCGGCCCATTCAGGTTCCCCAAGCTCGGGCGGCAACTTCGACACGATCCAGCAGCCTCCCCATCTGCCGCCGCTGATAGCGGACCTCCTGCAGAACACGGACCAGCCGGATGGTCAGCCCGGCCGCCTCTTCGGCGGAGTCGGCAGGCACGGCCAAGATGCGACCCCACCGACATCGCCAGCGGTCCCGGACGGTTCGCCGACAGTCAGCCTGCACGTCATCAACCTCGGCAACCTTGCCACGACGCTCGTACTCGATGAATCGGCAGGCATCCAGACCAGCCCGGACAACGATACGGCCCTCTCCGATATTGCGGACCTGTTCAAAGGTGTTAGCAATCAAGGCTTCGATGGGCATATGAACGGGGCGCAATACGCGACCGCCGGCCTCCTGCAGGCCGATATCCAGTTCGGCATCAATGGTCCTGCCGCCACGAATGCAGTCCAGTGGTCGCTCGAACTCGGCTCCGGCAATAATCACGAGTCCGGCCTCAAGACCACGGGCGGCCACGAAATCTACTTCTTCGAGGAAAATGGCCTAATCGTCGGTCGTTATGACGCCGAGAACGGCGAGGTCACCAGTGCCGATCCCGCCGCATTCGCCCTTGCAATCGATCCAGTCACTGGCCAGCTGTCGATGGTCCAGTATGTCTCGATCTACAACACCGATAGCAACTCGCAAGACGAGATCGACTTCATCAAGTCCGGCCAGGTCCTCGCCAAGGTCACGGTCAGCGATTTCGACGGCGACAAAGTCGACGCAACCGTTGATATCGGCGACAAAATTGGCTTCAGCGACGATGGCCCAATTCTGATCTCGGTCCCGGCACCGGCCGGCGACTATTCGGGCTCATTCTTCTTCGATGGCTTCACCTCCAACGGCAATGCCTGGAACGAGAAAAGCGGCGTCAACAACACCGGTGTCTCGGGCAACTGGCATATCGCCTGGGCGGACGGTTCCGAGGGTACCCCGCAGCTTGAGCGCGTCGGCGACGGCTATCTCGGCATGCATTCCTCGACGAACGGATACATGATCGACCTCGACGCATCGCCGGGCGATGTAGCGGTCTCGCAGGTGCTCAAACTGGCAGAGGGCGAAAGCTACACCCTCACATTCGAGGCCGGCGCGGCACAGGCGGGCAGCAAGCACCTGGTCGTCACCTTCGGCGGCGTCGTTGTGCTCGAAATCGACCCGCCCGGACAGATGACGACTTATAGCATCTCCATTGTCGGCGGCGCCGGCAATGCATCGAACACGCTGGAATTCAAGGAAACCGGGCACGCCGACTACTACGGCACGTTCCTCGCCAATGTGTCGGTGACCGGCAACAGTGCCATCCTTGACGACGAGGACGTCGGCAAAGCTGGCAACCAGGGCGGCACTGGTGACGACGGTCACGGGGCCACCGCGTTCGGCACGATCGATTTCGACGCGGGCTCGGATGGGCTCGGCCATATCCAGGTCACCGGCCTTGAATCCGTCGCCGGCCTCGGCAACGCTGCGCTCTCGGTCATGTACATTGACGACACCGGCAAGGGTACAGCAGAGGCACTGGGCGAAGGGGTCTGGACGCCGAACGGACAGGGCGGTTCCATGAGTTGGAGCAGCCTGCACGTCCAAAACGCGATCGTTGTCACGGTCAATGCCGACGGCACCTACTCGGTTACGCTCAACGCCGCCCTCGCTCACCCCGCAACGGGCACCGAGGACAATCTCGTCCTGAACTTCGGCTTCGACATCTATGACGGCGACGGCGACCACGTGTCCGGCACGATCAGCGTCAATGTCGATGACGACAGCCCGAGCGTCAACCAGCAGGCACTTCAGAGCGCCACGGTCGCTGAAGACGACATCAAGACGTCGCTTTCGCAGGGTACGAGCCCGAATGACGGCAATGCGGACGGCTCCTATACCGGCAATGCCTCTAACAGTCTGCCGGGCCCCGCGACAGTCAGCGGCTCGATCGCAAACGTCGTGAACTTCGGAAGTGACGGCAAGGGCGGTTTTTCCTTCACCGGCGACGTAAGCAGCCTCGGTGCGCTGTCCTCGCATGGCGACGCGCTGAGTTACACCGTCGCGAACGGCGTCCTCACCGCGACGGCGGGCGAGGGTGAGGGGGCCCGCGTCATCTTCACGCTGACCCTGTCGAATGACGGCGACTACACCTTCAAGCTCTTCGATCAGCTCGACCATGGCACCGACGCCACCAATGGGAGCGTGCCCATCGACTTCGGCGGCCTGATCCAGGCGACCGATGGCGATGGCGACAGCATTCCGCTGACCGGCGGCCTGAAAATCGCCATCACCGACGACTCGCCGACCACGGCCGGTCGCGCCCATGTCTCGGGTACGGTCGAGGAAGAGCAGCTCAACGGCAATGAGGATACCAGTGGCGGCTCGGGCTCGGCCACGGACGACGACATCAGCCACCACGGCCATTTCCACGACAATACCACCGCGGTCGTCAGCGGCAGCGGCGCGAATTCGCTCGCCACGCTGGTCAACACCGGCGCCGACGAAGGCGGGCATTTCTCGCTCAACTCGGAGCTGGTCGGCAACGCCATCAAGGCTGACGGCGGCGCGAGCGTGAAGTCGGGGGGCAGCCTCGTTTCGGTAACCTCGGTCGCGGAAGGCGCCGACGCCAACGGCCACTATCAGACCATCACCGCCGGGACCACTGGCGAAGGCGCGCATGCAGTCTTCACGCTCACCGTCTATGACAACGGCAGCTGGAAATTCGAACTCAAGGATAATCTCGACCACAGCTACGGCAACAATGGCGAGGGCGTGCTGAAGCTCGACCTGTCAAGCCTGGTCCAGTACACCGATTTCGACAACGACACCGTAACGTTGGACGCCAAGAGCTTCCTCGTCAGCGTCATCGACGACGTGCCGGTGGCGGCGATCTCCGCCTCCGCTTCGAAGGCACCGAGCCTTGAGACGCAGGATCACGACACGATCGGGAGCGGGGTCGGCGGTACCGACACGGCGAGCGCCGATTTCTCCGGGGCGTTCAAGATCACCTCTTCCTATGGCGCGGACGGCGCCGGTACCACAAACACCACCTATGCGCTCAGCCTCAGCGGAAATTCGCATCACGATGACCATGACGATTGGGATCGCGGCGGCTTCGGCGACCGCGTCGACTCCGGGCTCGAAAGCAACGACCATGCGATCTATCTCTACGAGATCAATGGTGTAATTGTTGGCTCAACCGCCTCCTCGTCCCACAGCGTCGGGCAGGGCAACATCATCTTCACGATCTCCGTGGACGGCACTGGCAAGGTCACGCTGACCCAGTACGACGCCATCGATCATGTCGGCAACGGCAATGGCTCGGTTATCTCGCTCGACGAGGGCCTCGTCAGGCTGACGGCGACCGTGACGATCACCGACCATGATGGCGACAAGGCGACCGATAGCGCTTCGATCGATCTCGGCTGCAATATCAAATTCGACGACGACACGCCGTCGATCACGCTAACAGCGGGCAGCGACGCCGCGCTCACCCTGACCACGCAAGACGCTGACACCATCGGGAACAATTTCGATACGGTCAGCCGGAGCTTCGCCGGCGTGTTCACCGCCGTTTCCAGCTACGGCGCGGACGGCGCTGGTAACACCGTCACCAGCTACGCGCTTTCGGTGAGCGCTCAGGGCGGATTGAGCGGCCTGTCGCATGACGACCAAGCGATCCACCTGTTTGTGAAGAACGGCATTGTCTACGGTTCCACGGCCGGTTCGGCAAACGACATCAACGTTGGCAACACGGTGTTCAAGATCGAGGTAAGCAGCGGCGGCACAGTGACGCTGACGCAGTACAGCGCCATCGATCATCTCGGCGAGGGTAATAATACGAGCATCGCGCTCGCCAACGATCTCGTCAAGCTGACGGCGACGGCGACGATCACCGACGATGACGGCGACCAGAGAAGCAGCAGCGCCTCGATCGATCTCGGCGGCAATATTAAATTCGACGACCATACGCCGTCGATCACGCTGACAGCGGGCAGCGACGCCGCGCTCACCCTGACCACGCGGGACGCCGATACCATCGGCGCCAACTACGATACAGCCAGCCGGAATTTCGCCGGCGTGTTCCATGCTGTCTCCAGCTATGGCGCGGATGGCATGGGAAGCACGGTCACCAGCTACGCGCTCTCGGTGACCGGCCAGCCGGACAGCCAAAACCACGTCGACTCCAAGCTCGATAGCCATGGGCAGACGATCTATCTCTATAAGATCGGTGACACCGTCTACGGCTCGACAGCTTCAACTTCCGACAAGGTCGGGCAGACCAACACCATCTTCAAGATCACCGTGGACAACGCAGGTGAGGTCACGCTGACCCAGTACGACGCGATCGATCATGGCGGCAACGGCACGGTGGTCTCGCTCGCCGACAATCTCGTCAAGCTCACCGGGACCGCAACGATCACCGATGGTGACAATGACAGGAAGAGCAGCAGCGCCACGGTCGATCTCGGCGGCAATATCAGATTCGATGACCACACGCCGTCGATCACACTGACCGCTAGTGGTGAGGCGAACGTTGTGCTGGCAACGCAGGACGCCGACACCATCGGCGCCAATTGCGATACGGCCAGCCAGAGCTTCGCCGGCGTGTTCAACGCTGTCTCCAGCTACGGCGCGGATGGCGCGGGTGATCTCGCCACGAGCTATGCGCTTTCGGTGACCCAAGGCGGCACCTCTGGGCTCAAGAGCGATAACCAGACCATATATCTCTATCAGAGCAATGGGGTGATCTACGGCTCGACCGCCTCCACGTTCCAGGGTGTTGGCCAGACCAACACCATCTTCAAGGTCACGGTGGACGGCACCGGCAAGGTCACGCTGACCCAATACGAAGCTATCGATCATGGCGGCGATGGCACGGTGGTCTCGCTTGCCGACAATCTCCTCAAGCTGACGGCGACGGCGACGATCACCGATTATGACGGCGATTCGAGGAGCAGCAGCGCCACGATCGAGATCGGTCGCAATATCACTTTCGCCGACGATGGTCCAAAGCTGATCGCCAATGCGACGGTAACGGCTAAAGTCGACGAAGACGGCCTTACCTGGGCGAATGCCGATGCCAACCGCACAGGTGAGAATGCCGACACCGACACCAGCACGCCGAGCAACGGCCTGACCGCGACGGGAAGCCTGTCGACGCTGGTCGATTTCGGCGCGGACGGCCCCGGGGCTAATGGCGGGTTCACCCTGAAGTCTGTCAACGGCACGGCACTCGCCGGTATTACGTCGGCGGGTCAGCAGGTCCATATCGTGACCAACGGTTCGACGCTGACCGGTTATGTCGAGGTCGGCGGTGGCAGCGGCTACGATGCGGCGCACGAAAAGGCGATCTTCACCTTGGTTCTCGGCGCTGACGGCAAATACACCTTCACGCTGATCGAGCAATTGGACCACCCTGCGGGCAGCGGCGAGAACACGCTGACCTTCGACCTCTCCAGCTACGTCACCGCGACCGACGGCGATGGCGACTATGTCGATCTTGGCGCCGGCAGTCTCAAGGTAAGTGTGCTGGACGATATCCCGGTCATCTCGGCGCGCGCTTCCAACGACACGACAACTCAAGTCCAGACAGATACGGAGACGCGCACCTGGACCACGACAGAAATGGTCCAGGAAACCTTCACTCTAAAGGCTGGTAACCAGTCGGAGCGTTGGCTCGGCAGTGCGGATGGGCATCATGACCTGCTGCTTACGGCCAGGAGCGGCAACAGTAGCGCTTCGGTCAACACCAGCAGCGGCACCATTGGCGTCAGCAATCAGTGGATCGACAGCTCGAGCGAAGTGCTGTCCATGAACTTCGTAACGAATGTTGGGGCCAACAATCAGGCCGCCGATCCGCATTCGTCGGCGCAGTTCAAGGTGGACGTGAGCGGCAACGGCGGCTCCGCTGCCGTCTTCATTGATGCGACCAATGGCGGAAGCTTCGTTGAGCTGACCTTCATGATCAACGGGCAGGCGGTCACGGCCAAGGCCGCCTATCAGGGCAACACGCAGATCGGCTATGTGCTGTCCAGCGTTCCCGATGGCGCGGTGATCAGCGTTACGGCAGCCAACACGAACGGCGCCTTCGATGTGCTGAAGGTCAGCAATTACAATGGCGTGAACTACGACAGCCGTCACGAATACGATGGCGACAAGTTCCGCATTTCCGACATCCAGACCTCGGTCCCGACGCAGGTCACTCATACGGAGCAGGTGCCGGTCTATACTACCATCACCAACCACGAGACGCTGCTAATCGCGCATGACGAGAGTCACGGCGTCAACACCCTGGCCGATCCGAACGCCGCCGCCGACACCGCCAACACCCCACCGGCCGCGATCTACATGGCCAACGCCCTCGGCTACGCCTCATCCGCGACGAGCGTGCTGACCGGCGCGAACGCGCTGTTCATCGGCAGCGTCGGCTCGGATAAGAGCGTTACGTGGTCGTTCTCTGTCACCAAGGCTGATGGCAGCGCCTTCAATGGTACCGACTCAGGCCTCATGACCAATGACAACAAGCACATCCTGCTGAAGACCGGCACCGACGGCACGCTGATCGGCTATACGGTCAACGGCCAGTCGACGATCGAGGTTTTCAAGGTCTATGTTGATGCCGACGGCCATGTCTGGATCGCGCAATATCAGCCGATCCACAATAACGAGGCCGGCTCCAGTCCCGCGGCCTATGACGATATCGTAAAGGTTGTCGTTGACGGCGGCCTCCACATCCAGGCAACCCTGACCGACGCCGACGGCGACAAGACGAGCGCCGTATCGCAGGTGTATCTGACCGTTCAGTTCCAGGACGACGGTCCGGTGGCGCACAACATGGTCGCGCAGCCCGTGGCCGAAGGCTCGGTCGTCGAAGGCAAGCTCGATTTCGCCCAGGGCACCGACGGTGCCACTGTCTCCAAGATCAACGGCGTCAGCCTGACATTTGGCAATGACGGATGGTCGCAGGGCATTCCGACGACGCAGGGAGCGCTGCGGGTTACGGCTGACGGAAACTATCAGTTCATCGCGCATTCCGACAACGTCTACAAGGATGCCGGATCGGCAGATTTCTCCTTCACGGTAAAGGATAACGACGGCGATACCTCGACGGCGAATGTGTCATTCAATGTCTCGGACGATACCGACGTGGTGAAGGTTGTTCTGACGGCCTTGCCGAGCAGCACGGGCGAGGACGGCGGCTCGATCACCTACACGGCGAGCCTTGTGGATGCGAACGGCCAGGCCGTGACGACGCACAATGCGCTCACCGTGACGCTCGCCAACAATCAGGTCATCACGATCGCGGCGGGCAGCAGCTCGGGCGACAGCGACCCGGTGGCAGTCAACCGCGACGACGTCTACCGCGAGGTCGACAGTGTCTCCAACCACATCGTCACCGTGGTCGAGGCCAATGCCGGCACGACCGGCGCGTTCGAGAACCTGCAGGCCGACACGACCCCGGTGACGACCACGATCACGGACGATACCGACGTGGTGAAGGTTGTTCTGACGGCCTTGCCGAGCAGCACGGGCGAGGACGGCGGCTCGATCACCTACACGGCGAGCCTCGTGGATGCGAACGGCCAGGCCGTGACGACGCACAATGCGCTCACCGTGACGCTCGCCAACAATCAGGTCATCACGATCGCGGCGGGCAGCAGCTCGGGCGACAGCGACCCGGTGGCAGTCAACCGCGACGACGTCTACCGCGAGGTCGACAGTGTCTCCAACCACATCGTCACCGTGGTCGAGGCCAATGCCGGCACGGCCGGCGCGTTCGAGAACCTGCAGGCCGACACAACCCCGGTGACGACCACGATCACGGACGATACCGACGTGGTTACCGCGACGCTGACAGCCACGTCGGCGGCTCATGCCGGGGGTGGGACCGATGTGATCTACATGATCACCTTGTCGACGACCTCCGGTCTCTCGTCCATTGCGCCTCAGAGCGGTCAACCTCTGACGTTCACGCTCGCCAACAGTGATGCTTCGGGCCAGCCGATTACGGTCACCGTTCCGGCAGGTAGCTCAAGCGGTTTTGTCACGGTTACCTATCCCGCGACAACGACCAGCATTTCCAACAGCATTGCTGGGAGCGTGGCTAATTCGGCTCAGTATGAGCAGCTCTCAACAAGCGGCACCGTCAGCCTGAATTTGAACAGCCTACCAATCGGTGGCGGCAGCATTTCGCTGACGCTCAGCGAGGCGGCGCTCGATACAGTTCTCAACGGCTCGAGTGGCGGCGTTCCGGCGGATCTCGTCGCGGGCGCGGTGACCGGCAGCGCGCCGGACAGCCGTGATGAGACGGCTCAGGCAACGACGGGGATCACCTTCACCGCGACTGGCGAGACTATCACCATTGGCTTCGACAATCCGACCGGCAGCGGCTGGACCGCGCCGACGGTGAGCGGACTTGCCAGCGGTTACACCGTAAGTTGGGCGCTGAATGGCGGCCAGTTGGTCGGGAACCTGATCTCCCCGACCCATACCGATCTCGGTATCTTTGTCCGGCTTGCGCTGACAGGCAATACTTCCGCCCCGGCGGGTCAGTCGGCTACTCCGACCGTCACCGCTACGCTGGTCGACAACCTGATCGATGGACCCGGTGTGTACCAAGTGACCATCGGGGGCATCAAGGTCACTGCGACCGACGCGACGGGTGACAAGGTATCCGGTTCGGTGAACCTCACGATCACCGACGACACGCCGGTTGCGCATAGCGTCACCGAAAGCGCGGTGACCGGTTCGATGAGCACGGTCAACGTGCAACTGATCGTGGACGTCTCTTACAGCATGTACTCGTCCTACGGCGGCGGCGTCAGCAACGTGCCTGGTGGCTATACCCAGGACCGGATTGGTCTCGCGCGGTATTCGATGGAGCAGCTGCTCGAATCGAACGACCAGATCAAGTACGTCGAGATCGTCAAGTTCGGCGAGAGCGCATCCGGCACGGTCTGGATGACCAAGGCAGATGCGCTGGCGTACATCCAAAACAACGCGAACTGGAGCGGGTCCGGCGGAACCAATTACGATCTCGGCCTGCAGCAGGCGATGTCGAGCTACGGCACCGGCGCGCCAGTACAGGCCGACAAGAATGTCGTCTACTTCCTGTCGGACGGTGCGCCGAGCGGCGATGGCATTGCCAGCGGCGCGGATGACGGAAATCACACCAACAATTCCGTGACCACCGGTGAATGGGAAGCCTTCATCACTGCGAAAGGTATCGACAGCGTCTACGCGATCGGCATTGGCGGTAGCATAAACGTTTCCAACCTTGAGCCGGTCTCCTATCCGAACACCGACGGATCGGACAGCAACACGACCGAGGACACCGTTATCCTGGTGGGCACCAGCGATGTCACGGGCCTCCTTGCAACCTTGCAGGACTTCCTGGGCAATGCCCAGTCGGTCGGCGGCAACGTTGTCATCGATGGTGGCGTCGATGCGAGCTTTGGCGCCGATGGCGGACATGTCCAGTCGATCGTCGTCAATGGCGTGACATATACCTTCACACCCGGCGCGATCGCCGGAACAGGAACGGTTTCGGAAAGCGGCACGCCAGCTGGCGCGTACCAGGACCACGGCACTTGGATCGAGATCAAAACGGCGCTTGGCGGCACTCTGACATTCTATTTCACGGACGTCGGAACCACCCATCATGCCGGCGACTACAGCTACCTCGCGCCGATCAGCAACACAGGCAACGAGTCGTTTGCCTACACGTTCGTGGACGGCGATGGTGATACCGCTGGCGCCACGCTGGCGATTTCAGTGACCGCGCCGCCGAATGCCAACCCGGTCATCACCGCTCCGAACAACGGAACCGATTCGACGAACCTTTCTATCGCGGAAAGCACGACGGCGGTCACCGACGTCAATGCGACCGATGCCGACGGCAACACGCTGGTCTATTCCATCGTCGAGACGGCGGGTACCGACTACGCCAAGTTCGCGATCAACTCGTCGACCGGCGTTCTCACCTTCATCTCCGCGCCTAACTATGAAGCGCCGGGCGATGTCGGTGGTACGGCTGGCGACAACGTCTACGTCGTTACCTTTCAGGTTTCTGACGGCCATGGCGGCGTCGATACGCAGACGCTCAATGTGACTGTGACGAATGTGAATGATGCACCGGTAGGGTTCGGCGACAACATCTATACCAATTCGTCGAGCCAAGGGCAGGGGACTACACTTACAGTGCAGAACGCCTGGCTCGTTGCCAACGACACCGACGCGGACGGCAACACTCTGAATGTCGGAACCGCGGCGGACGGTACGGATGTCGACAACGTAACTCGGGGCTCAAGCTCCACGAGCATCCGCGTCGATATCACCTCTGGTAACAGCGGCAATTTCACGTATACGGCCACCGACGGGATCGCCAACTCCACGAGCACGACAGTCAATGTGTATCGCGGCTCCAGCGACAGCGTGATTACGGGCGGCGCGGGCAATGACATCCTTATCGGCTCGGGAAGTACGGCGGCTACGCTCGACGGTGGTGCCGGGAGAGACTTCGTTACAGGGGGCAGTGGCAACGATACGATCGTCGCGGACCAGAACGATTATCTGATCGACGGCGGTCTCGGCACGGACACGCTGCGTGTCGATGCGAACTTCACCAGCGCCAACAACAATCAGATCGTCAATATCGAAAACGTGACGATCAACTCCTCGGCCACGGTGCTACTCGATTTGTCGAACCAGTCCGAGGACTTCGCGAAGATCACGGCGGGCACGGGCGTCAACACAATCAAGGCAGGCTCGGGTGATGACGTGATTGCGTTCGGGGCGACCCTGACGGGCGCGGATACGGTCGATGGCGGCGCCGGTAGCGATACCTTGACGTTTGCCGACTCGAACGGCGCAACCAACGATCTCGACAAGGTCACCAATATCGAAACCATCACGCTCGGCGCCGCGACGACGAATGTGACGACCGTCGATGCGCTGGTGGCCGCGGGGGCGACGCTCACGGTCAACGGCTCCGCTCTCTCGTCTGGTCAAAGCCTCACTTGGAACGGCGCGGCTGAAACCGATGGCTCGTTCAACATCACCGGCGGCGCGGGCAGTGACACGATCACCGGCGGCGCAAGAGACGACATCATCACGTCGGGTGCGGGAAACGACACCCTTGCCGGTGGCGATGGCAACGATAAGTTCGTTCTCGCGGGCAATCTGACGAATGCAGATACGATCAACGGTGGTGCCGGCAACGATACCTTGACATTCACCGACTCGAACGGCGCAACCAACGATCTCGACAAGGTCACCAATATCGAAACCATCACGCTCGGCGCCGCGACGACGAATGTGACGACCGTCGATACGCTGGTTGCCTCGGGCGCGACGCTCAAGGTCGATGGCTCCGCGCTCACGTCCAGCCAGACGCTGACCTGGAACGGCGCGGCCGAAACCAATGGCGCGTTCAACATCACTGGCGGCGCGGGTAACGACTCTATCACTGGCGGCTCTGGTGCAGACAGGATCAATGGCGGCGCCGGCGGTGATACGCTCTATGGTGGTGGCGGCAAAGACACGTTTGTGATCGTTGCTGGGGAATCGACTCCTACAATCGGTGGAAGCGGTAACAGCGGAACCATCTCCGGTCATGACATCGTCATGGACTGGGGAATCGGAGGTGTGGCTGACAAAATTGCCTTCTCTGTCGCACCGGTTCGGGCGACGACAGGCTATGTTGACGGTGCTGGTGACTCGACACTAACCATTAACCAAAGCAGCTCAAATCGGACCGTGGAATCGCATAGCGTCGATGCGGCAACCGGTATGGCGACATTCTACGATACGGATGGAGGTGCAACGGCGCTCACCATCACTTCGACGGCAAGAGCTGCGGCGGCTGTCCAGTATCTGATGGGCAGCGATATTGGCAATGCCGGTGCCACACTTGCGTTTACCGATGGCACCAACACTTACATCTATCAACAGACGGGTGATGCCGCCGGTGGGACGCTGGTGCAGTTGAGCAATACGCTGCTCACCAGCATTTATAACGGCTCCGTTGTTGCGTCTTCCATCGATCCCATCATCCTCGATCTCGACCACAATGGCATCGCTCTCACGTCCCTCGACAACGGCGTGCAGTTCGACATCAACGCCGACGGCCACAAGGATCAGATTGCCTGGACATCCGCCAGTGACGGTATCCTGGCGTTCGATGTGGACGGCAACGGCAAGATCGACAATGGCAGCGAGATTTTCTCGCCGCACTTTGCCGGTGGAAGCTATGTCGATGGCCTGGCAGCACTGGCAACGCTCGACAGCAACCATGACGGCAAGATCGATGCGACCGACGAGGCCTTCTCGAAGCTGACCGTCTGGCAGGACCTGAACCACAACGGCATCACCGACAGCGGCGAGCTTTCGAGCCTGGCGGATCATTCGATCAGCGGCATCTCGCTCGATGCCAGCACGTCCGGCACGGAGATCAACGGTCAATCGATCCTTGCCGATGGCAGCTACACCCTTACGGACGGCTCGACCGGCCACTTCGTCGAGGTCGCCTTCGACACGACGCTCGGCGGCAGCGAAAACGGCGGCAACGCCTACTCGCTGATCGGCAGCGACGGTGATGACATCCTGTCGGGGAGCGCCGGCGGTTACACGATGACCGGCGGGGCAGGGGCTGATACCTTCGTCCTCGACACCGACGCCTTGAAGGGCGTGTCGATGGCCGACGTCATCACCGACTACAAGGCAAGCGAAGGCGACACGCTCGACGTCTCGAAGCTTCTCGACAGCCTGCTCGGTCACCAGGCAAGCGAGGCGGAAGCACTCGCCAGCGTCAAGACGACGGTCAGCGGCACGGATACCGTAGTCAGCGTCAACGCCAATGGCGGCTGGCACGATGTGGCGGTTCTCCAGAACACCACGGAAGCGGTCAAGATCCTCTTCGACGACAAGCACGACACGACGACGGCGCCGCACGTCGGCTGATGTTCGGACAAACCGGCAAAGTAAAAGGCGCCCTTCGGCGTCGCCCTTCGGCGCCTTTTTTCATTCTCAGGATTCGGCTAAATTAGGTCAGGCGGCCGGCAGCCGCGACAGCGGGATGGCGTCTTCGCACTCGCCGCCGCGCTCCATGGCCATTTCGTCTGCCAACTGACGGATATGCGTGAAGTCGGTTGGTCCCTCGAAAACGGCGCCGCCGAGCCGGATGCCGATCGTCATCAGCGATCCCTCGGCCGAGAAAGAGGCCTCCGCGACGCGCCGGCGGATGCGGGTGCCGACGTCCTGGGCGTTTTCGATGGTCGCGCCCGGGAGGAAAACCCCGAGTTCGTTGGTGGCAAGGCGCGCAACCAGATCACCCTTTCGGACCGACGACTGGATGATCGCGGCGAGCGACTGCATGACCGTGTCTGCCCATTGCGGGCCGTAGCGTCGGCTGATCTCGTCGAGCGTATCGATGACGACGGCGATCATCACGCCGCCACCGTCGGTGGCGATGCGCTTGCGCCGGTCGATGTAGTGTTCGACGGCCGCAGCAAAGGCTGTACCATTCAGCGTATTGGTTACGGCATCGTGGCGGGCAGTATAGTTAATCGTTTCCTGTAGTTTTTTGAGATCGCCAACTTTGAGCTGCAAGATCAATAGCAGCGGAAATGCAACAAAAAGCGAAATTAAACCTGCGCCGACAAATCCCACCAAAAATGGTCGATCCGGTACGAGAAGGTTTAAGATAAGTAAAACGCCGACGGATCCAGCCACGTAGCAGACAGCACCGAGGGTTGCGATCCGAAGAGCTGAAACGATTGTGGCGGAAGAGTAACGCTGGCTAAAATTCATCGCGGGTCATGTCCGTTTGAAAGTAATGCCAGATAAACAGGTTCGGGCAAAGCCCCCGTTAAAAAATCCTGTAAAATTCTCGCTTTAGGCAGTTGTCCACTGGGATTAACTGTCTTGGCAGGAATGTCTGAAGCTGCGATTGGAATGTGGAAAGATTGGTGTTACTTCTTTGCCAAAGAAAATCTTTGGTATACGGGTACGCCGAGTGAATCTTTGATGTTGAGGGGCATCGAACTTGTTTAAGGACAAAAGAATTTTTGCAGCATTGTCTGCGACGGTTGCTTTGAGTTTTTCGTTTTATGCTGATGCAAATGCAATGTCTCTGCAGCAGGCTATCGAAAAGACGATGAAAACGAACCCGCAGATCTTGCAGGCTGCGAAGGATAGAGAAGCTATCGAGTTTGAACTACGTCAAGCGCGCGGTTTATACTTGCCATCCGTAGATTTGGAGAGCGGGATCGGGCGCCGTCGCTTGTCGAACGAAAGTTCCGGTTCGCTGAGAGATGATCATGACTATCTGTCGCCGGGCGATGTTGGTCTGACGATCTCGCAGACACTTTATGATGGCGGCAGCCGCCGCGCCCAGGTCGAACAGCAGGCTTCGCGCGTCGATGGCGCGTCCTTTCGGGTTCTCGAACGGTCTGAGTCGCTCGCACTCGAAGTGACGCAGGACTATCTGGAATACATGCTCCAGAACCAGATCGTTGCTGCCGCCAAGCAGAACGTTGCGTTCCATACGCAGATGGTCGGCGACATCGACGAGAGCATCAAGGGCGGTGCGCTCACGGACGCTGACCGCCTTCAGGGCAGCGAACGTCTGCAGGCCGCCAAGGCCCGGCTGCGCGAAGCGCTCGAAGAGCTTGAGCAGACGAAAATCCGCTTCCTTCAGGTCGTCGGCGAGCCAATCACCAATGCGCAGACGCCGCCGTCCGTTGGCAAGTACGTCCCGAAGACGCTGAACGACGCGGTCTTCGTCGCCGCCAAGAACAGCCCGCGCATCTATTCGGCCAATGCCGACGTCGATGCGGCCGATGCCGGGGTTCGTGGTGCGCGCGCCAACTACCTGCCGAAGGTCAATCTCGAAGGCTCGGCCCGCGTCGGCAACGACATCGATGGCGACGAAGGCAACACCAACGACTATCAGGTCCGTGTCGTTGCCCGCTGGAACCTCTATCGCGGCGGCATCGACGTTGCGCGCGAGCAGGAGCAGATCCGTCGTGCCGGCGAGCAGCGCTACAATCTCGCCCAGGTTCAGCGCGAGGTCTCGGAGTCGGTCCGTTCCGCCTGGAACGAGCGCGTCAGCCGCGGCGAGCTGTCCGGCATCCTCAACAAGCAGGCCTCGATCAACAACCAGCTCGTCGGTTCCTACCGCGAGCAGTTCAAGGTTGGCCAGCGCTCGCTGCTCGATGTGCTCGATGCGCAGAACACGAAGTTCAACACTCAGGTTCTCGCTGATACCGCGCGCGTTGCGTCGCAGTTTGCCGAGTACAAGATCCTGGCGGCGTCGGGCAATCTGCTTCAGACGATGAAGCTGAAGCCGGTCGATCAGTCCAAACCTTATGCGCGGGAAGAGTTTGTTGTCCCCGCGGGCGTCGCGAATCCTGGATATGTCGAGCTTGATTCACATCAGAAGGCCGGTATGCCCCTGGACCTTCTAGCGCCAATTCGACAGCAATAGTCGACGTGGCCATGGAACAATGCTGAACGTAGCGCTCGGGACCTCCAGCAGCACACCGCTGCAGACATTCAAAGCCGCATTCAAATCCGTGGCTGCGTTCTATGGCCGACCAAGCTCCGACACGGTCCTCTTCTCCGGTCTCCCGGATGAGGTGACCGAGTCGCTTGAGATCGACGATGTCGAGCGCATGGCCGAGCGCATCGGCCTGCAGGTGATCAAGCATCAGGAGCGCGAGTGCCGCCAGAGCAATTTCGATTGCCCGGCGATCGTCGCGTTTGCCGACGGCAGCGTGTTGCCGCTGCTCGAGGTCGCCGAGGACGGCTCCTATGTCACTGATATCGTTCCGATTGCCGGCAACGCGATCCGTCTGACGCGGGAAGAATTCCTGGCGCTGAAGCCGCAACTGGCCTTTGCCTTTACGCTTTACTATCAGAACGCCTCGGAAGAGGCGCTGGTCGGCAATGCCGTCGAGATCGAGAAGCGGCACTGGCTGGCAACGACGCTTGCGCCTTACTGGCGCACCTATGTCCGCGTCATGGTCGCGGCACTCTTCATCAACCTGATCGCGCTCGGCTCGCCGCTGTTCACGATGAACGTCTATGACCGGGTGCTGCCGAACAAGGCGATCCCGACGCTCTGGGTTCTGGCCGCGGGTATCTCGCTTGCCTATGTCTTCGATTTCCTGCTGAAGACCGCTCGCTCGTCGCTGATCGACTATGCCGGACGCAAGGCGGATCTGCGCCTGTCGCAGCTGCTGTTCGACAAGGTGCTGAATTCGACGCTCGCCTCGCGGCCGATGTCGACGGGCGAATATGCCAACCGCGTGACGCAGTATGAATTCGTTCGCGAGTTCTTCACGTCGAACACGATCGGCGTCCTGATCGACAGCCTGTTCGTCTTCATCTTCCTCGGCGTCATTTATCTGATTTCCGGCTGGCTCGTCGTGATCCCGGCGGTCGCCTTCGTCCTGTCGGTCGCAATCGGCTTGTGGGCGCAGGCCGCGATCGGCAAGCGCATGGCGACGGCCGCCAACGAGGCGTCGCGTCGCCAGTCTCTGCTGGTGGAAACGATCTCGACGATCGAAACGCTGAAGAGCCTGCGCGCCGAAGCCACTATGCTGCGCCGCTGGCAGGAACTGACAAAGTATTCGAGCCGCACCAGCGAGGATATCAAGCACATCTCGACGAACGCCATCAACATGACGATGTTCATCCAGCAGATGGTGAGCGTCCTGATCGTGATTGCCGGCACCTACGAGTTCTCCGAAGGCCGCATTGCCATGGGCGCGATCGTCGCGACGGTCATGCTGGCAAGCCGCGCCGGCGCGCCGCTCGGCCAGATCGCCATGACGCTGGCGCGGTTCCGTCAGGCGACCATGTCGCTTCGCATTCTCGACAAGATCATGGAGCAGCCCGACGACCGTCCGTCCACGGTCGGCTTCGTCAATCGCGAGATCACCCGCGGCGCTTTCAGCTTCCAGGATGTGTCTTTCCAGTATCCGGGATCGGACTATCCCGTCATCAACAAGCTGTCCTTTACCGTGAAGCCCGGCGAGCGCGTCGGCATCATCGGCCGCATCGGCTCGGGCAAGACGACGCTCGGCCGCTTGCTCGACGGACTCTTTTGCCCTTCGGGTGGTCGCGTGCTGATCGATGGCGTCGATATCCGCCAGTACCACATGGCCGAGGTTCGCTCGGCGGTCGCCGTGGCCGGCCAGTCCTCCGATCTCTTCTCGGGAACGGTGAAGGAAAACCTGCTGATCGGACGCGCCGATGCGACCGACGAGGAGCTGCTCGAGGTCGCCCGCATGACCGGTGTCGACGAGTTCGTCGGCAATCATCCTCGCGGCTTCGACATGCCCGTCGGCGAACGCGGCACCAACCTGTCGAGCGGCCAGAAGCAGGCGCTGACGATTGCGCGCCTGTTGCTGACGAAACCGAAGATCGTGTTTCTCGACGAGCCTTCGGGCGCCATGGATCTGGCGACCGAGCGCAATCTGATCGCGCGCCTGTCGAAGGCTATCAGCCGTGACACGACGCTGTTGATCGCCACCCACCGCTACAGCATGCTTGAACTCGTCGATCGCCTGATCGTCATCGATAAAGGACGCATCATCGCCGACGGTCCGAAGGGTGCGGTCATCGAGGCCATGCAGCGTAAACCAGCAGGGGCGCAGTCATGAGCCTCAGCAATCGTCACGACAATCCTCCGCTTCTCGCCCGCGGCATTCTGGCATTGGTGGCGCTCGTCATTGCGAGCTTCGTCGCCTGGGCGGCTATTGCCGACATCAACGAGATCGCCCGCGGCGAGGGCAAGGTCATTCCGGTCTCGAAGACGCAGATCATCCAGTCGTCGGAGCCCGGGGTCGTCCAGCAGATCGCCGTCGTCCTCGGTCAGGTCGTCCGCAAAGGTCAGCTACTCGTCCAGCTCGATAATACAACGACGACCTCCACCCTTGGCGAATCCGTTGCCAAGGCGCGTGCGCTCGGTGCCAAGGTTGCGCGCCTGAAGCTCGAGGAAGCTGGTCAATACGATACGCCGTTCATTTGCCCGGAAGAGATCCTGGCCGTCGCGAACGATGTGTGCGCAAACGAGGAGCAGCTTTTCGCTGCCGATCGCGCCAGCTACCAGAACAAGCTTGGCGTCTTGCAGGAGCGCGTGCGCCAGCGCGAGAACGAGCTCAGCGAAGCCCACGCCAACATCGATCGCCTGCAGCAGAATATCGAAGGTGCCCAGCGCCAGTACGACCTAATTTTCCCGCTGGCACAGAAGAAGCTGGTGGCGCAGACGGAAGTGCTGAAGACCGAGCGGGATCTCACCGACCAGAAGGGCCAGCTCAAGGTTTACCAGGAAAGCATCGACCGCCTGCAGGCTGCCGTGCAGGAAGCCAAGCTGCAGCTCGGCGATCTTGCCCTCGAACTGCGTCAGCAGGCGCTGACGGACAAGGCGCAGGCGCTGGCCGAGCTTTCGGTCGTCGACGAGACCATCCGCGGCGCGTCCGACCGCGTCAAGCGCACCGACATCCGCTCGCCTGTCGACGGCATCGTCAACACGCTCGAGGTCAACACCATCGGCGCCTATGTCGATCCGGGCCGTGTCATCGCCGGCATCGTTCCGACCGCTGACACGCTGCTGGTCGAAGCCAAGATCTCGCCGCGCGATGTCGCCTTCGTGCGCCGCGGCCAGCCTGCCGTCGTCAAGGTCACCGCCTACGACTTCTCGATCTTCGGCGGCCTTGAGGGCGTCGTCGAGAATATCTCCGCAGACAGTCTCGTGGAGAAGGAAAAGGGCGAGACCTACTATCTGGTACAGGTCAAGACCGACAAGTCCGCGCTGGAGCGCAACGGCAAGTCCTATCCGATCATCCCCGGCATGGTTGCCTCGGTCGAGATCATGACCGGCAACAAGACCGTGCTGAGCTACCTGATGAAGCCGATCAACAAGGCGCGCAGCGAAGCGCTGACGGAGCGATAGGATGCTGATCGTCAAGCCAGGCAGCAACGCACTCACCGAACTCGAGCCGATCGAGGAGCCTTTGCCGGCCATCGGCGCCGAGGAGATCGAGCCGCGCTTCCGTGCGGTCGTCGGTCGAGGCGGCGAGCGCCGCGGTATCCGCCTCGAGCGGATCTACTGGGATGGCCTCGGGCGCATGTCGTCGGCCGGCAAGATGAGCACGGCCGACCTCGTGCACTATACGGCCTCGCAGATGCCGGAGTCCGGCAACCTGGCCTCGCTGCTGCGTGTGCTCAGCTTCAAGTGGGCGCTGCGGAGGCTGGATACCGTCGAGGACGCCTCGTCCATGGCAAACGTCAATGCCATCATCCAGGCGTCGCCGTCGCCGACGATCCTGCTGACACAGGAAAAAAAGATCCAGCTCTTCAACGATCCCTTCCTGACCATGCTGCGCCAGCGTCTTCCGCTTGGTGATGCGGCGCAGTTGACGAAGAGCTTGCGCTTCTCGATCGACACGCAGATCGATGAGGCGATCGCCACGCTCTATCGCAACAGGGGCAAGACGCTGAACACCGGCTTCACCATAGCCGTCGGCTCGGCCTCGATGAAGGGCCAGATCAATCTGGCTTTGGCGCCAACGCATGAGAAGCCGATGCTGATCGGCTATGTCTCTCGTTACTGACCAGAAAATCCCAGACATGAAAAAAGCGGCCGAGATTCAGCCGCTTTTTCTGCATCTTGCCGGCGATTTTCAGAACGTCGTGCCTTCGCCTGGAGCGACCTTTTCGAGTGGCAATGCCGAGGCAACCTGCTTGGCGCCGGTGCGTGTTCCGTGCAGGTAGCCCTTGCCGTCCGCGATCGAGTAGAGTGGCACATAGTCGGGCAGCTTGGTATCCGGCAGAACCTCGTCACGCATGTTGTCGAGAATGAAGCGGTTGCCGTTCACCGCAACAGAAAGCACGGCGTGGTAGAAATGGCGCTTCTGATCGAACAGGACAATGACGGACATGTCCTTGAGCTCGACGCCTTCGGCGTGCAGCGCGGCCATCTTCAGGATCGCGAAGTCCTCGCAATCGCCCTGCTGGCGCGAGAGCGTTTCGGCGGGCGTCGCCCAGTAGTCGGCCACCTTGTAGGTGTCGATGTCGCGGCTGTAGCGGATCGTGTGATTGATCGTGATGTTGACCGCGTTCAGCTTGTCGCGGATCGAGGACTGCGACGTCTTGCTGAAGGCAACTTTGATCGCGGTCGCGGCCCCGGAGCACTTGCCTGCGCTGCAGTCAATTGCGGTTCCATCCGTCATTTCCGACAGGGACGGTTCGAGCTTCTTCAGGGCAGCCAGTCGTTTGAAAGGAATGGCAACCGTCCCGAAAGCGGCGCCACCTGCCGGCGCGGCGATCGCCGGACGCGCAACCGGTTGGGCTGGAGCGACGCTCTCGTTCACCCAGCCGGCCGGCTCGGGCTGTAGCGAGCGCGTCAGCGCGGCAACGTCGATGGTGCCGATGCTTTTCGTCGCAAGGCTGAGGAGGTTGGCGACGCCGCCGAGCGTCAGGGCGCGGGCCGTTTCAGCCGCCAGGTCAACGGAGTAGATCCCGCCTGACATTTGCGAAGACGGCAATACGGATGCCGCCGAAATATTCGGTGCAAATGCGGCTGAAAATGCAGACAAAGTAAAAGCAGCGATATTGCTTGTTTTTATACTGCGCTTCATCGATGGTTGTCTCTCGTTGGCTGCGAGAAACGTACAAAACATCTATAAAAATCAGGTATTTAAGCGTGGATAAGGTTGGTATAAATTATCTCTTCAAAAGAACATAAAAGTTTAGTGTGCCCGTAAACCAAGTTTGGGCGAAGGGTTTGCTTTCCGGTGTTGCCTGTGCAGATATGAAATCCTGTCAAAGGGCCGGAAAAGGCCGCGATTGCGAGTGGTGGGGGAACAGGTGACAGTGCAGTCAATCGAGCCGGTGCAAGGCTCGCATGGTTTACGCTCGACACGGCAAGTGTCGCCTTCGGAAGGCGCCGGTCCCCTCAAACTCATCAAATTCGTTCTCGCAATGTCGATCGTCGTCGCCTGCGGTGCGCTCATGGGCTGCCAGTCCGACGTCGATGGCATCGCCAAGAATGTGAAAACCAACGATATCAAGGCACCTTCGAGCGAGGTCGAGGAAAGCTTCGGAGAAACGGGAGCGGAGATCACGCTGCTGCTGCCCAAGGGCGCGACCGGCATCTATGAGGGTGCTGCGCGTGACGTGCGCGACGGTGCCGGCCTCGGCGTCGGCGAACTCGGCGGCAACCAGGTCTTCGTGAAGGTTGTCGACGTGGCCTCCGGCGCTCCAGCCGCCGCGACCGCGGTCAGCGAGGCGAGGGCGCGCGGTTCCGTTCTCCTCGTGAGCTACGCATTGCCTGCCGTCACCTCGGCTATCGCTGCGGTGCCGGCTGACCAGCGGCCGGCTTTGCTCAATCTGGGCGCCCCTGTGCCGCCAACATCGGGCAATGTCTACAACTTCGTTTCCGATGAAATCGACAGCGCCATTGAAGGCGTGCAGGTAGCCGCCGCCAGCGGCCACAAGAAGGTGCTGGTTTTCGCCCAAAACGACTTTCCCGCTGCTGACGAGGCCCGGTTGGCAAGCGCCATCCACGCCGGCGGCGGCACGTATCTCGGCCTTGCCCGCTACGATCTGACGGACGCTGCCGCCGCTGATGCGGTCAAGAGGGCGGGCGCCAATCTGCAGAATGCCGATACCGTGCTCGTTCTCGGGAAAACGGTGATCACCACGACCATCGCCGGCGCCGTGAAGGCCAGCGGCAAGACGAACGTCACCTTCGTCGGCACAAGCGCCTGGCCGCCGCAAACGTATACGGATCCCTCGGTGGCAGGCACGGTGATTGCCATGGTCGAGCCCGAAGGCGCGACGATGATCGCCGAGCGCTACCAGCGGCACTACAAGCGCGCACTCTCCACCGACGCGGCTTACAGCTACGATGCTGTTGCCGTTGCCTCGGGCATTGTCCGGACAAAGGGACCGGAGGGAATGAACGCACAGAACCTGACCAGCAAGGTCGGCTTCCGCGGCGTGACCGGTCTCTTCCGGATGACGCCGGCGGGTACCGTGGAGCGCAAGATGAGCCTTTATTCCCTTAACGGCGGCAAGCTCAGCCTGCTCGGCGCCACGCCGGCCTCGTTCTGATAACCCACACACTTGGACATCGGACCGTATGGGTCCGCCTTCACCAAGCGCCGTGCTAGGCGCTTAGAGACCCGGCCGGCAGGTGCTTCGCCCGGCAAACGGAAGGGTAGTTGCCGCGCCGCCATTGTCTCCTGCTAATCAGGAGTCAGGGCACGAATTCACGTCAAACGGCCAGGCAGCATTCTTTTTGCTCTCACTTGGCGGCCTTGTCGGTGCCAAGTAGGTAGCCTCCGTCCCAGTGATAGATCTGCTTGTCGTCGACCGTGACCTTGACGACCGCCTGGAATCCGGCGAGCGTCCCGCTGCCGGCATGAAACGCACAGGTTCCCTGCATCGGGCTGGCGGTGTCGTAGGTGACGCAGTACCCCACCGCCGTATCTCCGTTTCCTACGGCAATAACCGTCGTGCTACTGCCGAAAAGGGGACTGCCGGTCACCGGCCCATAGTACAAGATCTTGGTGCCCGCCGGGATCGCCGCGAGGTTCGATTCCGTAATCGTGCAGAAGCTCGGCGCCTCGCCGGTGTACTGGCTGCACTCCTTGGAGATCTTCAGCGGTTGCATAGCCGGTGCGGCGGCCGCCACGGAAGCTAGTGCCAGGATGGCGCCAGCCGACAGGATCAACAGTCTGCTCATTGCCTAGTCCTCGCTATCTCCTCTCCTCGCAATTCGCTGCTTGGGCTAGGGTTGCCATGCCTCGCCGCCGGCTCGCCAAAGTCCGGACCCTAAGGCCGTGCAGCCGCAAAGAAGGGCTCCGGACTCTCCACTTCGATCAGCCGCCGGCGCTCGATCTGCCAGAACCGGTTGCCGATGGCGCGCACGAAGCTGCGGTCGTGGGAAACAACAAGGCAGCTCGCCTGGTGGGCCATGAGTTCGCCCTCCAGCGCTTCCTGCCCGTCGATATCGAGGTGGTTGGTCGGCTCGTCGAGCAGATAGAAGTTCGGCTCCGCCAGCCGCAAAACCAGCATGCCGAGCCGTGCCTTCTGCCCGCCCGACAGCCGCCCGACCGGACGCGACTGCATGTCGATGGTCATGCCGGCCCCCGCGAGCAGCGCCCGCGCTCGCTGGTCGCCAACGTCGAAGCGGCGGATGATCGTCTCCATCGGCGTATCGCCGTCCTTCAAGTCGGCCAGCGCCTGGTCACGATAGCCGAGCACCAGCGAAGGGGTGGCCTTGATGCCATCCTGCGCCGTCTCCGCGTTGCCGATTGCCTTTCGAAGCATCGCGATCAGCCGCGATTTGCCGGCGCCGTTCTCCCCGAGCAATACGATCCGGTCACCCTGGCAGATGAACTGCTTGCCGGTCCGGTAGAGCGTCGTGCCTTCAGGGGTACGGACCTCCGCGTCGTCGAGTGTCACAAGCACCTTGGCATGCGTGCCGCGGTTGGCGAGCTTGATCGCACCGGCCGATCGCTCGAGATGGGCGGGCTTGGCCGCATCCTCGAGCTTGTCGGCGCGTTGCTTCAGCTGCTTTGTCTTGACAACCAGCAGGTCGCTGCCGGAGTTGATGCCGATATTGTTGAGTTTCGCCGCCTGCTTGCGCAATTGCTCGGCCGTCTTCATGTCGCGTTCGTAGCGTCTCCTGTCGGCCGCATCCGCCTCATCAAGCGCTGCCCGCGCCCGGCTGTAGGGCAGGGAGAAGACCTGCGACTGCTCCGGCCGCAGGAACAGCGTACGATTGGTGACGGCATCGAGGAAGGCACGGTCGTGGCTGGAGATGATCACAGGCACATCGCGGGGCAGCGCGTTCAACCAATCCTCAAGCGCCGCGATCTTGCCGAGATCGAGGTGGTTGGTCGGCTCGTCGAGCAGCAGCGCGTCCGGCTCCATCACCCAGGTGCGCGCCAGCATCGCCAGCCGTTGCCAGCCGCCGCTGAGCCGCCCGACCGGGCGGCTGCGCAAGGCTTCGGGCACGTCCAGCGAATCCAGCACGATGTCCACGCGCCAGCTTTCGTTCGCCTGCTGATCGGCAGGCAGCGCCTGCAGGACAGCATCGTGGAACGGCACGTCAAGCAGCTTGGCCGGCACGTCCTGTTCGACATAGCCGATCGTCAGCCCGCGCGAGCGCGTGATGTCGCCGTGGGTTGCCTCGAGCGCTCCTGAAATGCAGCGGAGCAGTGTGGACTTGCCGCGGCCGTTGGCGGCGACGAGCCCCAGACGGTCGCCGGCATTGATGACGAGGTCAAGCTTGGCAAAAAGCGGTGCGCTGAGGGTGACGCCGAGATTGCGGATATTGATAAGGGTCATGATCTTGCTCTGGTCTTGCCGAGCGATCACACGGGCGAGGGCATGCAGCCTTCATCGCGTGCGTGTGCTTCGAGCTCGGTGGATGAGTATTGCAGACGGGCGAATGCCCAAACTGCTGCCACGAAGGGCAGACCAGGGAAGAGAGTTTGTGAGAAACGGTCTCTGGTCAGCCCTGCAAACGCATTTGCAGGGCGTTGACGGGGCCACGTTGCCGGTTGAACCGGAAATAGAAATTTTGCACGCGACCCTCCTTTCTCTTTGAGTGCATAGGAGAAATAGCATTGCGGACCCAGGAATGCAACCAAAGCGCTTGTGCTGCGCGGTCGCGCTCCCGAACTTGCATTGGGCAGCGTGGTTGCTGTAAGCGGCTCGACAGGTATTCTTAAATTTCCAGGAGAGACGCCATGGCAGGCGGTGACGACGATTACGTTTATGATGAAGTGACGGGCGAATGGCGTCCGGCTTCGGAAATGGCTGCCGCGGCCGCGCAGGCCGCTGAGGTCCGGGATGCTGCCGGAAACGTCCTCAAGGACGGCGATTCCGTCACCCTCATCAAGGATCTGAAGGTGAAGGGCGCCAATCAGACCCTAAAGCAGGGCACGGTCATCCGCTCGATCCGGCTGACGGATAACCCGGAAGAGATCGACTGCCGCCACGACACCATCAAGGGCCTTGTCTTGCGCACGGAGTTCGTCCGCAAGCGTTGAGCGCGTGACGGGCAGAAGATTTCGCGGGGCGGAACGAGGGCGATAACCCCCTTCCGCTCAGCGCTTCAAACTTCCGAGGATGCCGCGCACCAGGGCCCGGCCGACCTGTGTCGCCACCGTACGGGCCACGCTCTTCATCGCCGCTTCCACGACCGTTTCGCGCTGGTAGCCGGAGGAGCGGGCGCGGCCCTGGCTCTTGGCCTGCGGTTCGGTCTCATCATCGCCGAAGCCCGGCAGTGTCCAGCGGCCCGAGGCGCTGCCCTCGGTCGGCTCGGTCGGCTGCACCTGCTTGGCTGCATCGGAGTCGGATGCCTTCTTGGCGCGCGCCGCCAGAATCTCGAAGGCGGATTCACGATCGAGATCTTCGTCGTAGACCCCGAGCACCGGGCTCTTATCCATGACCTGCTGGCGCTCCGGATCGGTCAACGGGCCGACGCGTCCGGACGGCGGGCGGATCAGCGTCCGCTCGACGATCGAGGGTGAGCCCTTCGCCTCCAGTGTCGACACCAGCGCTTCGCCAGTGCCGAGCGTAGTGATGACGGTGGCGCAGTCGAAGGCAGGGTTGGGACGGAAGGTGTCCGCCGCTGTCCTCACAGCCTTCTGCTCGCGCGGCGAATAGGCGCGCAGCGCATGTTGCACCCGGTTGCCGAGCTGAGCGAGCACGGTTTCCGGCACATCGAGCGGGTTCTGCGTCACGAAATAGACGCCGACCCCCTTCGAGCGGATAAGACGCACGACCTGTTCGACGCGCTCGATCAGTACCTTCGGCGCGTCGTTGAAGAGCAGATGCGCCTCGTCGAAAAAGAAGACGAGGTTCGGCTTCTCGGGATCGCCGACTTCCGGCAGTTCCTCGAAGAGCTCGGACAGCAGCCACAGCAGGAAAGTCGCATAGAGCCGCGGGTTCATCATCAACTTGTCGGCGGCGAGCACGGAAATCTGGCCATAGCCGCGGTTGTTGGTCCGCATGATGTCGGTGATCTTGAGCGCGGGTTCGCCGAAGAAGTGCTCGGCACCCTGCTGTTCCAGCACAAGGAGACCACGCTGGATCGAGGCGACCGACGCCTTCGAGATCAGACCGAACTGGCTGGAAAGCTCGGTTGCGTTCTCCGCCATGTAATTCAGCAGCGAGGAAAAGTCCTTGAGGTCGAGCAGAGGGAGGCCGCCCTGGTCGGCGAGCTTGAAGGCGATGTTGATGACGCCTTCCTGCGGCTCGGAGGCATCCATCAGCCGCGCGAGGAGCAGCGGCCCCATTTCGGCAATGGTGGTGCGGACGCGATGGCCCTTCTCGCCGAAGAGGTCCCAGAAGATGACCGGGAACTGGTCGAACTCGTAATCGTCGAAGCCGATCTGCTCGGCGCGCTTGGTGAGAAAATCCTTCGGTTCGCCCTTGGCGGCGATACCGGAAAGATCACCCTTGATGTCGGAGCAGAAGACGGGCACGCCGGCCCTCGAGAAGCCCTCGGCCAGCACCTGCAGCGTTACCGTCTTGCCGGTGCCGGTTGCGCCCGTTACCAGGCCGTGGCGGTTTCCGAATTTCAGGTCGAGATATTCCGGCTTGTTGATGCTGTCATCCGAATTGCGGCTGACGCCGACGAAAATCTTGCCATCCTCGAGCATTTCGAAAATTCTCCCTGCGGCTGTCGGCGCCGATTGCGTCAAAATGCGGAGCGTCGTTTCCGCATGGTCATTGTAATATCGCTTCCCTGTTATAAGCAGGGAGCCCGGTGCGGACAACTGTCTGCATTAAAAGGAAAAGTAGGATAAAGCGTGCTTTTGCGGCCGGCGGCTTGAGTTGCCCGGAAAGTTCGACTAACGTTGACGTTAACGTCAAAAATAGGAGGCTGACAATGAATGAAATCGTAGACCAGATCGCCGCGCGTGTGGGCATCACTCCGGAACTGGCCGAAAAGGCGGTGGGCATGATGCTCGGCTTCCTGCAGCGCGAGGCGGCAGACGGTCCGGTCGCCAAGATGATCGAAGCCATTCCGGGCGCTTCCGACCTCGTTGCCAAGTACAACGGCGAAGGCGCGAACGGCGGCGGGATCCTCGGCAGCATCATGGGCGCGCTCGGCGGCGGCGGCATTATGGCGCTCGGCCAGCAGCTGATGTCGGAAGGCCTCGGCATGGGCGAGATCACCACGCTCGCCAAGGAAACCATCGCGATTGCCGAGCAGCACGCCGGCAAGGAAGTCGTGGACGAGGTTGTCGGCTCGGTTCCGGGCCTCAGCCAGTTCGTCTAAGCGGCAAAACGAGACTTTTGGCGGGCGGGCTTGTTCCCGCCCGTTCGCTTTTGTTACGGCGTGACGCCAAGCAAGGCCAGCCAAGCTTGCGACTGGTCGCCGGCAGCCTTGCGTCCGGCATCGTCAAGCACACGGGGGCCGCAATAACGGTCGATGTTGGTTCGGTCGGTGTCGTTGATCTCTGGGTTGTGCGATGCCGCAATAACCTGACGCCAGGCACAGCCAAGGACGGGCTCGACAACGATGCCCTCGTTGCAGCCGGTGCTCAGGCAGAAAGAAATTTTCCTCTGACTTTCGATGCGACCGGCGATGGCATCCGCGTAAAGGCCGGTCCAATCAGCACGGATCTGTTCGCAGCGCTCGGCAGCGTCGCTTTGCTGGCAACCGATCTTCGGAACATAGCTGTCCGCGGGTGGCCAGTCGGCAACCTCAGCGAGGCTGACGCATCCACAGGCAAGAAGAACGGCTGCAATCAACTGCGACATCGGGCCTCTTAACCGGCAAGAGAATCACTGGAGACAAGCTACAGCTTCTCTTGCGTGTTAGGGAGGCACTTCTGAAGCGTCATGGCATCAAAGCCGGCAAGGCAGCCGGTTTAATGCTTGCTCTTCGTTTCTCTTGCCAGCTTAAGGATGACGTCGTCGGCAGCGTCGGCCAGAGCCATCGCGATTTCGGCTGCCTTCCATCCCCTTTTCTCGCCATTGCGAATGAGCTCGAAAAGGAGGGGTTCGAACTCCGACCTGCAGGTTTCCATACGCTGATCGGAAGTCGAACGATTCTTAGCCAATTGACTATCTACCATGTCAATACCCCAAAACCCTCGAGATAGATTTAGCAAGGCGGAGAGAGAGCGCAAGTAAATATATTAATCGAGCTTTAACAATTTCGACTAATATATACTTTATTCGCCAAATACTAGAAAAATACAAGAAGGGCCCGTCGGGGTTGGACGAGCCCCGCCTTCTTTGTCGCACAAAAAAAGCAACGCGGTCAGCCGGAGAATCTTCGCTATACTAGGCGAAAGGGTCAACACATCCATATTTTGTATAGCACACCATAAATGTGTTGCGATGGGTCTCGTCCATACGAGATGGTACAATATCTATGCTCGCCATGCGCGAGTCGCCGGGAAATTCTATTCGGTTTTACTTTAGTTAAGCGTGTATTTCCGGACTTTACTTTGGATCGTGGTTGCGGGTGGCTGCGCCCAGTTCATGCCACTCCCGGCCATCGCGGCGGATCAGTTCGTCGGCGCAGGATGGACCACTGCTTCCAGGCGCGTACGACTCCGGCGTTTCGCTGCTTTTCGCCCATATATCCAGGAAGGGTTGCACCGTCGCCCAACCGGCCTCGATGCCGTCGGCGCGCTGGAACAGCGTCTGGTCACCGGTGAAAAGATCGTAGAGCAGCGACTCGTACCCGGTCATCTTGCCGATGTCGAACTCGTCGGCATAGCGGAAGTCGAGCGAGACCGGGACGGTGTCGACAGATAGGCCGGGCGACTTGATGGAGATCTCGACGCTCAGCCCTTCGTCGGGCTGGACCTGGATGACCATCTTGTTCGGCGGCAGGTGACGGTTGACATCCGTTTTCCGAAACTGCGCGAAGGGCACCTGCTGGAAGGTGATGACGACTTCCGTATCGCGCGCCTTCAGCGCCTTGCCGGTCCTGAGATAGAAGGGCACGCCGGCCCAACGCCAGGAATCGACGTAGAGCTTCATCGCGACGAAGGTTTCGGTATTGCTGTCGGGCGAGACGTCCTTGGTTTCCCGGAACGCGGTAATGTCGTTTCCGTCGAGCTTGCCTGATGTGTAGGCGCCGCGGACGGCATGTGCTTCGGCTTCCTCCGGCGTATAGATGCGCAACGCGCTCAGCGCCTTGCTCTTTTCCGTACGGATCGCTTCGGCGCCAAATCCGTTCGGGGCCTCCATCGCGATCATCGCCAGCAGTTGGAACAGATGATTGGGGATCATATCGCGCATTGCGCCGGTCGCGTCGTAGAATTTGCCGCGCGTGCCGACGTCGACTGTTTCGGCGGCGCTGATCTGCACGTGGTCGATATAGTTGTTGTTCCAGAGCGCCTCGATCATCATGTTGGCAAAGCGGGCGGTCAGAATATTCTGTACCGTCTCCTTCCCCAGGAAGTGGTCGAGGCGGTAGACCTGGCTCTCGGAGACATTGGCGAGGATGCGGGCGTTCAGCGCGCGGGCCGAGGCGAGGTCGGTGCCGAAAGGCTTCTCGATGGCAATCCGCCGGAAGCATCCGTCAGTCTCGCTGGTGAGGCCGTGCTGGGCCAGCTTTTCGACCAGCGGGCCGAAGAACTGCGGCGGTACCGCGAAGTAGAAGGCCGCGTTACAGTTGGTCAGGTGCTTCTTGATCTCGACGAATATGCCGTCTTGCGTGAAATCGCCTGAAATGTAGGAGATACGCTGCCGCAGACTCCGCCAGGCGTCGTCGGTCTCCGGGCGGATCGGGTCGCTCAATCCGGCTAGGAAGCTGTCCAGCCTCGCAACCAGTGAGGCGTCGTCGCCAGCTTCTATGCCGACGCCGAGGATCTCCAGATCGTCGCCGACCAATCCGCTTCGCGTCAGATTGATGATCGCCGGTATCAGCAGGCGTCGCGTCAGGTCGCCGGTAGCGCCGAAGATGACGAGTGTGGCTGACGGAATGGGGGCGGCGTCCATGAAGGTTTCCTCGCTGTTTCCATCGACTATAGTGCTCGCTTGTGCGGCGGCAAGCAGGATGCCGCCTGCACGGCAATGTCATCGCATCCTGTCTTGCCCGTCGACTGACCAATCGGAGCCGTCAATCCGTCAGGGCGTGTCAGCCCTTGACCGCCACCATGAAGATCCGCGGGAAGCGCAACAGCACGCGCCCGTCCGACATCTTCGGGTAGACCTTTTCAACGCGACCGAGATAGTCCGCCAGGAACGCCTCGCGATGCTCTTCGCCTGCGTGATCGAGATAGGGCCGCAGGCCCGTTCCTTTGACCCATTCGATGATTGCCGCGGCGTCAGCCATTGGATGGTTGTAGGCTGTATGCCAGATGTCGACGCGGGCGGCCTTGCCGATGAGCCGGCTGTAATAGGTGGAGGCCGGCGGCAGGGTTTTGCGGCGAACGCTCCGCGCCTCGAACGCTGCTTTCCACGGGCCGGCATGCGCCGTCTCCTCCATCAGCAGATGCGTCGGCTCGGTCAGATTATCGGGCATTTGCACCGCCAGCACGCCGCTCGGCGCAAGTCCGTCCATCAAGCGATCGAAAATGTCGAGGTGCTCAGGCAACCACTGGAAGACGGCATTCGCAAAGAGGAGGTCCGCCGGTTCGCTCGGCCGCCAGGTGGCAAGGTCGGCCTCGACAAAGGGCGTGCCGGGCATGCGCTTGCGAGCCGCTTCCAGCATGTTCAGGTCGCTGTCCAGGCCGGAAACGCCTTTGGCACCGAAACGCTCGACAATCAGCTCCGTCGAATTGCCCGGCCCGCAGCCGAGGTCCACGGCGTGGCGGACGCGTTCAAGCGGCACCTGCGCCAACAGATCCCGCGCCGGGCGTGTGCGTTCATCCTCGAATTTGACATACTGGCTGGCAGACCATGCCATGACCATCTCCCTTACAAATTAGCTTCCAGGGTGCGCGCTCGCATCGCGCCTACGTCGCGACCGGTCGGCGTCGAGCTCAAATACAGTCGACGAACGGCGGCGAACGCAAGAGGCCGCGTACGAAATCGCCCATCGTCTTTGTATGACAGTATTTATTAAGGGAGCGGGTGAGGCTCGCCCGAGCTATAGTCTCGGGCGGAGACCAAAAAGGACTCAGGCCGCCAATATGGTGATCCCATGGGCGTTGGCTGCGGCATTCATGCGGTCCAGCGTTTCCGCTGACGGCGCCGCCTCCGGCGGTTCCTTCGAGCCAGTTGCCTCCAGGAATTCCACCATGTCGCTGTCGACGATAGCCGAGAAGACGGCGGGCTGAGGGCCGGGATTGGAGTAGGCGTGGGGCTGGTTCGCCTCGATGCGGACGATGTCGCCGGCAGTCGCCTCGAACTCGTCGATGCCGTTCTCCGTCGCGCGGCGGATCGTCAGCTGACCCTCGATGATCCTGAAGACCTCGGGACTGGCGTGGCGGTGCAGCGGCGTCCGGCTGCCCGCCGGCACGGTAATGTCGAAGATGTTGAGCCAGGCTCCTTGCAGACGAGCCCGTCGCTCGATCCGATCGCCCAGCACGAAAAACACCCTCGCGCTCGCCTGGGCAGGCGCCTTTGCAAATGAGTTGGGCATCATGTCTCGCTTTTCTTTTTCTTGGCGGCGAGCCCGTTAGACCTTTCCAAGGTCAATGGCAACTGGCTCCAAGTCCGTCGTGGTTGGCGTTTTCAGCGTCGGCCGGCATATGGGCAATGATCCTGTCGGCATCAAGACGGTGCGGCGTATCGCCCCTTTGCGGCTCTCTTCGTCCGAGAGCCGCCGCATGTCCAGCACAGCTGGCGGAATATCAGCGACGAGCCGGGCCAGATGTTCGGGACCGTCACACCTGGAGGCTGCGAGCAGCTGTTCATAGACATCGAAGCACTCAATGCCGATACGCCCGAGAAAACTGCAGTTATCGAGGCGCGCCTGGGGATCATCAACGATGTCACGCTGGCCCTCAATCTGGCGAGCGTGAATCAAGGATAGGTTACCGGCACCGCATTGGCGCCTACCGTTTCAGGCTGCAGCACTCTCCTGGCCCTCGCTCTGCGCCGCCAGAATGCGTTTGGCGACTTCCCCCAAAGCCTTTGCATTGTCCTTGGCGATGGACGCCGCGATGGCCTGCAGCGCTGCAATATGCACAACCACAGTAACGCTATAAACTGCAGCACTCGTCTTGATTGAAGTCGGTTGCGGTCGAGCCGTCAGAACTGCGTGATGACACTGATCCCGACTCCTTCGGCCTGATCCAGCGTCATCAAGCCCGGGATCGCCTCTTCAAGCGTGATGCGCCGGCCGATTAGCTTCTGTGGCGCGATCTTGCCTGACGACAGCATCGACAGCATCGCATCGTAGCGCCAGGCCTGCATGCCGTGGCTGCCGTAGATCTCCAGCTCGTGGCCGATCACCTGCGCCATCGGGATCTGCGGTGTCGCATACTCGCCGAGCATGAGGCCGACCTGCACATGCCGCCCGCGCCGGCGCAGGTTCTTGATCGAGTTGAAGCAGGTGACGGGATGGCCGAGCGCGTCGATGGAGACATGCGCGCCACCCTTGGTGATCTCGCGAACCGCTTCCGCCACATCGGCGACGCTCGTCGCATTGATCGTCGCCACCGCGCCGCACTCGTGCGCGAAGGCGAGCTTCTCGTCGGAGAGATCGATGCCGATGGCGTTGGCGCCAAGCGCCGTTGCGATCATGATCGCCGATAGGCCGACGCCCCCGCAGCCGTGAACGGCGATCCATTCGCCGGGACCGGTGCGCGCCTGGTCGGCGACGGCGCGAAACGACGTCGCAAAGCGGCAGCCGAGGCTTGCCGCCGTCGCATCGTCGATGCTGTCTGGAAGGTGCACGAGGTTGGTGTCGGCATAATCGATCGCCACGTATTCCGCAAACGAGCCCCAGTGCGTGAAGCCCGGCTGGAACTGGTTCGGGCAGACCTGCTGGTTGCCGGAATGGCATTCGCTGCAATGGCCGCAGCCGGACACGAAGGGTACGGTCACGCGGTCGCCGACCTTGAAGCGCACCACGCCCTTGCCCGTTGCGACGACCTTGCCGGCCAGTTCATGGCCCGGAACATGCGGCAGCTTGATATCAGGATCATGGCCCATCCAGCCGTGCCAGTCGCTGCGGCAGAGCCCGGACGCGCCGACGGCAATGACCACACCATCCTCGCTGGGCGTCGGATCGGGTAGGGCGCGAATTTCGGGAGCCTTCTCAAAGGCGTCGTAGAACATGGCTTTCATCGATTTTACTCCCTATCAGCCGCAGCGATTCCGACGGATGATGCCACGCCGTCGGTGTCGCATCCAATCGCGCCATCCATGATTTTCCGTGATATACCCATCGATGGCGTGCAAGGGATCGCGCACGAATATTACGCCCTGGAAAGCCTCGTCGCCATTTTCTTGCGTAGGGTTCCAGGCCGCGGATTTCCGCTTGACCGGCTCTTCGCGCGGGGATTTTGCTCTTCGGACTTTTCAAGGAGAATGCCCATGGCCGTCGACACATCGCCCCGTTCAACCACCTGGACCTACGTCGAGGGAGAGTGGCTCACCGGCAATCCGCCGCTGATCGGGCCGACCTCGCATGCCATGTGGCTGGCCTCGACGGTCTTCGATGGGGCGCGTTGGTTCGACGGCATCGCGCCGGATCTCGACCGGCATTGCCAGCGCGTCAA
The DNA here is from genome assembly GCF_014851595.1 of Rhizobium sp. RHZ01. Classification (NCBI taxonomy): domain Bacteria; kingdom Pseudomonadati; phylum Pseudomonadota; class Alphaproteobacteria; order Hyphomicrobiales; family Rhizobiaceae; genus Rhizobium; species Rhizobium sp. RHZ01. The sequence goes on from NZ_JACUZZ010000013.1 coordinate 76,161, forward strand.
TCGCTCGGCGATCAACATGGGCCTGAAGCCCGTCAAGACCGCTGAGGAGATCGAGGCGCTTGCCTGGGAAGGCATCAAGAGGTTCGACGGCAAGACGCCTGTTTACATCAAGCCGATGTATTGGGGCGAGCATGGTTCGGCCGGCAGCGTCGTCACGGTCGACGGTGAATCCACCCGCTTCGCGCTTTGCCTGTTCGAAGCCCCGCTTGGCAACAATGCGCCGAATTCGCTGACCGTCTCGCCATACCGCCGCCCGTCGCCGGAAACGGCGATGACGGATGCCAAGGCCGGCTCGCTCTATCCGAACAGCGGCCGCGCCATTGCCGAGGCCAAAAGCCGTGGTTTCGACAATGCGCTGATGCGCGACATGAACGGCAACGTTGCGGAAACGGCGTCCTCCAACATCTTCATGGTCAAGGACGGCATCGTCTCGACGCCGATCGCCAACCGCACCTTCCTTGCCGGCATCACCCGCGCCCGCGTCATCGGCCTGCTGCGCAAGGCGGGCTTCGAGGTTCGCGAAGTGACGCTCTCGGTCGAGGATTTCATGAACGCCGACGAGATCTTCACGACGGGCAATTACTCCAAGGTCGTTGGCGTCAACCGCCTCGATGGCCGCGACTTCCAGCAAGGGCCGGTCACGCGCAAGGCGCTCGAACTTTATATGGATTGGGCCTTCGGCCGCAGCGAAAGCGACAGCTAAGTCTGTTGCCTCGGATCTGAATACAATGGCCGCGCTTGCCGCGGCCATTCGCTCGGCTGTAGGGAGGAGAGCCGACATCTCTTTGTTCGAACGACCGAGAAGCCCGCGTCATGATCGTGCGCCCCCGTCCCAGCCTGCTCAAACTGTTCTTCATTATCCGCGGCTCGATCATCAAGCAGGTTTTTCCGCAGATCCTGCTGACCGGCTTCCTGTCCTCGCTCGTGGTTCTCGTTCACAGCGTCTGGCCGGGTGTTCTGCCGGTCTTCAGCGGCGCGCCTTTCGCGCTTCTCGGCATCGCGATCTCCATCTTCCTCGGCTTCCGCAACAACGCCTGCTATGACCGCTGGTGGGAGGCGCGCAAGCAGTGGGGACAGATGATCTTCTCGGCGCGTCACTTCGCGCGGCAGACGCTGATCCTCGAAACGGCGCATGGCGAGGCCGGGGCCGAAGCGCGCAGACGCCTGGTCACGCTCGTCATCGCCTTCATCCAGTCGCTGGTGCCGCATCTGCGTGCTGGCAGCGGCCGCGAAAAGGTCGAGTGCCTGCTGTCGCCTGAGCTGAAGGCCCGCTATCACGCGAGCCGCACGCCGCCGGAGGCGATTTCGCTGGAAATTTCCCGGGAGCTTGCCGATCTGCGTGCCAAGGACATGCTGTCAGACATCTCCTATCAGATACTCGACAAGACGCTGGGAGAGCTGACGCTGGCGCAGGCCTCCTGCGAGCGCATCCGCTGGACACCGGTGCCGTTCGGCTACACGCTTCTGCTCCACCGCACGGCGCATCTCTTCTGCCTGCTGCTGCCGTTCGGCTTCGACGACGTTCTCGGCTGGTTCATGCCGTTTGCGACGGCGCTGGTCGCCTACACCTTCTTCGGCCTCGATGCGCTGGGCGACGAGCTGGAAGCGCCCTTCGGCAACCAGCCGAACGCGCTGCCGATCGGCGCCCTTGCCGACACGATCGAGATCAATCTGCGCGAAGCGCTGGGAGAGACGGACCTGCCGCCGCTCCCAGTGCCGGTCGACTACCTGCTGATGTAGCGGCTACCTCGCCATCTGTTTTGGCCGCACGAGCCACGCGTAGGCAGCGCCGGCAATCAAAAGCACGCAGGTTCCGAGGAACACCGACCGCATGCCGATATGGCCGCCGACGAAGCCGCCGAGCACCGGACCGGCGACCTGACCGACATATTGCGAGGAGACCGACAGCCCGAGGATGCTGCCGGCCGCACTGTCCGGGACATTATGGCGGATGACCGCGGAGATGCAGGGCAGAAGCCCGCCGAGCGCGATCCCCATCAGGAAGCGCAGGATGATCAGCTGCCAGGAGCTGGTCACGAATGCCTGCGGGATCAGCAGCAGGCCGGCGACGGCAAGGGCACCCGCAATGACCGGCCAGTGGCCGATCCGGTCGGCAAGCTTGCCGAGACGCGAGGCCGACAGGATGCTCCCGAGCGCTGCCGCCGACATGACGATGCCTGCTATCATCGTCACCCTGCCGGGATCTTCCGCCAGCTGCGCGACGTAGACGGTGATGATCGGCTCGATCGACATGTTGGCGAGCATCAGCAGCATGCCGGTGGCGAGCATCGCAATGACGGGACCCTTGTCGGGGATCGAGGCCCAGCCGCCGCTTGCCTTCGCGGCCTGCTTGCGGGCAGGGGACTTCTCTTCCTTGATCAGGAAGGTGGTTGCAAGGAACGCCAGGAAAATCATCCCACCGGCGGCGAGGAAGGTGTTGCGGATGCCGATCAACGGCGGCAGCGCGCCGCCGATCAGCGGCCCGACGAGGTTGCCGGCCATGATGCCGGAAGCGAGTACACCGAGCGCCCATGCGGATCGATCCTTCGGCGTCTGCGTCGCAACCAGCACCATCGAGCCGGACGAATAGCCGCCCGCAAGGCCGACGAACAGGCGCAACGCCACCAGCTGCCAGACGTTGTCAGCCATGCCCATCAGCGAGATCGCGACCGTCATCCCGGCGCTGGCGCGCACCAGCATCAACTTGCGCCCGTAGATATCGCCAAGCCGGCCCCAGAGCGGCGCCACGAAGGCGGCGGCCAGAAAGGTCGCGCCATAGGCGATGCCCGACCACTGCACGATCGCCGCGTGGTTACTGACCCCAAGCTCCTCGACATAGAGGGGCAGGAAGGGCAGCAGCAGCGTCATCGCGACAATCGTCGTGAAGGAGCCGAGCAAGGAAATGACCAGATTGCGCTTCCAGTAGATCGAGCCGCTCTCGACAACGGCTGCGTCCCATTTGGTATCGGTCATTTCGTGGCCTTTGCATTGATCGTATAGGTCAGTTCAGCCGCGCCGGAGGCAAGGACATGTCCCTTTGCGGCGGCAAGAAAATCGGCGCGGGTGAAGGCGTCGGGAAGCGGGAGCCTTTCGGTGTCGAGCGCATAGACCGTTACGCGGTAGCGATGGATGCGGAGATCGTTCCACGGTGGGCACGCGCCCATATAGCCGCCGTAGGGACCATCCTTCAAGAACCCAGCGAAGCCATTCTGGCCGCGGCGGCCATGATCGGTCATCTCCAGTGGCAATCCGCCCGGCGGCAAGCCGTCGCCATCGGCTCCTTCGGCGAGCTTTGTGACCGTGGCCGGGATGTCAGCAAGGATCCAGTGCGTGAATTCCGTCCGGGGCAGGTCGTGCGCGATCACCGTTCCGTCCTTGTTGAGCAGCGAGAGGTCTTGCGGCACATCCGGATCGGTCATGGCAAGCGCATAGGACCGCGTGCCTGCCGGTCCCTTCGACCAGGACAAGGCTGGGCTCTTGTTCTTGCCAGCCGCCGCCTTGCCGTCGGCCGCGATGCAGGAAGCGTTCTGCTCCGGCAAGGTGCCGCCCTTGCCGCTCTTTTCGAAGGTGACCGTCAAATCCGAGGCGAGGGTCGGCAACGCGCCGAGAGCAAGAATGAGGGTCGCTGCCGTTATCGTTTTACGCATGAGCGTGTCTCCTTTTCGATGAGACAGCTCTAACAATCGTGATGATCGCCTGATGCGCAGAAACGCTCAAAGAATTGTCGGAAAAGCTCAAACATTTGCGACGTGCTGCCTGGCTCGCATGCGCTCGGCGAAGCGTCGCGGCGAACGATAGCCGGCCGCAAGCGCCGCCTCGCGGAGCGAGATCCCTTCCTCCGAGAGCAGCGTTGCCGCAAGGTCCACACGCACCTCCGTCAGCAGGTCGCGCAAGGACGTCGATTCCGCCGTCAGCCGGCGCCGCAACGTCGCGTTGCTGGTGCCGAGCTCGGCGGCGATCGCATGGGCGGTCCAGGACTTGTCCGGCTGCCAGCGGATGAGCGAGCGCACCGCGTCGCTCGTTGTCTTCGGCTTGACCGGCAGGACGCCGCGCATGCCAAGCACCGTCAACACCTCCATCACGCGATGTTCGATCAGCAGGGCAGGCAGCGTCCCGCTCGTCAGGCCCTCGCCGGCATGGTGGATCGCGGCAACAAGAACCGTGTCGAGCGGCAAATCGATCGGCCGAACCGCCCGCTGCGGCGGGAACGAACGCGCCGCCCGCGCGACAAGTTCGTCGGGGAAGCCGATGAAGATCGCCCGGTAGACGCCGCTGGCAGGATCAGGGTCATTGACGACATCGCCGCGCCAACCGCCGGGCAGGACCAGAACGGTGCCCGCGCCAAAGCGCATCTGCCGTCCCATTGTCACGAGTTCCTTCGAACCCTCGACGATGACCACGATCGAAGCGCGCGGAAAGGCGCAGCCGGCGATGCGTTCGCGCTCTCGGGTCACGAAGGTAAAGAGCGCGGAGAACTGCTCCGCCACCTCAGGCAACGCCCGCGGGCGGTTGTCCTTGGCGGCAAGCTTCTGCAGCCGCTCCAACATGGTTTGCGCTTCCGACATGCGATCGTCCGTCATCGATGATGGCGATGATCTTGAACCATCGCCGCAGACTTTCCAAGCCGCCAGTGGTGCCGCAGTTGCCGCAATGGGCTTGAGATGCTATAAATCCGATTGCAAAATGCAATCGGATTTTGGGGCGAGGCCACTGACGCCGAAAGGATTTGTGCCATGGACACCCTGCAAACATCGCGCGAGCAGACCGTTCGCGGGCTCTACGATGCCTATCTTCAGGGCCGCAAGGAGATCGCGGCCGGGATGCTGACGGAGGACTTCACCTTCTCCAGCCCGCGCGACGATCACATTGATCGCGTTGCCTATTTCAGCCGTTGCTGGCCCGAGCCGCCGCCATTTCGCGAGATCGAGATCGAGCACCTTGAGATCGCGGACGACGAGGCCGTGGTACGCTACCGGGCCGAAAAGCATGACGGCAGGGCATTCCGCAACATGGAGGTCATGCTCTTCAGGGGCGACAGGATCGCCTCGGTGGACGTCTATTTCGGTCGCAACGTCTAGAACATGTCCCTCGAAACGGGAGCAGGCCCGAGACATAGGCGAAAGGGAAAACGGAACTCGGTAGCGGGCCCGCGCCAGGCGTCCCGGACTTGCCGCCGAACACGATATTAGCGATGCGCGACGAGTTTCGTCAGTCTGTCGTTCTCTCTCGGCCCGCTCTCCAAATCCGGTACCGGATTTCCACGTCGACGGGTGCAAACACCACGAGGGGAAGCCTGCTGTTGTATCGCAAGAGCGGCTCGTCCGAGCTCCGCACGAACGTTTTCTTCTTGGTATTGTCCGGGCACGCCATCCGCGTACTCGCGACCGCGCCAACTCCGGTAACGACGTAGTAGTCATATCCCCAGCCATCGACCGTGCGCTTCTCCAGCTGGGAGCCGATGGTATGTCGATTGCAATCCACCAACTCGGTTCGACCGACGATCACGCCAACCCGGCGCGCATCTTCGTCGGAACGCTTCGGCAGGAAGATAACGTGTCGTTGCTGGCCCGCTGGCGCCTCGGGAAATGCCTTCAACTCGTCCCGCGCCTGACGGGGCTCCGCCGCAGAAGCCCCACTCACCGCAAGCGACAGAAAAACCAGAACTGAAATTGAGTATTTCGCAGCTTTACCCGCCCAAAATGAAGTTGCCATTTTTCACCCTTCTACCCGCAATGGTGGTCGAGGTTGGGTTGCCGATACAGCTATCGCTTTCACGTGACGCCCGTCCAGCTTGCATACCCAGACCAAGTGCCCGTAGATTATCCAGAAAGGCCATGTTAGCGTCGGGTTGTAGTTCAGCGCCTTGAGATGGAAAAAGCAATGCTTCGTTTAGGCCGGAAGTATAATCGCTTAGCGTCAACGGCGAGCTGCGGATGTGCAAACCCGGAGCTCCACAGGGTCTCAAACCACCTCGCGGATTACTCTCGCAGAAGTTTCTGAAGACTGTCGGGCCGCGATCGCGGCAGGCCTGCCAGGTCTGGCAAGCGCGCAGTCTTCGCCCCCGCAAAAGCTGATGCTGCGACAGGCTCGTCTGTTTGACGGCAAGACAACTACCCTGCGAAACTCGGTCCAGATACTGATCGAAGGCAATGTGGTGTCGTCCATTGACGCGAACGGCAATCCTCCGCCCGCCGACGCGACGGTTATTGACTGCGCTGGCAGGGTCGTGATGCCGGGCCTGATCGATGCCCATTGGCATTCGATCTTTGCCGCGGTGCCATTGAACGTTCTTCTTGCAGGTGATCCCGGCATAATTTACGCCGCGTCGACTGCCGAAGCAGAGCGGACCCTCATGCGCGGGTTCACCACCGTGAGAGACCTGGGCGGGCCCGTCTTCACCTTCAAACAGGCAATCGACACCGGCATCATTCCGGGTCCCCGCATCTTTCCTGCGGGGGCAATGATCACCACGTCCGGGGGGCACGGCGACCTCAGGATGCCGTCGGAAATACCCGCGAAAGATGGCCAACTCAGTGTCGGCGAATTGCTTGGCGCCTCGGCGATCGTCGATGACATCGGCTCACTGAAGCGGCGCGTCCGCGAGCAACTCTTGCAGGGCGCGTCCCATATCAAACTGGTGGGAGGCGGCGGTGTCTCCTCGCCTCGCAGCCCTCTCGACATGACGACGTTCAGTGAAGATGAAATCCGGGCCGCCGTCGAGGTGGCCAGGGATTGGAACACCTATGTCACGATCCACGCTTACGCTCCCCATACCGTGCAGCGCGCTATCGCGGGGGGCGTCGCCTGCGTCGAGCATGCCCGTTTGATGGATGAGGACACGGCAAGAATGTTCGCGGACAAGAACGTCTGGCTGAGCACCCAGCCGTTTCTGAGCATGGAAGACGCCGCGTCGCAAACGGGTCCGGGTGTCGAGCGCGTCAAGCAGCTGTTTGCCAGCACGCCGAAGGTGTACGACTACGCCAAGAAGTACGGCATCAAGCTTGCCTGGGGATCGGATGTCCTCTTCTCGCCGCAGCTGACGCCCCGTCAAAACATCATGCTGACCCATTTGTCCAACTGGTTCAGCAATGCCGACGCGCTGAAGATGGCAACCTCGGTTAATGCCGAGCTGCTCGCTCTTTCAAATTTGCGAACACCCTATACGGGGAAACTCGGGGTTATCGAAGAAGGGGCACTCGCGGATGTGCTGGTATGGAACGGAAATCCGCTTGACGATATTCGATTGATCGAAGCACCGGAAAAGAATTTGTCCGTCATCATCAAGGATGGCCGCGTCCACAAGAACGTGCTGTAGTCACGCCACGTCGGCGGCGGAAAGCTTGCGCGTTTCGCTGCCCTCTTATCCCAAGCCTCGCACTCCACCCGATTGCACCGTGAACATAGCGAGTGGTGCCGTGGCGTGATAGGTGTTGGACTTGGATCAAGCCCAGCATTCACCTGAACTCCTAGCAAAGGACAAATGCCATGGGAGACCAGAAGCGCCCGCTCCAACCAGGGGAATACGCTCCCGCCTTCGCACTTCCCTCGGCAAATCAAAAAGGAACGGTCTCACTCGCGAGCCTCCACGGTCAACCTTTTCTGATCGCCTTCTTCCGCGGGTTGCACTGCCCGTTCTGCCGGCGTCAGGTGGGGCAACTCGGTAGTCTACAGCCTGCCCTGCGCGCCGCGGGGGTGGAAACAGTTGCCGTGATCAACACGCCGGTAGAGCGCGCCCGCATTTATTTCGAGCACCGGCCGACGCCGGCCGTGCTCCTGTGTGACGAGGCTTGCTCCACGCACCAGGCCTTCGGCGTGCCGCACGGTGAGTTCCTGCCCGAGGACAGCGGCGAGAAACCAGTATGGCCCTATCGGGCAAGCATGGAGCAATTCGAGGCCGCTCGCATTAACCCGACGGGTGAATTGCCGGAAGCGTTACACCCGATGGCGGCCAACGCCTTACTCAACGCCAAAGACGACTTCGAGCTTACTGACGTCGATCATGCCATCTTCGCAAGCCACCCCACACAGCTTGTCGGGCACTTCCTCATCGACGGCGATGGCATCGTTCGCTGGGTGCAGATTGAAGCGCGCGACGGGCCTGACAGCCTCTGCATCTTTCCAAACGCGGCGGAAATGCTTGCCGCTGCCAGCAGCCTCCGACGCTGAAGGCGTTGCATCTCCGACATTCGTCACGCATTTGCGCCGCTACCGGACACCTCATGGTCGCGAGGCAAGCTCGCCGAGGTGACTGCGGACCCATTTCACCTCCTCTGAGGCGGTGCGGCGGAAGTGCCTTTTGAAGTCGCGGCTGAATTGGGCTGGGCTGAGGTAACCAACCGACAGCGCGGCCTCTGCGATCGTTTTTTCCTGGCGCGCCATGATCAGCCTTGCTTCGTGAAGCCGCATCGCTTTGACGTATTGCATCGGGCTGCTGCCTGTCAGCGCCTTGAAATGTGCGTGATAGGAGGGGACGCTCATGCCCGCTTCCTGCGCGAGCGCAGTCACTGAAATTTCCGAGCTGTAGGTTTCGCGCAATCGGGCGAGGCTTTGGACGATCTTGCCGGAGGTGCCTTTCTGCTGTAGCGCCGCAATCATGTGTGCGCCCTGCGGGCCGACGAGGATGCGATAGTGCAACTCGCGCAGGATGCCTGCGCCCAGAACCACAATCTCCATGGGATCGTTGAGCACTCGCAACAGGCGTAGCACGACATCCTCGATGTCGGGTTCCATTCTGCTGGACATAAGACTTCTCGCCGCGGTGCCCGCCGGTCCGGAACGCCGTGCCTCGACGTGCGAGGCGATCTCGGCCGCGAGCTGCATGTCGAATTCGAAATAGACCGCGAGCAGGGGGCATTCTGCGCTGGCTACGGATTCCATCCGGAACGGAACCGGGACCGAGACCGCCAGATAATGCTCTTCGTCGTAGAGATAGACCTCGTCTTCAAGCATTCCCTGCTTGCGACCCTGCAGCACGAAAACCGCACCAGGCTTGTAGAGGACGGGGATGTCGTGGAGGACCTCTTCGGTCCTGAGGATGCGGACACCGTGAAGCCCCGTCGGATTGTAGCCGTGACGCGGGGCGAGGCGTCCGGCCAGTTCCACAAGCTCCCGGCGCCTTGATGGCGCACCCTTCGCATTTATAGGATTTGGCAAGACATTCATAGTTTCCGCAATCGATGAACCTGTAGGGAAAGATTATCAGTCAAATGAATATCACCAATCAAGAAGAGATTGTCCACCATGTCACAGAAGACTTTCTTCATCACAGGCGCGAATTCCGGGTTCGGCCTGGCAGTCGCGACGGCAGCCAGCGAACAGGGACATACCGTCATTGGCACCGTCCGCTCCGAAGCCTCGCAAGCAAGGCTTGCGGAACGCCTGCCGGCGGTCCGTTCCGTCCTTTGCGACGTGACCGAATTCGACAGGATACCGGACGTCGTCGAGCAGGCTGAGAAAGACCACGGCCCGGTCGACGTCCTGATCAACAATGCCGGTTACGGTCACGAAGGGCTCCTCGAGGAGTCGCCGCTCGACGAAATGCGTCGTCAGTTCGACGTGAACGTCTTCGGCGCTGTTGCTGTTGCCAAGGCTTTCCTGCCGCGGTTTCGCGAGAGGCGCCGCGGGTTCATCGTCAATGTCACGTCGATGGGCGGCATGATCACCATGCCCGGCATCGCCTATTACTGCGGCAGCAAGTTCGCGCTTCAGGGAATATCGGAGGTGATGCGTGCGGAAATGGCGCCGTTCGGTGTCCACATCACCGCACTCTGCCCCGGCTCGTTCCGGACCGACTGGGCCGGCCGCTCGATGGTAAGGACTGAGCGGTCCATCGACAACTACGACGCGCTGTTCGATCCGATCCGAGAAGCGCGGCAAGCAAAAAGCGGCAAGCAGCTTGGCGATCCCAACAAACTCGCGGCAGCCGTGCTTAGCCTCATCGAGGCTGCCAATCCTCCACCGCAACTCCTGCTTGGAAGCGATGCGCTCAAACTCGTGTCTGACAGGATCGAGCGCCTGCAGCAGGAGATTGAGGCTTGGAAATCCGTCACGGTCTCGACCGACGGGTAATAGCGCAATGACAAAGGTGGCCGCGGTTCGGATTTCCGATCACGCGGTCTGCCGCTCTCCTCATACTGAGGAGCGTTTCGAGCCGTAAGCAGTCGTTGTTGGCACTCGTTGCGTGTTGCCGAGAACAAGGCGCGGCAAGAGAATCGGAAGATCGCCACGTGCTTTAGGGCATTGGCAGGCTGCCTATTTCGTCTTCCTGGACACCACCCCCACAGCCGGCGCCACCAGCGCGAATTCCTTCATCTCGTCGGGAGACAGGTAGTAGAGCCTGTCGGGGGGCGTTTCCATGGCGTGGATCCAGAGGTCCGGCTTGATTCCCATGTCGTCGAGATGTCGGGTGATATCGGCGGTGGTGCGTTGGGCTTCGGACATGGCGAGATCAGGCGACAGCTTCTCCCTGGTGGCGTTGAAGACCTGATGTACGCCGATGACAGCATCCTTGTCGGCCGTACGGACGACGCCGCCGGCCATGACGATCGGGCAGGAGGAAACACAAAGCGCGCCGCTGGCGACGCTGGTCGCGATCTTGCGTTCGCGGATAACCGTGGAGATGGCGATCGCGTCGCCAATCGATCCGCCTGGCGAATCGAGCGCGACTGTTTTGACGTACTCGCCACGGGCCCGGATTTCGGCGTCAAAGCGTGCGGCCGCGCCGGGTTCGATCGTGCCCTGCGCAAGGAGCACGCCGTCCGCCCGCAGTTCGAAGCGGATCGGCCTCATCAGGACCTCGGGGTCCGCGGTGATCTCGGCAGGTGCGTTTTGGGGTTTGCCCTGCGTGAGAGCCGGCGGAAGCATGGGCAGGGCACCCGGCGTAAGTGGATCGGAGGCCGGACTGTTGGGACTGGCGGAGCTGATCTCATGCCAGTCTATCACCACGAAGACGGCGGCTGCGGCGAGGAGAGCGTGGAAGGCATGCCGCATCAGCGTGCCGTCATCGGCGGAGAGCACGTAGTCCTTCAACCTTTGCCCCGCCGTTTCCAGTCTCATGCCGGCGGTCCTTTGCGTGGTCCTTTGCCTGACAGGTCGAAGCTTGCGACATTCGACTGGTCCGCCGCTTCACTGCGCTCTGCAGCATCCATGGCGGCCTCGACGTCGGCACCCTGCTGCTGGATCTCACGCCTCACTTCCAGCGCCTGCAACAGTTCGGCTGCGGTAATCCGTTCGGCGAAGGGCAGGCGCTGCTCCTGCTGGCGCAGCGTCGAGTGGACGATCGACAGCATGAAGATCAGCACCGCCGGCAAGATATCGATCGAGATGGCGCCGGCCCAGCTGGGGATGAAGTCGCCGGCGTAGCGCAGCACCGCTTCGGCCGAGGAGAGTGGAACGAACCGCCGTTCGGACACCGGCTTGCGCTCGAGGATCTGGTCGGCTGCCTGTGAGAGCACCTTCGATTGTGCCGCGACGGAGGATCGGATCGTTTCCATCACCTGGTCTTGCCGGGTGACAAGATCCGCCTCGCGTCCATCCGCCACCGGAGCGATGAAGCCGAGCGACAGGTCTTCCGCCGCGCGCTTGACCGACGGCGCGATCGAGGTCTGCTCCAGCGAGGTGATGACGCCGGAAAGCCCGACGACTTCGGCAGCGAACTGATCGGCGCGCGGATTGATCGCGCCCGGCGCCGACACCAGCGTCCGCATCGTCTCGAGATGCTTGCGGCCCGCGTCGAAGAGCGTCGTCACCCGTTCGCGCGAGGCGTTGATGCCGTTTTCGAGCTCGGTCAGCTGCGAGGCCATCTGCGACAGGAGCTGCACGACGCTGCCGGCCCCGGTCGTACCGGTCAGCGCGCCGGTCTCGCGTTCCTGGTCGGCGAGGCGCTGGAACCGTTCCTGCGTGCGCTGGATGTCGGGCAGCAGGCTCTGGGCAGCGAGGGCGTTCTGATGCGCCTGGTCGAGATCGGCCGTGTAGTCTTCCAGCGTTTCGGCCAGATGCTGTTCGAGCGCCGCGGAACCCGCCAGCGCGGCCGCGTTGAGCCAGCTCGACATGGCGATGATCATCGCGCAGCCGAGCGCCATGACACCGAGCATGGCCGTCCGCCCGCCTGTACTGGTCACGTGCGGATAAAAACGGGCCATGTAGGTCCAGAAGGCGTAGATCGCCACCGAGACGGCGCTGGAATAGATGAGCGCCGCGAAGAACACGGCGGTTGCCGATCCGTCGAGGATGCTCCGCACGCCGAGATAGGTGTAGACGCCCGAGGCGAGCGCCAGGATCGCGAATGCGAACCGGGTCATGGTCTCGACGGATTCGATGCCTTCCTGCAAGCGATGCGACGTGCCGAGCGCCATGGTCTCCTCCGGGCCAATGCATGCCTTCCGAAAGCGCGCAGCCGTTCGGGGCAAGGACATGCACATGAACAAAGACCTAAGGCAGGTCGCGTAAGTCTTTGTTCACGCGATCGGCCTTAGCCCCTTAAGAAACCAATATAATACCGGCAAAAGGAAGGCTTGGCATCAGGCCGAAGCCTGACGCCGTCAAGCCTTATTCGGCGGGCGTGCTGTCGGCCGACGGCGCACGCAACGACTTTTCGGAGATGTCGATCATCGGTGTGAAGCCTGCCGCCGGCATGCGGACTTCGTCGCGGTCCTCGAGGGCGGCGGTGGGGACCACGACGCCCGGCCGTTCGCTGCGTGCGACTTCGAGCTGGCCAGTCAGGATGGCGCGCTCGGCGCGCAACTGCCGGATCTCCGACTTGGCAATCTCCAGGCTGGTGCGCAGCTGGCCGATTTCGTAGCGATCGGAATCCATGCGCGTATCGATGTCGCGGCGCAGCGCATCGGCATCCCGGTCGCGGCGCACGCGCAGGCTCTCCGCCTCACGCAGCTTCAGCGTCAGCTCGTTGGTCTGCGTGGCGAGTTCGCGGCGGGCGGACTCGCTCTCGGCGCCGGTCGTGCGTGCGCGCTGCAGTTCCTCGGCAAGGCGCTCCGAGCGGGAGAGGGCGGTGACGAGTTCCGATTTGACGCGCTTGAGATCGGCGCGGGCTGCCTGCAGTTCCTCATCCGTCATCTTGTTGCGGCCGTTTGCCGTGACGAGCAGCTTCTCCACGAGTTCGGCCTTGGAGCCGATCGCCTCGTGCTTCGTCGTCAGGTGGGCGATCTCGAGCGCCGAGGAGGCCTGCAGGGTCTCGTGCTCGACTTCGAGCCGCTTGTGGCGCTCCTCGAAGAGGGCGAGGTCCTGCTTCAGGCTCGCAACGGCCATCTGCAGGTTGCGCACCTGGGCTTCCTGTTCGATGAGGCTGGATTTCAGATGGCTGCGTTCCTCGTTGAGACGGGCCATTTCGCGCGCCTGGGTGCCGTTTTCGCGGCGCGAGGTTTCGATGAGCAGCTGGTGCGCCATCGTCTCGTTGTCGAGCTTTTCGCGGGTGGCCGAGAGTTCGCGGCTGCGCTGGTCGAGCTCCGTCTGGGCGCGCTTTAGGAGTGTCGAGGCTTCATCGAACTGGATGGCGCGATCCGTCAGTTCACGTTCGGCATCGAGCAGCCGGTTTTCGATGATCGTGAATTCTTCGCGCGTGACCTGATGCACGCTCTGCAGCTTTGTCAGCTCGTCGCGGAAGGCGTCGATCCCGGAGCGAAGCTGCGCGTTGTCGGCGTAAAAAGCCTTGTTCTCGGCAGTCAGGCGAAGATTGTCCTGGTCCGCCTTTTGACGCGCATGGCTTTCGTAGTCGAGAAGCGAGCTGATGCGCGCGCATTCGGCGCGGAGCGCACCGGTCTCGTTCAGCGACTGGCTGTGAGTGCCGAGCAGTGAGGAAACGCGCTCCTGTAGCGATGTGAGGCTCGACAGCAGGTCTTCCGACGTCCGCTGGTTTTCCTCCAGTGCCGAACCGAAAGCAGCGAAATCGTTGACGTCAGGGATAGCATAGCGCAGCGGCTCTTCGGCGGCCGGGCGTTGATCCGTTATCGAAGCGGGTCGGTATCCTGTTGTCGACAGCGACTTGCCGCCGTCTTCTGCGCGACGAAAAAAACTCATGACCATGACTTATGCCCCAAAAGTACCTGTCAAAACGCCGGCGAAATATGGATTTCAGCTAATTAAGCGACCTATCGAAAATTGCCTTGATTCCGTACCCGCATGCTGTGCGTGCATCTAGAAACGGCGGCGCGGTCGCTGTCAAAATACGCAAGATGACAATCAACAGGTTTGAGGGGCTGACCTGTGACATTCGCGCAACAGCCGCCTGGCGACCTTATTCCTCAGGGAGAATCCGCATGCCGTCCGTCTCAAGCTCGCTACCGAGTTCGACACTTTTCGTCTGCTTGTCGTAGACGCAAAAGTAGCTAACGAAGCCGTTCGCGCCCTTCGGTTTGCCGGTTACAAGGGCGATGCCGTAGTGCTCGCTGCCGAACGGATCGACGACTGCATGTGGAAACTCGATCGAGGCGCGCGCCGCCTGTTTGCACTTGGCTTCAACCTCGGACGCAAACTCCTGCCAGGCGTCGCCTGAGGAGGCGCGGGCGGTTCCCGCCGCAGCGATTGCCATGGCAAGTATGCAAAAGCGGATTTTATTCCTCTGCATCTGAAAAGCCCGTCTTCCAGCTGTTGTAAAACTCGCCCATGATCAGCGATTTAGGGCTGCAAAGCCAAGTGCTTGGCGAAGGCAATTTTTCCTCTCTGCCCGTCTTTTTTGATATTTCGCAGGTTGCCTCTCCATGCTTGCGCTCCTATGTTCCGCCTCACCTGCCGATTACGCAAACTATTGCCAAGAGGAGACCCACAATGGCTTTCGAATTGCCCGAACTTCCCTATGACTACGAAGCGCTTCAGCCCTTCATGTCGAAGGAGACCCTGGAATTCCATCACGACAAGCACCACAAGGCTTACGTCGACAACGGCAACAAGCTCGCGGCAGAGGCAGGCCTTTCCGATCTCTCCCTCGAAGACGTCGTGAAGAAGTCGTTCGGCACCAATGCCGGCCTCTTCAACAATGCTGCCCAGCACTATAACCACGTCCACTTCTGGAAGTGGATGAAGAAGGGCGGCGGCGGCAACAAGCTGCCGAGCAAGCTCGAAGCTGCCATCAATTCCGACCTCGGCGGCTACGACAAGTTCAAGGCTGATTTCATCGCTGCCGGCACGACCCAGTTCGGCTCGGGCTGGGCATGGGTTTCCGTCAAGAATGGCAAGCTCGAAATCTCCAAGACCCCGAACGGCGAAAACCCGCTCGTTCACGGCGCGACCCCGATCCTCGGCGTCGACGTATGGGAACACTCCTATTACATCGACTACCGCAACGCGCGTCCGAAGTACCTGGAAGCTTTCGTCGATAGCCTGATCAACTGGGACTACGTCCTGGAGCGCTACGAAGCCGCAGCGAAGTAATCGGCTCGCACAAAAAAAGATGTCAGCACCCGGCGCCTCGAAACGCCGGGTGTTTTTGTTTTCGATGACTGTCACAAGCTTGTCATGCCGCGCGCCTAAAGCGCTGACATGACATCCTTTTCCGATCTTCCCATTCTCCGTTTCGGCGTCGTCGCAGATCCGCAATATGCGGCGAGGGAGCCGCATGTCGGAATGAACCGCCACTATGCCAGAAGCCTTGCCAAGCTCTCCGCGGCGGTCGAGGTTTTCAATGGCGAGGAACTGAGCTTCGTCATCACGCTCGGCGACATCATCGATCGGGACTTCGAGAGCTTCGACGACATCCTCCCCGTCTACGACCGCCTGAGACACGAAAATTTCTTCCTGCTCGGCAATCATGATTTTTCCGTCGCAGCCGATCGGTTGGCCGATGTCGCCGCCCGCGTCGGTCTGGCATCGACTTACTACAGCTTCGCCAGGCAGGGGTGGCGGTTCATCGTTCTCGATGGCAACGAGGTCAGCACCTTTGCGCCGCCGGAAGGGCATCCCTATCGGGACATAGCCGCCCGTCGGCTCGCCGAGCTTAGGGCAGCCGGCGCCATCAACGCGCAGGAGTGGAACGCCATGCCGAGCGACGAGCAGGTCGCCTGGCTTTCCGACCAGATTAACAAAGCCCGTGCTGCAGGCGAGCGGGTTATCGTCATGAACCATTACCCCGTCTATCCGCCGAACGCGCACGACAGCTGGGACCGCGAGCGCATCATCACTCTTCTGACGGCGCACGAACATGTCGCGGCCTACTTCAGCGGCCACAACCACGCCGGCAATTTCGGCACGCTCGAGGGATGCCATTTCCTCAATTTCAAGGGAATGGTCGATACCGAGACCGAGAATACCTTGGCTATCGTGGAAATCTGGGCCGATCGCATCGAAGTTCACGGTTTCGGCCGTGAGGACAGCCGGACGCTGAAGCTCCGCTAGGCTGCCGCCAATCGTTGCCTGGATAGGGCCGGCAAAGGGTGCCGCCTTCAACCCATCGGTAGGGCTTGCTGCACCTGCTGTGCTATCTCGCTTCGATCCATCGCGCCCAAAAGCCCGTCCTTTGTGTCGCAGCCATCTTGGAAAAGATCGAAGAGCGTTGAGGCGGCTCGGCAGCCTTCGAGGCTATTCGGGTCTTTCTTGTGCAGGTAGCACCACTCCGAAAGAGCCTCGAACACGACATTGATGTCATCTGTAAAGGAGATCACGTTTGATAGGTCTGTCATTTCATTCGATGCTCCGCTCAGGCAGAAGCACGAAACTCCCAAGCGGCCGTTGCCAACAGATGCCGACCGATCATGGATAATACTGCCTGCGACGCAGCATGGCTATTAATTAAGACATAGCGGGCCTCCACCAAACGCGCTGGCCTCAGAAGTCCGGGGGAATTGATCTGATCTCTCGCAGATAATGTGCGATTGGCGCCAGTTCGACGACGCCAGGCATGCTTTGGACGATGTCCTCCGGTTGGCACCACGGATAGGGGAGCGATGTGATCCAATCCATGACCGCTCCCAAATGATCCGCCGAAATGATCTCCATCCGATCGATGCTAATGACTAGCCTTTGGACAAGACCTTGGATGTCGGAAAAGTACCAATCGTAGCGGCCGCAGCCAATTCGGATGTCTCCGTTATTCTTCGCCGACATGCCGACGAGCCAATGGCATGGAAAATGGCGTCGATTGGCGTCTGTGGGGCGAGCCAGGCAGAAAGTATAGACATTTTCGAAGTCGTTCGCGAAACGCCGGCAGAGAATCTGTTCGATCTCAGGCAGGCCCTTGGCTGAACTTGGAAAGGAGATGGCGTCGGTCTTGACCACCATCTCCAGCGCAATATCCTCGGCGAAGGCGTGGCGCATCAGGAACGGCCGGTTCCCGTCTTTCGCATGGAAGTACGCACTGACGCCTTCGAACGGACTTGGCATGGCGTAACCTCCGCAATAGACCCGCATCACCCTATCCTATTTTGCTGTTACGGTGGGCGACGGAGGCGCGGTCGTGGTCGTGATAACAATCCCGTCGCCCATTCAATCCGAAGCGGACTTTTTGGAGGCTGGACTTTAGCGTCTGGCTTTCCATTTCCCTTCGATCGAAACCCATCGAAACGTGCCTCGGCCATTGAAGATTGCGACCTACAACGTCAACGGCGTGAACGGACGCCTCGAGATCCTTCTTCGCTGGCTGAAGGAGGACAAGCCCGACGTCGTATGCCTGCAGGAACTGAAGACGGAAGACGCCCGGTTTCCACGCGGTGCGCTCGAGCGGGCCGGCTACGGCGCAATCTGGCACGGACAAAAGAGCTGGAACGGCGTCGCGGTCCTATCCAGGGGCTCGACGCCGATACTGACGCGGCGCGGTCTTCGGAGCGATCCTGATGACACGCACAGCCGCTACATTGAGGCAGCCATCGACGGCATCCTTGTCGGGTGCCTCTATCTTCCGAATGGAAATCCGGCCCCTGGCCCGAAGTTCGATTACAAGCTCCGTTGGTTCCGACGGCTGCACGAATATGCAGCCGAATTGCGCGACCTCGAAATTCCGGCCGTTTTGGCTGGTGACTTCAACGTCATGCCGACGGAAATCGACGTCTACAAGCCGGAGCGCTGGCTGGATGACGCCTTGTTCCGGCCGGAGGTTCGCAAGGCCTATGCCGATCTGGTCGCACAAGGCTGGACCGACGCCGTAAGGCACCTGCATCCGAACGAGCGCATCTATACCTTCTGGAAGTACTGGCGAAACTCCTTCGAACGCGACGCTGGTCTCCGGATCGACCATTTCCTGCTCAGCCCGATGATCGCCCCATGGCTCAAGTCTGCGAGCGTGCGCAGGAAGCCCAGGAGCTGGGAACATACGAGCGACCATGCGCCAGTGATGATCGAGCTTGAGGTTCCCAAGCGCGAAGACGACGCGTGAACACGAGCGATGAAACTGGAAGGAACGCAAGATGGATGCCGACCTCGATACGATGTCGCGGAACGAATTGATCACGGAGGCGAAGCGCCTCCGCGACGCGATCAGAAAACACCGCGACGCCACAGGTCACGACCTCTGTTGGCATCATCCTCAGCTCTGGGAAATGCTGCCGGAAAAGCTCAATCCCGACATCGCGGTGCCTCCCTGGCCGAAGTTCCTCCGAGGTTGCGTCCGCTATCGTGAGAGTTTGGATCGGCAGAAGCCCGACGCACCGGTCCTGGACGAAGAGTTCAAAACCTGATTCGCGCCAACTTCACCGACGGTGAAACTCGGGCGGAAGCGGAGAGCACTGGCGTGCACCTTTCATCCACTCAGGTGGTTGCAGTGGCTGGCGTGTTCATCCACTCGCTCGTCCAGAGCTGCCGCAACCGGTCGCCTTCGCCTCGGAAATAGGCGTCTGCCGCTTCGCAATGCTCCACACGATCGCTGCGAAAATTGCGGATTGCCTGACGCAGCTCACACCAGGCGACAATGTTGGCGGTCTGCGAGTAATAGATGAGGGCGATCGGCTGGATCCTGCGCTCCGTCGTGCGGCCGAGTTCGTCGCGGTAGTAAAGTTGCAGTTTCTGTTCGTCGCGGATGGCGCGACGAACCAGACCAAGATCGAGCCCGACAGGAGATTGGGCAACCGATCCCCAGGCGTAGAGCGCTTTTCGTTCCATCGCCTGGCGCAGCGGCGCAGGTACGGCGCCTGTTATCTTTTGGTTGACGCCCTTGGCCGCCTGCTTGAGTTCCTCGTCGCCGGTTCGATCGAGCAAAGCCAGCGACAAGACGATGGCCTCCATTTCCTCGACCGAGAACATCAGCGGCGGCAGGTCGAAGCCCGGCCGCATGATGTAGCCGATGCCCCGGCCGCCCTCGATCGGAACCCGCATCGCCTGCAAGGCGGCGATGTCGCGATAGATCGAGCGCACGGTCACCTCAAGCGTCTCCGCCATGGCCGCCGCCGTCATCGGTCTGGTCGCCAATCGCAGGATCTGGATGATCTCGAAAAGCCGTGAGGCCTTGCGCATTTTTCGCCTCCGTTGGTCCAGGCTCCTGACAATACACTGTCAGTTGGGCAGTCGTATAGCTTTCCCTATCGAATTGAAAATCAACACGGTCTTGGAAATCGACCCTTGAATTGGATAGCGGGTAACTGACATGACTTACAGCGAAAATCTCTGGCTCTACTTCACCCTTCTCTTCGGCATCATCATTGTTCCGGGGATGGACATGCTGTTCGTGCTGGCCAACTCCCTGAGCGGCGGCAGGCGCACGGGCATTGCTGCGACCGCCGGCATCGTGGCGGGCGGGGCGGTGCATTCGCTCTATGGCGCTATCGGTGTCGGTGTGCTCGCCGTCCTCCTGCCGACCCTGTTCAACCCGCTGCTCTTTGCCGGCGCCGCTTACATGGCCTGGATCGGCTTCACGCTGATTCGCAGTTCGATCACCGTGGAGACCGTCGGGGCGGGCGGTCTGGGCTCGGGCTGGCGGGCATTCCGCCAGGGCGCGGCGACCTGCCTGATGAATCCCAAGGCCTATCTCTTCATGATCGCCGTCTACCCGCAATTCCTGAAGCCGATCTATGGACCGATCTGGGCGCAGGGCCTGGTCATGGGCTTTATGACGATGGCGACCCAAGCGGCTGTCTATGGCACTCTAGCGCTGACAGCGGCGCGAAGCCGCACTTTGCTGGTGTCCAATCCCAAGGCGACGATCCTCGTCGGACGGGTCGCAGGCGCCCTTCTGATCGCCGTCTCAATACTGACGGCATGGCATGGCTGGCGCGTGTCCGTATGAGGAGGGCGCCGCCACCTGACGGTCCATCTTTCCTGATGTCTCACCCACTTGTTACTTTTTTGGTCTGAAAAATTTGCAATGATGCCGCCCGTCCAGCGAAGCCGGGGCTTTGAGGACCTTTGGTAATCAAACAGGAGTGCAGACATGAGACTGAAAGCTATAACCGCGGCAGTGCTCATCGCCGGTCTGGGGGTGATAGGCGTTGCGATTGCAGCGGAGGACGGCACGCACGAAGCACGTTCTGCGCTGATGAAGAAGGTCGGGGGCGCGGCAGGGGCAATGACAGCGATCGCCAAGGGCGAGAAGCCTTATGATGCGGAAGCGGTGAAGGCTGCCCTGATGACGATCTCGGAAACGGCAAAGGTTTTCCCGGATCAATTCAAGCCAGGCACCGAAACCGGGGATAAGGCAGCAAGTCCGAAGATCTGGGAAGATCACGAGGATTTCAAGGCTCGTGCGGCGAAGCTTTCAGCGGATGCCGACAAGGTTCTCGCCCAGCTTCCGACCGACGCAGCCGGAGTCGGCGGCGCTCTGAAGACGCTTGGCGGCAACTGCGGCGGCTGTCATGAGAAATTCCGCATAAAGACCGAATAGCGATCCAGGCATTTTGCTCGAACGATCCGTGCCAGCCTTGCCGCCGGTGCGGATCGTTTTATGTTTTCCGCAAAGCGGTTGGCAACAGGAGCGGTGAATGATCCGCAGGTTCGTCCGGTATTTGCTCTGTCTCGTCGGTGTATTCGTCATTGGCGGGGCGGTCTTCTATTTCATCACCGCGCCCAACGCGCTCCCCGAAAGCCACTGGGCCAACCTCGGCGACCCCGACCTGAAGAACGGCGAGATGGTCTTCTGGACGGGTGGCTGCGTCAGTTGCCACGCCGCGCCGGGATCGGAGGGCGATGCCAAGCTCACCTTGTCGGGCGGCCTGGCGTTGAAGAGCCCCTTTGGCACATTCCACGTGCCCAACATCTCGCCCGATGAGAAGGCGGGTATCGGGACATGGACGCTGGCGCAGTTCGGCAATGCGATGAAGCGTGGCGTCTCGCCGAACGGACAGCATCTCTATCCGGCCTTTCCCTACAATTCCTATGCCCGGATCAGCGACAAGGACATCAACGATCTCTTCGGCTATCTGAAGACGCTGCCGAAGAGCGGGAACGTCGCCCCGCCGCACGACTTGCCTTTCCCTTATAACATCCGGCTGGCATTGGGCGGCTGGAAGTTCCTCTATTTCAACGACGAGCCGCGCGTCGTGCTCGCGGCCAATGTCGACGACAAGGTCAAGCGCGGCCAGTATCTGGTCGAAGGCGCCGGCCACTGCGGCGAATGCCACACGCCGCGCGATCGGCTTGGCGGCTTCGTGGCAAACACCTGGCTGTCGGGAGCACCGAATCCGGAAGGCCGGGGCCGCATCCCTAACATTACGCCAGGCT
Organism: Rhizobium sp. RHZ01; assembly: GCF_014851595.1. Taxonomy (NCBI): domain Bacteria; kingdom Pseudomonadati; phylum Pseudomonadota; class Alphaproteobacteria; order Hyphomicrobiales; family Rhizobiaceae; genus Rhizobium; species Rhizobium sp. RHZ01. The sequence continues at coordinate 97,746 of NZ_JACUZZ010000013.1, forward strand.
CGAAGACCGTCGGCTCATGGAGCCAGGACGATATCGCCAACTATCTGGAAACCGGCTTCACGCCCGACTTCGATACGGCAGGGGGCTCGATGGCGGAGGTGCAGCGCAACCTCGCTCGTCTGCCGAAGCCGGAGCTCGAGGCGATCGCAGCTTACCTGAAGGCGGTTCCGAGCCATTAATATTAGCGATATCTCAAAAATGCCGCATTGCAGCACTCCACTCGGCTGCACGCACTGGAATGCCCTGTGGCGAACCCCGGTTCGCTTTCCGAACGACGCCCAAGAACGTCTTCCGAAAGGACAGCCGCATGCATGTTACGTCGGTCAACTCTGCGGATGATCTCGAAACTGTTGCCCGCAAGGGCGGCAAATTGCGGCGCATTGTCGCCCGGTTGCCGACCTACATGGCCGACATCCGCGAAAATCCTGCCTGGCTGCCGATGTTCCTGCTGGCGCGCACCGTCCCGGCGCGCAAGGTGCATTGGCTGACCGCGCGGCGCAGCAATGGTGCGATCGAGAATCTGCCGACGCTCTTCAAGGGCGTGAATCATGCAGATGCCGTCGCGGCGCTGCGGCGCGACGGGATATTTCCGAACCTGAGCCTACCCGAGGCGATCACCCGTGAAATCGCCAGCTTTGCAGATGCGACCCCATGCTTTGGAAATTTCGATCGCAAGATCGAGTTCCTGGCGTCCGATCGCCGAGCCGTGGAGCAGCAATGGGGGCGGCCGATCCTGAGCGGCCACCATTTCGAGCGAGCGCTTGATTGCCCAGCCGTTCGTGCTGTCCAGCGCGATCCGGTTCTGTCGGAGATTGCGCGCTGCTATCTCGGTGCGCAGGCCCGGCTGATCACCACCCGCACCTGGTGGAGTTTTCCGACGAGAGCAAGCGAAGCCGACCGCAGCCTGGCATCGCTCGACAAGTATCACTTCGATCTCGATGACTGGCGGATGCTGAAGTTCTTTTTCTATCTCGTCGATGTCGACGAGGGCACCGGTCCGCATGTCTATGTCAGGGGCAGCCACAACAAGCGGCGCCTCAAGCACCAGTTGACCCTTCTGGTCGGCCACCCCGCGCACGAGATCCTCGAATTCTACGGCAAGGAGAGCGTGATGACGCTGACCGGCGCGGCCGGCTTCGGCTTCGCCGAGGATCCCTTCGGTTTTCATATGGGCACGGTTGCCAAGACGAAGCCGCGTCTGATGATGGAGGTGGGCTTCGGTGTTTCAAAGCCCTCACGCCGCCGCTTCCACGGTGAGCCGGTCCTTCGATAAGACAAGCGGCGCGTCGGCCTAGGCCGCCTTCGGCTGGTGCTCGGCGCCGAACATCAGGACATATTGGTCGAGGTCGTCGCCTGCGTGCCCGAGGGCGCGGTAGATTTCAGCAGCAAAGGTCATCGGTGCCGATCCCGGCGCCGTCACCAGCTTTCCGGCGCGCACTGCCTGCGGGCTGTCCTTGTAGTGCGCCTGGCCGGCATAGCCCGGCGCGCTGGCGATGAAGTCGGCGGCGTTGCTGGTATGGTCGGTCGCATTCAATGCTCCGGCGCGCGCAAGCGCCAGAGTCGCGCCGCAGATTCCCGCCACGAGCTTGCCATGCGTAGTGAAGTCGTCGATCACAGGCTTCAGATCGGGTGCCTTTTCCGTTTCCCAGATCGTGCCCCCACACAGCACCAGCCCGTCGAAGGCATTGGCATGCAGGTTTTCCGCGACGGTGTCGGACGCAACGCGCATGCCGCCCATCGAGCGCACCTCAGCGCCGTCGGGCGTTGCGATCACCACGTCGAAGCCGAAATAGGAGCGCGCGGAGGCCGTCAGTTGGGCGACCTCCCAGTCGGCGAATCCATCGGTGAGGACGATTGCAAGTCGGGTCATCCGTTTCTCCTTGCAGGCTGTCCGGGGCGGTCAATGCCGCTCATGCCAAAGCTTGCATATAGCGCATGCCGGTGACCGGGCGAGGCACGAAGTCCATATTCTCGTAGAAGCGATGGGCCTGTACATTGCCGGTGGCGGCGCTGACTGAGAGGTAGCCGCAGCCTGCACTGCGGGCCGTGTCGCGGGCGCGGTTGACGAGATGCTGACCGACGCCATGGCCGCGATGGCCGTCCCGCACGAAGAGATGATGCAGATCCATGCCGCGAGCACCGTCCTGCGCCCTGTAGAGCGGCACAAGAATGGCGTAGCCGATCAGGCCTTCATCGCTTTCGGCAACCAGGGCGCTGATCCATGGCACCGGACCGAACAGGTCACGCTCGAGCTGCTCCGGGCTCGAGGCGGCCGGATCGCCGTGGTGCTTGGCGAGCAGGCCGATCATTTCGTTGAGTTCGGGCAGGTCACGCGGCTTGGCGGCGCGGATATTGATCACCGGCGGGCGGATCAATGAGATTTCGGTGTCTTCGATTTCAAGCATGGTCTTCGCGTCCTTGTGTGGTGTTCTGCCGTCAGGACGCTGCCGATACAACAAAGCCGCCTGACGGCGGCTTGTTGACAATATGATCTGTCCGGCCGCCCCTTACAGGTACAGCCAAAAATACGAGCTGGTGATGTGCGCGCTCTTGATCATGTGTTGATAGATCATCCAGAACGCGGTGTTTGTCAATGGGTTTTGTGAGCTCGCGCTTGGAAGCGAACAGCGTCGCCTGACGCAGCCGTCCGATCGCTCGGTCACCGACATCGAGAGCCAGATCGGCAAGTGTCATGCCGATCTGTACGCCGCCGCTGATCGCTCTTGGCGCCGAAATCGCGAGGCCGTTGATGTCGCTTTTCATCTCAGGGATATTTGTATATAGGGTACCCCCCTATGCTAAATGGATAAGCTTATGTCCCACACCACGCACCAGAAGAAGAAGCTGCTGGCTCGCGTCAGCCGTCTGAAAGGCCAACTGGAAGCCGTCGAGCGCGCGCTGGAGGCGGAGCGACCCTGCGGAGAGATCTTGCAGCTGCTTGCCTCGATCCGCGGCGCCCTGAACGGCCTGACCGGTGAAGTGCTGGACGACCACCTTCACGAGCATGTCCTGCATGCCGCCGATGAGAAGGCCCGGATGGAGGCCGTCGAGGAAATATCCGAAGTTCTGCGAACCTACATTCGCTGAGACAACCGACATGAGGAGCGTGCGATGGCCGCACAGACCCAAACACTTGAGCACGACCACGTTTTCCTGGGTGCCGACCACGACCGCAACGCCCGGCGCGTTTGGTTCGTCATTGCGCTCACCGCCGTCATGATGGTGGTCGAGATCGGCGCCGGAACCTACTACGGCTCCATGGCGCTGGTCGCCGATGGCTGGCACATGTGGACCCACGCGAGTGCGCTGCTGATCTCGGCGGTTGCCTATCTCTATGCCCGCCGTCAGGCGCACAATCCGCGCTTCACCTTCGGCACCGGCAAGCTCGGCGATCTCGCGGGCTTTGCCAGCGCCATCATTCTGATGCTGATTGCGCTCCTGATGGCCTGGGAGAGCTTCCTGCGCATCACCCATCCCGTGCAGATCAGTTTCGCCCAGGCGATCGGCGTCGCTGTCGTCGGTCTGCTGGTCAATCTGGCGAGCGCCTGGCTCCTGAAGGACGACCATCATGGCCACAGCCATGGCCATTCCCACCATCACGAGCATCACCATCACGGCGATCATGCCCACCATGGCGACCATGCACATTCCGCACATGCCTCGGACAACAACATGCGCGCCGCCTACGTCCATGTCATCGCGGATGCGCTGACCTCGGTACTTGCCATCGCCGCACTGCTGTTCGGCAGCCTCTACGGTTGGCTCTGGCTTGATCCGCTGATGGGCATCGTCGGGGGCCTTATCATCGCCCAGTGGTCGTGGGGCCTGATGCGGTCGTCCGGCCGCGTGCTGCTCGATGTCGTGCCGCAGGAGGCAGATCTACAGGACGAGATCCGTTCGGCGCTGGAAACGGGCGGCGAGCGGATCACCGATCTCCATGTCTGGCAGGTCGGTCCCGGCCACCACGCCGCGATCGTCGCTCTGGTGACCCCACAGGCGGAAAGTCCTGCCTTCTACAAGGCAAAGCTCGGACCCGTTGCCGGCCTCTCGCATGTCACCGTCGAGGTCACGCAGTCCGCAGCCGCTTGACGCGACTCATCGGGGCCACAATCAGTCTCTAGCCAAGTGTTCGTTGATTTGAGGCAGAGGAATTTTCATGCGTGGCTTTTCGATCCGTCGCCGGACCCTTCTCGGTTCGGCATTGCTTTCACCTGCCTTGCTCCTGCCGCGCGTTGCGTGGTCGGAAGACAGCGACGATGAAATCAACCGGCGGATGGACGCGCTCGAAAAGGCGATCGGCGGTCGCATCGGCGTGTCGGCGATCGACACGGAGACCAACATCTCCTTCGGTTACCGCGAGACCGAGCGCTTCCCCCTCTGCAGCACCTTCAAGGTCCTGGCTGCGGGGTTGGTGCTGGCGCGTGTCGACAAGGGACAGGAAAATCTCGAGCGGCGCGTCGTCTACGAGCAGGACGAGCTCGTCACCTATTCGCCGGAAACGGAAAAGCACGTCGGCGGCGAGGGCATGAGCATCGGCGAACTCTGCGAGGCGGCGATCACACTGAGCGATAACACGGCAGGCAACCTGCTGCTGGAGAGCTTCGGCGGACCGGCCGAGTTGACCAAATGGCTGCGCACGCTCGGCGATCGATCGACGCGGCTCGACCGCTGGGAAACGGCGCTCAACGAAGCCAAGGACGGCGACCCGCAGGATACGACCACGCCGGACGCGATGGTCGACACACTCGGTAACCTGACGCTGGGCTCGGCCCTGTCGGAACCTTCGCGTGACAAGCTGGTGGCGTGGATGGTGGCGAACACGACAGGCGGCGCGCGGCTGCGCGCCGGCCTGCCGGACACGTGGAAGATCGGCGACAAGACGGGCACCGGAAACAACGGCAGCGCTGCCGATATCGCCGTCGTCTGGCCGCCCGGTCACGGTGCGATCCTGGTCGCGGCTTACCTGACGCAGGCCAAGGCGCCGGTCTCCGAGATCAACCCTGTCTTCGCCGAGGTCGGAAAGATCGTGGCCGATATGGTCGGATAGCGCTTTCCTCTCAAAGAAATGCTACGGAAACGTGAATCTCCGTCGCATCGATCTGAGTCAGTTTGTGAAGGTTTCATCGCCGAACTGAAGCGTTGTGCCAGGCAGGTTTCGTGAAATGTGGCGCCACTGGTCCTTTGGCAACTCAACATGACCGCTTTGCGCCGAAAGCAGCCGCCCTGTTGTCGCCTATCGCCATACTCACGCGATCGTTGCGAGCAGATCCTCCACCGAGGCAACGCGGACGAAGGACTGCGCCGCCGCGGCAAGATCAGGGTCCAGAGTAACCAATGCGTCCGCCTGGAGCTGCGCGACGGCGATGTATTCGGCACAATAGGTATTCGTCCATTCGAGTTTGCTGGCGATGTTCCACGCGTACCGCTGCAACACGCGGTCGCCGAGCAGTCGAATTCTCAGGCCGCGAAGATAGTCCAGCTGATCGTCAGCTTCCCTCTTGTCCAGATCGCCATTACGAACCGCCGAGTAGAGGCGGGCCAATACCTGGGATCGCAAGAGCGTCGGGGCAACCAAGGCGTGGCTGTCAGGGACCTCTGCGGCGTTCTTCGCGAGCAGGAGCGCAGCGTCTGCCGCGATCGCAAACTGCTTCTTCATCACGATCTTCCCTCCCTGGACATTGATGCGGATCCAGCTTGTGCGGTTAGATCATCCTCCCTCCAGTGCCGACAGCAAAAAATGCCCCAATCCGTCATCGAGCCCGCTCTGCCGCCTTCCGGTCGTCAGAAACGGTCCGCCGGATCGACCGGCTGGCAAAGCGCGACTACGCCAGCTCCGCATCTAGGCACCGATGATCGTGTCGGTGCTCGGCTGGTCCTTGCTGTCGCCGTCGCCGGTCAGCTGCCGCTTCAGCTCGTCGGCAATCTGCTTTTCGATGGCCTCGCGCTGTTCTGGCGGCATCGCCTTGAGATCGTCCTCGGTCAGGCCGAGCCGCTGAAGGACCTGGTCGCGGATCCGCTCCGCCGGAGTCTGTTCGGCGAGATCGGTAAACTCGGAGACAACAGCGTCATGGCGTGCTTTCGCGGGATCTTCGGTGCCGTCCATGGTCAAGGTGCCGCTGCTCTGCAGCGCCCACATCGTGCTGGAGATCGACGTCGGCGTGCTGCTTGGCTGCAGTGCCGCGCCGCTCTGGCGAACGCTGAGTTCGATATCACCCGTCTGTTGCTTGTTGCGTTGGCCGGATTGGCTGAAGAGGTTGCTCAGTCCATAGGTGCTGGAAATGCTGCTGCCGATCTTCATGAAAATTCTCCTTTGAGCAATGCGCGGAGAATGGCGCGGCAGTCCTGCCCGGAGCTTGTGTCGGCGGGCTCGGATGGCCGGGACAAGTGGCGGCCATCCAATGGGTCTCGAGGCGTCAGGGCAGGGCGTAGCCGATCACATAGTCACCGGCCTTGGTGCCGACCGAGCCATGTCCGCCGGCGACGATGACGACGAACTGCTTGTTGTCGCTGGTCGTATAGGTCATCGGCGTCGCCTGGCCGCCGGCCGGCAGACGGGCCTGCCATAGTTGTTGCCCGTTGGTGACATCGTAGGCTCGCAGGTAGTTGTCGACGGCAGCCCCGAGGAAGGCGACCCCGCCCTTGGTTAGCATCGGGCCACCGATGCCGGGTACGCCGACCTTGAACGGCAGCGGCAGCGGCGTCATGTCGTGCACGGTGCCGTTCTTCAGCTTGTAGGCGATCTTGCCGGTGAGGAGATCGACGCCGGCGACGTAGCCCCATGGCGGCGCCTGGCAGGGGACCTTGAGCGGTCCGAGGAACGGTCCCATGAATACCCCGTAGGGTGCGCCGTCGTTGCGGTTGAGGCCCTGTTCGCTCCCTTTCTCATCCTGCCCCTTCGGCGGGATGTCGGAGGCGGGAACCAGCCGCGAGGTGAAGGCAAGATAGGTCGGCATGCCGAACATGATCTGCCGCTCCGGGTCGACAGCAACGCTGCCCCAATTGAAGGTGCCGAAATTGCCGGGGTAGATGATCGAGCCCACGAGCGAAGGCGGCGTATATCGCCCTTCATATTTGAATCGGTGGAAATCGATGCGGCAGGCGAGCTGGTCGAGCAGAGTCACCCCCCACATGTCGTTCTCCTGCAGCGGCGGCGGCGAGAAGGTGAGGTCGGAGATCGGCTGCATCGGCGACGTATGATCCTCAGGGATGGCACCTGATGGCGCGGGGATTTCCTTGAAGGGAATGATCGGCTCACCGGTACGACGGTCAAGCACGTAGATGTCGCCCTGCTTGGTCGGGCCTACCAGCGCCGGCACGACGGTCCCATCGGGCTTCCTCATGTCGAAGAGCACCGGCTGGGCCGGCACGTCCATGTCCCAGAGATCGTGATGGACGAACTGTTGAACCCATTTCAGCTGCCCGGTGTTGATGTCGAGCGCGACGATCGAGGAGGAGAATTTCTCGACGTTCTCGCTTCTGTTCATACCGAGCTGGTCCGGCACCTGGTTGCCGAGCGGGATGTAGACCATGCCGAGCCCGTCATCGACGCTGAAGACCGACCAGCTGTTCGGAGAGTTGGTCGTATAGGTCCGGCCTTGGGGCAGGGGGGTTGTCACATCGGGATTGCCGGAGTCCCAGTTCCAGATCAGAGCACCTGAATTGATGTCGAATGCGCGGATGACGCCGGACTGCTCGTGCGTCGAATAGTTGTCGTTGACGGCCCCGCCGATGATCAGCTTGCCGGCGACCGCGACCGGCGGCGAGGTCGAATAGTAGTAGCCGGCCGGATTGTACTTCATGCCCTGCTCAAGATGCAGCACACCCTGATCCGCAAAGCTCGTGCAGACCTTTCCGTCGAGCGCATCGAGAGCGATCAGCCGCGCATCCGAGGTCGGCAGGTAGACCCGATCGACGCAGGGCTGGCCGGCGGCCGTCGCCGTATCGTGGTAATAGGTGACGCCGCGGCAGGTCTGGTGCTGCCTGTCAGGGTTCATGCCGGAATTGGCGTCGTATTTCCATTTTTCCTTGCCGGTCGTCGCGTCGAGCGCGATCGCCCAGTTATGCGGCGTGCAGAGGTAGAGCGTGTCGCCCACTTTGAGAGGTGTCACCTGGTAGGTCGTTTCGCCGACATCATCGGGTCGCATCACGTCACCGGTCTGATAACGCCAGACCTCCTTGAGATCCTTGACGTTGCTAACATTGATCTGGTCGAGCGGCGAGTAGCGCTGGCCGAATGGGGTGCGGCCATACTGGTGCCATTCGCCGTCCTGAACGGTGCCGCCGAATGTCGTCGTGCCGGAAGCCTCGGTCGGCAGGTTGCCGTGCAGGTCATGCGGGTCCGTCGTCATCGAGAAGCTCGCAACGGCGATGGCGATCAGCACCGGAATGGTAAGTGGCCAGTGGCTGGCCCCGTAGGACGTCCCGGTCGGACTCTGGAAGCCGAGGGGCCGACGGATCCAGGGCGTCAGCAGCCACGGTCCGAGCAGGATGATCAGACCGCCGCGCGGACCGAGTTGCCACCAATCGAAACCGACCTCCCAGATCGCCCAGACAAGCGCAACGATGATCAGAGCCGCGTGGACCCACAGGGCGGCTGCACGACGCAGCAGAAGCAGGACGGCGGTGATGAGAAACATCGCACCGGCGAAGAGGTAAAAGAAGCTGCCGCCAAGGATGATGAGCCAAAGCCCGCCGCCGACCAGGGCAAGGCCGAGGAGCATGAAAAGAACGGAGGTAATGACGATTACTACCATTACGGGGAACTCCCGCTGAGGTTAGCCGGGTGCGGTCAGGCGCGAAAAATGCCTTCTAATCAGCGAGATAGAGCGGTCGCAATGGGCGTCAACTGCGACCATAGGTGTCAGAGGGGATAGGTTTGCATCCGATCACGTGCCGCAGAAGGTCTGCAGCACACGTTCTTCCGGCTTCGGCGGCTCCATGTAGGCCGCAAAGTCCGGTTGGTCGTCATACGGCTTGGCGAGAACGGCAAGCAACGCCTCGAACAGCGAAAAGTCGGCATCCTCGACGGCGGCGTTGATCGCCTGCTCGATGCGGTGGTTGCGCGGAATGAAGGCGGGATTGACAGAGCGCATGGCCGCCCTGCGCTCGGCCTCGGTCCGGCCCTCGTCACGGGTCAGGCGGTCGCGCCAGCGGGCAAGCCATTCGCGCGCCCCATCCGGTTCCCGGAAAGCCGAGAGGAACAGTGCCTCGCCGTCTCCTGGACCGACGGCGTCGGAAAGGCGGCGGAAGGCGAGGGTAAGGTCGGCCTGGCTTGCCTGCATCGCGGCAAGCAGCGATTGAATAAGGTCCAGATCGCCGTCTTCGACGGTCGATAGGCCGATCTTCTCGCGCATGCCGCGCAGCCAGTGGATCTGGAAGCGTTCGCCATATTGCTGGATCACGCTGTTGGCGAGCTCGACGGCCTTTTCCGCATCCGCATCAAAGAGCGGCAACAGGGTTTCGCCAAGCCGTGCCAGGTTCCATTGGCCGATGCCGGGCTGATTGGCATAGGCATAGCGGCCGCCCTGGTCGATCGAGGAAAAGACCGTGCCGGGATGGTATTCGTCCATGAAGGCGCAGGGGCCGAAATCGATCGTCTCGCCCGAAATGGTCATGTTGTCGGTATTCATGACGCCGTGGATGAAGCCGATATGCAGCCACCTGGCGATCAAGGCCGCCTGCCGCTCGCAGACGGTCTCGTAGAGCGCGAGGTAGGGATTGTCCCTGTCCTTGAGTTCCGGATAGTGCCGGTCGATCACATAATCGGCCAGCGCCCGAACGCCGTCGGTATCGCCCCGCGCGGTGAAGAACTGGAACGTGCCGACGCGAATGTGGCTTGCGGCAACACGGGTAAACACTGCACCTGGCAGAATGTTCTCGCGATAAACGGGCTGCCCGGTCGAAACGGCGGCCAGCGCGCGGGTTGCCGGGACGCCGAGCGCATACATCGCTTCGCTGACGATATATTCCCGAAGCACCGGGCCGAGCGCGGCACGGCCATCGCCGCGGCGGGAATAGGCGGTCTGGCCCGCACCCTTCAGCTGGATGTCCCAGCGCTGGCCGTTTCGGTCGATCACCTCGCCAAGCAGGATCGCCCGCCCGTCGCCGAGCAATGGCACGAAGGAGCCGAACTGGTGCCCCGCATAGGCCATCGCCAGCGGATCGGCGCCTTCAGGCACGAGGTTGCCCGAAAAGATCGCCGCGCCGTCGCGCTTCAGCGCCTCGACATCGAGGCCGAGTTCTTCCGCAAGCGGTTCGTTCAGCTTGATCAGCCACGGCTCGGCGGCCTGCGAGGGCGCCTGGCGCGTAAAGAATTGCTGTGGCAACCGCGCATAGCTGTTGTCGAAGGCGAAGGGCCGCGAAGGGGATGCATTCTGAGCAAGGGTCATATGCTTTAGGTAGGGCTCCGGCGCGCATGACGCAAGCCGGGAGCCCTTGCTCCGAGCTTGCGGCTGGTCGTGTGGCGCTTCCGTAGCCCAGCCATTCCCGGATGGCACGGCTGCCTTTCCATATAAGCATAACGACGCCACATTTGCGGGCGTATACAAGGATCTTTAATCCCCTTTTGGCATCACGCCATACCATACCGCGGCCATCGCTTCCGCGCCGGCCACGCCATTGCGAGTGATCCCTGACGATGTCGGATCAGATCTATCAGGCGGCTGCCGTCGGGCGCGCCAAGCCTAATTTCCGCGTGATAGCGATGATCGTGGCGAGCGCCATGTTTATGGAGCAGCTCGACGCCACCGTTCTGGCGACGGCGCTGCCGACCATGGCACGCGATTTCGGCGTCAGCGCCCCGTCGATGAGCATCGCGCTGACTTCCTACCTTCTCAGCCTGGCGATTTTCATTCCGGCAAGCGGCCTGATTGCCGATCGCTTCGGCTCGCGCACCGTTTTCCGCTCGGCGATCGCCGTCTTCGTGACAGGCTCCATCTTCTGCGCGCTGTCGCCCAATCTCCTCTGTCTCGTGCTGGCGCGACTGCTGCAGGGCCTTGGCGGCGCGATGATGCTGCCGGTCGGGCGCCTCGTGCTGCTCCGCAGCGTCTCCCGCAAGGACATGGTCAACGCCATGTCGTGGCTGCTGGTGCCGGCGCTGATCGGCCCGATCCTCGGCCCTCCGGTTGGCGGCCTGATCGTCACCTATCTCGACTGGCGCTGGATCTTCTACATCAACGTGCCGATCGGCATCATCGGCTTCACCCTGGTCTCGATCTTCATCGAGGACTTCAAGGGCGAGGCGAAGCGCCCGTTCGATACGGTTGGTTTCATTCTCTCCGGTATTGCGCTCGGCTCGCTGTTGTTCGGTTTTGAAAGCTCGAGCCGTCCGGGCGAGGGTGCGTTCTCGCTGTTCCTCATCGCGGTCGGTCTGCTCTTCGGCGTAGCCTATCTCAAGCATGCCCGCCGCCACCCGGCGCCGATCATGGACTTTTCGCTGATGAAGGTGTCGAGCTTCGGCACGTCGGTCATTGCCGGTTCGCTGACCCGTATCACGCAGGGCGCGCAGCCCTTCCTGCTGCCGCTCTATTTCCAGCTCGGTTTCGGACTGTCGGCGGCCAAGGCCGGCCAGCTCGTCACCGCAGCGGCCCTCGGCTCGATGGCGATGAAGGCCGTCGCACCCAGCGTACTGCGCCGTTTCGGCTTCCGCAGCAGCCTGGTCGCGAACGGCATCATTGCCACCTGCGGCTATGCCCTCTGCGCCGCCTTCCGGCCCGACTGGCCGCTGGGGCTGATCTTTGCGATCCTCGTCATGTGCGGCTTCTTCATGTCGTTCCAGTTCACGGCCTACAACACGGTGGCCTACGATGAGATCGACCGCGATCGCATGAGCTCGGCCACCAGCTTCTACACGACGTTCCAGCAGCTGATGCTGTCGCTCGGCATCTGCGTCGGCGCGCTGGCGCTCCACACGTCGATGACGGTCAACGGCAGCGAGACGCCGGAGCTCCACGATTTCTCCGCCGCCTTCCTTTTCGTCACCGCGATCTCGATCACGGCGACCTTCTGGAACCTGCGCTTTTCGCGCAGCGCCGGCGCCGACATCAGCGGTCATAACGCCGGCAAGGCTGCGCACACCGCAGAACACTGACCGCGACGCGGCAGAGAACTGACCGTCACGCGGCACTCGGAAGCGCCGGCAGGCAAGCCTCGCAGATCGCGGCAACATGCCGGTGATCGGTGCCGCAGCAGCCGCCGACGATCCTGATTTGCGGCATTCTCTGCATCAGCTCCCTGTACCGCTGCCCGAGATCGACCGGATCGCCGGCATCCAGCGTTTCGCTGTCGTCCAGTTCGGCATGGCTCATGCGCGAGGCATTTGCCCGCAGCCCATGAATGCGTTTTGTCCATCCCGCGCGATGATCCAGCGCCTCGGCAAAATGCGTCGGATGCGCGCAATTGATCATGTAATAGGCCACCGAACCGCCCGTCGCCGCATCCGTCGTCTCGATTACCTCCTGCATGCTGCGCCCGGTCACCAGCTTGCCGTCGGTCTCGACCGTGAAGGAGATAACGCAGGGCATATCCCGGGCCGAGGCCGCCCGGGCGATACCGATTGCCTCGTCGATGTTGTTCAGCGTGACGGCGGAGATCATGTCCGCATCGCTCTCGGCAAAGCTGCCGATCTGGACGCTGTGATAATCCTCGGCTTCGGCCGCGTTCATCCGGCCGGCCTTGTACCCATCGCCGCGTGGCCCCATCGCGCCGCTGAGCACGATCGGCCGCCCCGGCTCCTCGTGCCGCTCGCGCAATCCCGCAAGCAGGGCAATGCTTTGAACGTTTGCGTCATGCAGCGCCTCCGGCGTGTAACCCAGCTTTTCCGCCCAATCGGGGCTCGCCCTCCATGTCGGGCTGTCGAGAATGAAGCCGGCGCCATGCTTGCGGGCGATGTCGAGGTAACGGCGATAGTAGGCGCGCAGCCGGTCGCGGCCTTCTTCTGAAGCCATCATCACGAAGGATGCGAAGTGCGGCAGCTGCAGCCCGTCATGAAAGATGAAGGTCGTTTCCATGCCGCCGTCGGTGACGAATGCGCCGCCCTTGAGTTGCGGCAGACTGTGTCTGTACTTGGCCATGACAATCCCTCTATGTGCAAGCAATTCTCACGAACAAGTTCTCCGCTTCCGGGCTGCGAAACTAGACGACTTGCGGTATAGTTGGGCATCGCATGATGTTTGCCTTTGATTTCAGCCGCTTCCGCGGGGCGGATGACAAAAGGCCTCCATATAGACCAGAGCTGGCGGGCAAAAACCGTACCGGCGGTACAGGGAATTTGATGCGCAAGGGCCAGGAGACCAGAACCCGCATCCTGGATGTGGCCGAAACTGCCGTCCTGCAGAAGGGCTTCGGCGGCACCTCGATCGAAGAGCTGATCGCCGAGACCGGCATCACCAAGAGCGGCTTCTTCTACCACTTCCGGGACAAGAACGCGCTCGCCAAGGCGCTGCTCGAGCGGTACATCGAAAACGACGAACGAATCTACGACGAGATATTCACCCGCGCCCGCGAGCTGACCGAAGATCCGCTGCAATCCTTCATGCTCGGTCTGAAGCTGCTTGCCGAACTGCTGTCCGACCTGCCGAACGGCCATCCGGGCTGCCTCGTGGCCACGGTCTGCTACTATGAACGCCTGTTCGACCGCGACATCCAGGAAACCAACAAGCAGGCGGTGCTCGCCTGGCGACGGCGGTTCCGCGGCATGTTCGAGGAGATCATGGTAGTCTACACGCCGCGCGAACCGATCGAGATCGACCAACTGGCCGACATGGTTTCGACGGTGCTCGAGGGCGGCATCGTCCTGTCGAAGGCCTTGAAGGAACCGCAGGGGCTCGCCGACCAGGTTCTCGTGCTGCGCAGCTTCGTGAAGCTGCTGTTTCAGCCGCAGATCGTTCGCCAGTGATCCGGCCTAGCGGTCGTCTTCCATGGCAGCCGCCATCTCGGCGAGCTTGCGCACGGTATTGAGATTGCGCGCCGTTCCTGGTTTCAAGGCCGGCAGCTTGAGCTTCGATTTGCCGGAGCCAACAGGGAAGTGGACATAGATTTCGCGCCCGGCGAGAACGGCCTCTTCGCCATCGGGGGCCACCATCTTGTCCAGCGCATCATCAGGCGCCGCTTCCGGTAGGAAGCTTACCAGGAGATAGTTGGGCTTGGCATCTGGGAAGGGCGCGTTGGCGGCAATCGCTTCCAACTCCTTGCGGCTGCGCAGCATCACGCCGGGCTTCTTGCCGAGCAGCTTTCCCAGCGCGTCGTCCAGCTTCTGCTCGACCTCGACCTCTGCTGCATCGGCGCGAAACAGCACGTTGCCGCTCTGGATGTAGGTCCTCACGTCGCTGAAGCCGAGCTCTTCGCAGACCGCCTTCAGCTCCGCCATGGGCAGCTTGCCCGTGCCGCCGACATTGATCGCCCTCAGGAGCGCCACATAGACCGTCACGGGCTCCTCCAGCCGATTATATCTTGCCCGCGACCTTGATCGCGAAAGCATATTCGAAGGCGATCTCCTCGAGGCGCTGGAAGCGCCCCGAAGCGCCGCCATGGCCGGCATCCATGTTGGTCTTCAACAGGATCGGTGCCGAGCCGGTGGTCTTTTCGCGCAGCCGCGCCGCCCACTTTGCCGGCTCCCAATAGGTGACGCGCGGATCGGTGAGGCCGCCGAGCGCCAGGATCGGCGGATAGGCCTTGGCGCCGACATTGTCGTAGGGCGAATAGGCGGCGATCTGCTCGTAGTCTTCCTTGCTCTCGATCGGGTTGCCCCATTCCGGCCATTCCGGCGGGGTCAGCGGTAGCGTGTCGTCGAGCATGGTGTTCAGCACGTCGACGAAGGGAACGGCGGCGATCAGGCCGGCGAACTTTTCCGGCGCCATGTTGGCAACGGCGCCCATCAGCATGCCACCGGCCGAGCCGCCCTCGGCGATGATGTTGGCATAGGAGGTGAACTTCTCCTGATTCAGATAGTCAGCGGCGGCAATGAAGTCCTTGAAGGTGTTGGTCTTCTTTTCCATCTTGCCGTCTTCGTACCAGGCAAAGCCCTTGTCCTTGCCGCCGCGGATATGGGCGATGGCATAGACGAAGCCGCGATCGGCGAGCGACAGGCAGTTGGTGTTGAAGCCGGCCGGAATGGTGATGCCGTAGGCGCCGTAGCCGTAGAGCAGGCAGGGTGCCGAACCGTCGAGCGGCGTGTCCTTGCGATAGAGCAGGGTGACGGGCACCTGTTCGCCATCCAAGGCGGGCGCGAACACGCGGCGGGTGACGTAATCGTCCGGATTGTGGCCCGAGGGCACCTCCTGGGTCTTCAACAGCGTGCGCTCGCGCGTCACCATGTTGTAGTCGTATAGCTGCGACGGCGTCGTCATCGAGGAATAGGAGAAGCGGATGACGTCGGTGTCGTATTCCGCGGCCCCCTGCAGCCCGAGCGAATAGGCCTCTTCGGCAAAGGCGATCGCGTGTTCCTCGCCGGTGCGACGGTCACGGATGATTATCTGCGGCAGGCCATCCTTGCGCTCCAGCCAGAGCAGGTGGCGGGCATAGGCCATGTGGCTGATGATCAAGGTTCCCGGCTTGTGCGGCACGACCTCGCGCCAGTTCGCCTTGCCCGGGTTTTCAACCGGCGCTTCCATGATCTTGAAATCCTTGGCGTCGCCGTCATTGGTCAGGATGTAGAAGACGTCGCCGCCTTCCGTCATCGAATATTCGATGCCTTCCTCGCGCTCGGCGACCAGCTTCGGCTCGGCCGTCAGGTCCTTGGTGGACAGCAGGCGGTATTCCGAGGTCTCGTGATCGTGGATGTCGATGTAGATGAAGTCGTCGAGCAGCGAACCGCCGACGCCCATGAAAAAGCCCGCATCCTTTTCCTCATAAACCAGCCGGTCTTCAGATTGAGGCGTGCCAATAATGTGGTGAAACACCTTCGACGGGCGGTGGTTCTCATCGAGCGCAGAATAGAAGAAGCTCTTGCCATCGGGCGCCCAGACGCCGCCGCCGCCGGTGTTCCCGATCACGTCGGCCAGGTCCTCGCCAGTCGCAAGGTCACGCACGCGCAGCGTATAGAACTCAGAACCCTTGTCGTCGTAACCCCAGATGCCGCGGCTGTGGTCGGTCGAGTGATCGAGGCCGGCGAGCCTGAAATAGGCCTTGCCCGCGGCCTCCTTGTCGCCGTCGAGCAGAACGGTGCGGATAGCCTCGTCCTTGACGGCGCCGTTACGCGGAATCCGGAAATAGCGAGGCTGTTCGCCGCCGGTCACGAAGAAGGTACCGTAGGCGTAGTCGCCGTCCTTCATCGGCACGGAGCTGTCGTCTTCCTTGATGCGGCCGCGCATCTCCGAAAACAGCGTCTTCTGCAGCACCTTTGTGTCTTCCATGGCCGCGTTCATGTAGACGTTTTCGGCTTCCAGATGTTGGCGGATCGCGGGATCGAGGATCGCGGGATCCTTGAACATCGCCTGCCAGTTGTCGGCGCGCAGCCAGGCATAGTCGTCGGTGCGGGTGATGCCGTGGCGCGTATCGGAGATCGGCTTCTTGGTGGCGACGGGTGGGTTCGGCAGGTTCTTGAAGACGGTCAAGGAAAGCTCCGGAAACGTGATGTCAGGTGGGCAAGAGATAGAGAGGCGGATGCCTGGGATCAAGCGCCCAAGACGGACCTGTGGCAAAAGCGAAGGAATGCTCACGTTGCCTTGATGTCACCACATTGTTTAAGAAAGTCCGCTATGCCACCCGGAATTCGCCCCTCGTACGACCGTCAAAACCACGGTTCTCCACAGGCGATTCCGGAATGAGAATGCAAAGGAATCCCACCGTAATGCCAAAACGTCTCGTGTTGCTTCTGTCCGCATTTAGCCTTGCTTTTCCAGCCTTCGCAGTCGATCCCGCCATCAAGAAGCAACTCGAAAAGCTCGATCCCGCGACCCGCCTCGAACAGAGCTGTGACACGGAGGCGATGAGCCGAATCAACAAGGACGAGACCGGCTACAAGCCCGACAAGGTCATCGCCTACACGTTCAAGGATCCCGTTCCGAGCGACGACAGGCTGGAGGCGCCAGGCGCGGTCTTCCGCAGCAAGGGCGACTGGTATCATCTCTCCTACACCTGCATCACCGGCCCGCAGCACATCAATGTCCGCGATCTGCAATACAAGATTGGCGAAAAGGTCCCGCGCGAGAAGTGGGAAAAATATTACCTCTATGATTGATCGCGGCGCGCGCCGTGAGTTGCCTTTCTGAAGCCTTAGTCCTCAGGCATCAGAATTGCCGCTGAAGCCGGCGGCGAATCGCAGCAGCGACCGCAGGCGGCATCAAACCACATGGCGCCTGACCGCGATGTGCATTATGCAGCGCTTGAACCACGAACGGCTTCTCTTTGGCATGAATCGTATTCTTCTCGTTTCGGCGTTGCTGATCGCATCCGCCTCGATTGTGTCCGCTGCCGCTCCTCCGCCGGAGGAAGCGCCGGTCGTCACCGCGCCCTCGAAGGTCGTGCAGGCCCCCAAGATGGCAGCAGGGCCGAAGCTGGTTGAGCCGCATCTGCGCATTGCCCGGTCGGGCATCAAGGGTCACGCGCGGGTGGCGCTGACCTTTGACGCTTGCATGGGTCAGGCCGACGACCGCATCCTCTCGGTGCTGGTCCAGGAGCGCATTCCCGCGACCATTTTCGTCACTGCGCGCTGGCTGAAGCACAATCCGCAGGCGCTGCAGGTCTTCCTTGAGAATCCCGATCTGTTCGAACTCGAGAACCACGGTCAGAATCACGTTCCAGCCGTCGACAAGCCGGTCTCGATCTATGGCATCGCGTCCGCGGGCTCGCCCGAGGCCGTGCGGCAGGAAGTGCAGGGCGGTGCCGATGCGATGCTCGCAGCCGGTATTGCCCCGCCGCACTGGTTCCGCGGCTCGACCGCCAAATACGACCTCTCCGCCATCGCCCAGATTCGCGACATGGGGTACCGCATCGCCGGTTACTCGGTGAATGGAGACGGCGGCTCGCTGCTCGGCGCCGTTGTCACGGAAAAGCGCATTGCATCGGCCAAAGACGGCGACGTCGTGATCTCCCACATCAACCAGCCGACCCACGCCGCCGGCGAGGGCGTCGCCAAGGCGATCGTCGATCTCATGGCCAAGGGTGTCGAATTCGTCCGGCTGCAGGATGTCGAGGACACCGGCGACGACCGGACGACGCAGTGAGCTAGCCAAGGGCGCTCTGTAGCGTTTCCTCACTCACGTTCGAGGGTCGAGGCACGTCGGGCGCGTCGCGATCCAGCGCGAAATCATCAAACCAGTCGCGGTACCCTCCGCCGATCAGTGCGCCGATAACCTGTGTCGCAAGATAGGAGAAGGTGATGCCGTTGCCGCCATAGCCATAGGCGGCATAGACTTGTGGCATCGAGGGAACCGGACCGATCAGCGGTAGCCCGTCCGACGTCGCCCCGAACGTGCCGCACCATGCCGTCGCGACGCGGGTGTCGGCGCTGGACCAGAGCCGCTTCATCTTCTCCCGGATCGTCATGATCTTTTCGGCCAGCTTGGCGTCGCGGGCCGCGGGGTCGACGGTGTCGTCATCCTCGCCGCCAGCGATGATCCGCCCATCAGGCGTCGTGCGCATGTAGAGATAGGGGTGGCTGTCTTCCCAGATCAGCACCTGATCGCGCCAGAGCGCTGCCGGATCCTGCGGTATCGTCGCCAGCGCCCAGCTCGATGTCATCCGGTGCTGTTTCGGCATATCGATGCCCGGCATGGCGTAGCCGGTGGCGAGCACCGCCGTTTTCGCCTCGATGACGAACGCACCGTCTGTTTCGGAGCTGACCCGCCCGCCTTCGCTATGTAGCTTGGTGACCGAGGCGCTGACCAGGCGCGCGCCTTGCTTCACGGCAATGTCCAGCAGGGCCCAGGTCAGGAGCAGCGGATCGGCCTCCGCCGAGCCGCGCGACAGGATGCCCCCATCGCGGTCGATTTCGAACTCGGTAAAGAGATCGCAATGTTCCAGATACCGGCTTGGCAGTCCGGCACGACGACGCAGCTCGACCTCCCTGCGAAGATCGCCCGCGCCCTCCTGGTTATTGGCGAGGAACAGCGATTGCCGGGGAAGCAGGTTGCAGGCGATCCGGTGGGCGACGATCAGCTTGGAGAGACCGGCGACCGAGGCTGCGCTCCGCCTGTAGATGCCGGCGGCGCGTTCGAAGCCATGGAAACGCTCGAGTTCGCTCAGCGTTCGGTCTATCTCCCACTGCAGCATGGCGGTGCTCACTGCCGTGCTGCCGAGACCCGGCGTCTCGCGATCGACGATGACCACGGAAAGACCTCGTTCCGCGAGGTGCTGGCCCATCAGCGCGCCG
Organism: Rhizobium sp. RHZ01; assembly: GCF_014851595.1. Taxonomy (NCBI): domain Bacteria; kingdom Pseudomonadati; phylum Pseudomonadota; class Alphaproteobacteria; order Hyphomicrobiales; family Rhizobiaceae; genus Rhizobium; species Rhizobium sp. RHZ01. The sequence goes on from NZ_JACUZZ010000013.1 coordinate 117,055, forward strand.
GTAATCCCGCCGCCGATCACCATGGCGTCGACTTTGAGATTGTCCTGAAGTGGCTGGTAATTGGGCTTTGTTCCTGCGTGGCTCCAAGGGGAGGTGCCGCTCTTCAGCCGGTTCTGGCTGGAATCTGCAAGATCGATTTCTGCCATCTGACGCTTCTTACCTCAATTATTTCGGCAATTGCGGTTGCAGTCTCTCTTCGATGAAAAGTTCATCGACGATGGTCATGACAATCAGCGATAGTGGTAGTGCCAGCATAGCACCAACTGCGCCCCACATCCAAGTCCAGAACAAGATCGCCAGAAACACCACGAAGGGATTGATTTCCAGGCGCTTTCCCATGACCGCCGGGAAGATCAGGTTTTCCATGACGAGGTGGACGATGAAGAATGCCGCCGCTGGCATAAGGCCCACCACGATGCCGTCATGCGTGATGATCCCCGCGATGGCGACCGCCAGCGTCATCATCGTAATGCCGAGATAGGGGATGAAGCTCGACAGGAACGCGAAAAAGCCCCAGAGCACCGGCGCCGACAGGCCCCCTACATAGGCGATCACCATCATCACGAGGCCAAGGCAGACGTAGATCAGCGACGCCGTCGCAAAATAAAATCCGAGAACCTGTTCCACGCCGTTGATCACGCGGATGGCGGCAAGCCGCTGCGAGCGCGACCGGAACACCATAATGATGGATTTGCGCAACGTCACCCGTCCGGCAAGGAAAAGCAGCAACGCGGCGAAGAAGATCAACGCCTGCACGAGGGCAGGGGTGAGGTTGGTGCTGACGAGATGCACGACGTTGCCAGTGTTCTCCAGAAGCTTCTCACTCGACATTGGCCCGGTCTGGAAAGTCTCCGGCGTAATGTGCAGCCACTTGATGCGCTCGAGATAGGGCATGAGGCGGTTGAAGGTCTTCTCGACGAAGGCCGGGCCCTCGTTGACGAGCCTTGTCACCGGTCCGGCAAGCGAATTGGCGAGAAGCGCGATCACAAGCGCAACCGCAGTAGACAGGATGACCGCATTGGTGATGCGCGGCACGCCGAGCTTGCTGAGCTTTTCCGCCAGCAGCCCAAGGATCATGCCGACGACGACGGCGAGCGTCACCGGAATGAGGATCAACGACATCATGTAGATGGCCGATAGTGCAAGCACTCCAAAGATACCGATGATGGCCCAGGCCATGCTGACATCAAGCCCGTCCTTCTCCAGGCGACGCATCGGCGCTTGTGGCATCTCCTCCGTGTCCTGGGTCAGTTTTTCTGCCCAGGCGCTGACGGGAGTCGTGCCCACTGTCATTTTGCTGGCCTGCTTGCGGATGCCGTTGGCAATTCCCATCGATAGACGATCCCCGGAAGCCCAGTTGCTTCGCGACGGAAACGCGCGGAACCCCTTCAGGTTCCTAAGGTCAGGCAGACAGGGTCAGGCCGATGCCCCAGGGATCATGCAGGAAGACACCGCCATTGCGCGTTTCACTCTTGATCTCCAGTTCGTCGAGCTTGGTGACAGCTTTTTTGAGCGCTTCCTTGTCGTTGAAGCGTAGCGTGTAGTCGGAAAGGCCCGTCATGCCCTCGGCGCGGGTGCCGGCGCCGCGGCTGTTCCAGATGTTGGCGGCGACATGGTGATGGTAGTCGCCGGTCGCAAAGAAGCTGGCGCCGGGATAGCGCGCCATCAGCTTCAGGCCAAGAATATCGCGGTAGAAGGTGTCTGCTTCCGGAATGTTGCCGACCTGCAGGTGGATGTGGCCGATTGCCGTTCCGTCGGCCATTCCGTTCCAGGCATCGTTGGGTGCGCTGTTGTAGAGCGGTTGCAGATCAAGGCGAAGCGTCGCCATTTCCACCTGACCGTCCGGCTGGAATTTCCATTGGTCGTGGGAACGGTCGGCATAAATCTCGATGCCGTTGCCTTCCGGATCGGAGAGATAGATGGCCTCGCTGACGAGGTGATCGGATGCGCCGTCCAGGACGACATTGTTGTGCGCCGCGTGGCGCAGCCAGCGGGCGAGCTCGGTGCGGCTGGGCATCAGGAAGGCCGTATGGAAAAGGCCGGCTGCGTTGCGCGGTGCGACACGCACATCCTTGCCTGTCGTCAGCGTCAGAAGCGGCGTGCCGTCGACACCGAGGATTTCGCCGCTCGCGCTTTTCTCGATGACATTAAGGCCAAGCATCGATTGATAGAAATTGGAAACCAGCGGCAGGTCGGTGACGACGAGATGCGACTGATCGACATAGGCAGGACGCGTCAGGGCGTAGGACGTTTCAGTGGTCATGGGTGTATCTCCTGCCTTGGATGGGGGAGGCATACCGGCGGTAGCGGCGAAAGCGCCGCCCGTAGCAATACCAAGGAATTTGCGCCGGTTCATGTGCCTCAGAGGTTCCCTTGGTCGCTGTACTTGATCCCTATATGGCGCATTCTGATTGTTCACAGAAGATCCGATTTTGACGATTCAGCGTTCGATGCTTGTTGACAAGAATCCATCCTGATCTTGATCTTGATCAAAGCGCCTTATTTATCTCTTGAGAGGATGTGGCCGGAAGAAACGGCAGCGCTGGAGGGCCTGAATGTACAAGAGAATCATCGTTCCGATAGAAATAGGCGGGTTGGACAGGGGCGAAAAGGCGCTCCGCAAGGCATCCACGCTCCTTGAAAAAGGTGGCGAGATCATTTTGCTCAACGTTGTCGAGGACGTTCCCACCTATGTCGCGATCGATCTGCCGCCCGAGCTGCGGCAAAACGCGATCGACGATGCCGAACAGAAACTCGGCATGCTGATCCGCACGAGCGGCATACCGGCAATGATCGAGATCGGTCACGGCCGCCCCGCCCACAGTATCCTCGCTGCCGCCGAAGCGCATGATGCGGATCTGATCATCGTCGCCTCGCACATTCCCGACTTCAGCAACTACTTCATCGGTGCCACCGCCGACCGCGTCGTCAGGCATGCCAAATGCTCGGTGCTGGTCGATAGGCAGCGCTGAGAAGAAAACAACGGCAAAAGACCGATGGAGGAATATCCATGACCGACACGCAGACCTACGAGCAGATCCTACGCAACCGCCAGCGCGAGCTTCTATCGCGGCTGAGTCGCATCGACGTTGATCTCGGGCGCACCAAGGAGCAGGACAGCGACGACCGCGCGATCGAGAGCGAGAACGACGAAGTGCTGGAGGGGCTTGGCCAGGCCGGCCAGGAAGAGCTGCGCGCCATCGACGCAGCCCTCGATCGGATCACGAAAGGCACGTATGGCACCTGCGTCCGCTGCGGCGAGCCGATTTCGAAGAAGCGTCTCGGCGCCGTACCCTATGCCCCGCTCTGCGAAGACTGCATGAGCTGAAAGGCTCTAAGTCATTAAGGTGGCATGTCATCAAGGGTGGCCCATTTTCAGGCTACCCTTCTGCCTTCCACCTGTGTATCTCCACGCCGAAGCCAGAGCGTCCAAGGCTCACGAAGATGTAACGGCGTGCCATCGCTGTTGTGTTGCCTGCACACCGTTTCGGTGCGACGATCGGTTGGAAAGGTGAGGGGTTTCCCGGCATGACAGAGTTCAACGGCATCCGCTGGGCTTACGACAAATATGAGCTGATCGCCGATGGGGTCGTCCATGGCATTGGGCTTGCTTTCGCGCTCATCGGCGCGACCGTTCTGATCTTTTACGCCACTCTCTGGAGTTCCAATGGCGAACTCGCGGCGGCATGGATCTACAGCGTAGGCCTCGTGCTGACGATCGGCATCTCCTTCTCCTATAACGCCTGGCCGGTTTCGCGGACGAAGTGGTTCCTTCGCCGGCTCGATCATTCCTCGATTTTCATCCTGATCGCCGCCACCTACACACCCTTCCTGGAGCGTGGCGCCGACAGTCCGCTGCTGTTCGGGATGCTCATCGGCATCTGGGCGATCGCGGGGCTCGGCATCTTCCTGAAGTGCGCCCTTCCAGGCCGCTTCGACAAGGTTGCCATCCTTCTCTACCTCGGCATGGGGTGGAGCGGCATCTTCGTGGCCGGGCCGGTGGCGGAGCGCATCCCCTTTGTATCGATGCTCCTGATCCTCATCGGCGGGATCATCTATTCCCTCGGTGTCATCTTCCACGTCTGGGAGAAGCTGCGCTTCCAGAACGCCATCTGGCACGGCTTCGTGGTCGCCGCGGCGGCCGTGCACTACTCGGCGGTGCTCACCTGCTTCAGCATGGCAGGCTCCGGGGTCTGATCAGCCGGCCTGCGTGTCCATTTCGATCAATTCTCTGCTATCGCGAATGATCGCTTTCGTCCCGTCATTTCGTTGGTTTACAACGCTGAATGCCGGGCGTATGCCGCTTGCCGGAACCGAACTGAAATTGGACTTGATATGAACCACGCCGTTCTCGTGCGCGATGCCACCGAAGCCGACCTCCCGGCAATCCGCGATATTTATAATCACGCTGTCGAGCATACGACCGCCATCTGGAACGAAACGCTGGTTGATCTCGACAACCGCATCGAGTGGTTCAAGGCCCGCAAGGCAAAGGGCTTCCCGGTCATCGTTGCGGAGAAGGATGGCAAGGTCACAGGCTATGCCTCCTATGGTAACTGGCGAGCCTTCGACGGCTACCGCCACACGGTCGAACACTCAGTCTATGTCGACAAGGATTGCCGCGGCGCGGGGATCGGCGAATTGCTGATGCGGGCGCTGATCGAGCGTGCGGCCGAGGCCAACATCCACGTGATGATCGCCGGCATCGAGGCGGCAAACGCTGCGTCCATCAAACTGCACGAAAAGCTTGGTTTCCGCGTTGCCGGCACCTTCTCGGAGGTCGGCACGAAGTTCGGCCGCTGGCTCGATCTGACTTGCATGGAGCTTAGGGTCACGAAGTGAGCCTCATCGTTCTCACTGGCGCTTCCGGATCGGGCAAGACGGCGATTTCCAAGGCGATCGCCGCTCGGTTCGCTGGTGAAATCGACGTCTACCATTTCGATGACATCGGCGTTCCCCCGCTCTCGCGGATGGCGGCGGACTACGGCTCGCCAGCCGGATGGCAGCGGGCCATGACCTTCAAGTGGTTTGAGAGCCTCGCGGAGGCACAGCACTCCGGCCGAAATCAGTTGCTCGAAGGCCAGATGCGCCTTGCATTTCTAGAAGAAGCGGCAACAGCAACAGGCATTGCCTATTTGCCGCTGCTGGCCGACTGCGATGACGAAACACGAACGCATCGCCTGGCGGTCGAACGCCGGCAGCCAGAGCTTGCCAACACCGAAATGATGATCTGGGCATCCTTCCTCCGCCGCGAGGCCGTGGCAAAGAAATGCGCGATATTGGATACGTCCCGCTTGTCGCTGGATGAAAGCGTCCAGGCGGTCGTCGAACGCTTCTAAGCAGCTCGGACGCGAGCTTTTATTTCTCCGGCTCGAACACCATCGCGTGGCCGTTGATGCAGTAGCGCAGGCCGGTCGGCGGCGGACCATCGGGGAAGACATGCCCCAGATGGGCATCGCAAGTGCCGCAGCGGATCTCCGTGCGGACCATGCCGTAGGTCGTATCGCGGAGTTCGGTCACCGCGTCGGGTGAGACAGCTTCGAAATAGCTCGGCCATCCGCAACCGGCATCAAACTTCGTGTCTGAGCGGAACAGCGGTGCATTGCAGCCGACGCAACGATAGAGCCCGGTTTCGAACGAATCCCAATAGGGGCCGGTAAAGGCACGCTCGGTGCCATGCTGGCGGGTGATCCGGTATTGCTCGGGAGTCAGCTGTTCCTTCCACTCCGCGTCGGTCTTGTGAACTTTGGCGATTGTCGTATCGGCCATGGCTTGTTCCTTTCGCGCCGGGGGGCAGCTTTGATTTTCGACAGCAATGTGGTGCGAAAGGTCGCATGGATCAAGGGATGCCGAGCTCGTCAAAGCGTCATCCCGTTCCGGCGAAAACGGCGATGCCGTTGATATTTCGTCGATAAACCGATCGCCCCGGAGGTTTGAGGCGCCCTGGACAGAGTCTGTGACTATCGCTTCAATAGACGCTTCGAAGATACTGCAAGGGGCTGACCGACCCGAGATGATCCGTTCCCTGTGAGTATCCTGCCGCTGCCGGTTGCTCCCGGTCGAACAAGACTTGTGACCGCGCTCCTGTTCTCGTAAACCTGACGGACTTCCGGCTTTCGCCGGCTCCACGAAGCACTGCCAGCAGAGGAGGGCACATGGCCGGTGTCACGGCTTTGACATTTGCGGCCTTGTGTCTGCCACTTCTCGGCGCAGTTCTCGCTCCCTTTCTCGTTCGCGTCCTTGGGGCGAACGCCGCTTGGCTCTTGGCGCTTGCGCCGCTTTTGGCCTTTGCGCACTTCGCCAGCCTGCTGCCGGTCATAGCGGGCGGCGAGGTGATAACAGGCGGCTATGCCTGGGTGCCGAGCTTCGACCTCCGCTTTTCCTGGCTGCTCGACGGTCTTTCGCTGACCTTCGCGCTGCTGATTACCGGGATCGGCACGCTGATCGTCCTCTATTCGGGCGGATACCTGAAGGGGCATCTGGATCAGGGGCGCTTCTTCTCCTTTATTTTCCTGTTCATGGGCGCCATGCTCGGCCTCGTCGTCTCGGACAGCCTGCTGATGCTCTTCATCTTCTGGGAACTGACGTCGATTACCTCCTTCCTCTTGATCGGGTTCGACCACGAGCGCGAGGCAGCGCGTCGCGCCGCCCTGCAGGCGCTCGTCGTTACCGGCGGTGGCGGCCTGCTGCTGCTGGCGGGCCTGCTCCTGATCTGGAGCACGACAAACGCGACTGATTTGTCGACGCTGCTGCAATCCGGCGATCTGCTGCGTGGCAATCCATATTATCTGGCGATCCTGATCCTCATCCTCTGTGGCGCCTTTACCAAATCGGCGCAGTTTCCGTTTCACTTCTGGCTGCCGAACGCGATGGAGGCGCCGACGCCGGTCTCGGCCTACCTGCATTCGGCAACGATGGTGAAGGCGGGCGTCTATCTCCTGATGCGCCTCAATCCCGTCATCGGCGGGACACCGGCCTGGGAGACCTTGCTGCCGCTCTTCGGTGGCGTGACGCTGATCGTCGGCACGCTGCTTGCGATCCGCCAGACCGATCTCAAGCTGCAACTCGCCTATACGACCGTTTCCTCGCTTGGCCTGCTCGTGCTGTTGACCGGCTTCGGCGCGCCCTATGCCACCGAGGCCGCGGCGCTCTACCTCATGGCGCATTCGCTCTTCAAGGGTGCGCTGTTCATGGTTGCGGGCATCATCGACCATGAGACCGGCACGCGCGACATCACCAGTCTGCGCGGCTTGAAAGCGGCGATGCCGCTGACCTTTGCGGCAGCACTCGCCGCGGCTATTTCCATGGGCGGTCTGCCGCCGTTCTTCGGATTCCTCGCCAAGGAAGAGATTTACGCCGCGCTGGCACATGCGGACCCACGATCGATCGTCTTCACAATGGTTGCGGTCGCGGGCAACGCGTTGATGTTCGCGATTGGCTTCGCCGTGGCGCTGAAGCCGTTTCTCGGGCCGGTCCGTGCAACGCCCAAGCACCCACACGAGGCACCGCCATTGCTTTGGGTCGGTCCTGTCTTGCTGGCGCTATTGGGCCTGATGACTGCGGTTTTCTCCGCAACGGCGCACCATTACATCTCGTCTCCAACGGCATCCGCCATCCGTGGATCGGCGAGCGTGATCGAGATTTCCCTTATCCCGCATGTCGGCGTGCCGCTGCTTCTGTCTGGTCTTACGATCGCGCTCGGCACGCTCGTTTATTGGCGGATAGACCAGGCGCGTCTGGCCATGGCGACGGTACTGTGCAAGCTAGGACCCGGACCGGATCGTGGCTTCGATTACTTCATCGTAGGTCTGATTAGATTATCGATGCGCGTAACGCGGTTCGTCCAGCCGGGGCGACTTGAACTCTACATCACCTGCACCTTCCTCTGCCTTGCCGCAATCCTGCTCGTCCCCCTCTGGCTCTATGGCGAAATGCCGATGCTGCCTGTCTGGCCACGGCAGGTCCAGGTCCACGAATGGGCGATCTTCCTGCTCGCCGTTCTTGGTCTGTTGAGCGTTGTCATCGCGCGCGACCGGCTGACGGCGATCGTCTCGCTCGGCATCCAGGGCTTCTCCGTCGCCATCATATTCCTGCTGTTCGGCGCGCCCGACCTGTCCTTCACGCAGTTCATGGTGGAGACCCTGTCGGTCGTCATCCTGGCGCTTGTCATGACCCGCCTTCAATTGTCGCCGACCGATCGGCGGCCGCTCAGCCAGAAGATATTCGACGGCTGCATCGCGATCGCCTGCGGCTCTGGCTTCGCGCTGCTTCTGATGAAGGCCACGCAGGGGCCGTTCAACAATGCGCTGACGGAGTTCTTCAACACTTACTCAAAGACCATCGCGCACGGCGCCAACGTCGTGAACGTCATCATCGTCGATTTCCGCGGCACCGACACGCTGGGTGAGATCGCGGTCGTCGCCATCACCGGCCTTGCGATCCTCGCCCTCATTCGAATCCGCGCGCAGACCGAGCGCAAGCTTGCCGAAAACGATCCTGACGCGCCTGAGGATCTGGGGATCGAGCGCCCATGAACACACTGATCTTCCGCACGATCACGCCGGTGTTGACGGCTCTGATGCTGCTCTTTTCCGTCTTTGTGCTCCTGCGCGGCCACAACGAGCCGGGCGGCGGCTTCATCGGCGGGTTGATTGCCGCCTCGGCGCTGGCGATCTTCGGCATTGCCCGCGGCGTCGGCGCCGTGCGCCGCGCCATCGTCTTCCATCCCCTGGCGATATCAGGGGCCGGACTGTTGATGTCCTGCTCCGCCGGTCTGCTGTCGGTCGTCTTTGCCGTGCCGTTCATGACCGGGCTGTGGATCTATCCTGAGATAGCCAGTGTCGAGGTGCCGCTCTCGACCGTCATGCTCTTCGATATCGGGGTCTACCTGGTGGTCGTCGGTGCCATCACCTCGATCGCGCTGGCGCTTGAGGAAAGGGAGATCGAGTGATGGAGCCGCTGTTTGCGATCCTCGTCGGCCTGTTCTTCGCCGCCGCGATCTATCTGATGCTGTCGAAATTCTCGATCCGGATCATGCTCGGGATCGCCGTCCTCGGCAACGCGGTGAACCTGTTGCTGCTTACCGCAGGACGTTTGACGCGCGAGGTGCCGCCGATCATCGCGGCAAACCTCGATACGCTCCCTAACGGCGCCGCCAATCCGCTGCCGCAGGCGCTGATCCTGACGGCGATCGTCATCTCCTTTTCCTTCCTCGCCTTCCTGCTGGTGCTGACCTATCGCGCCTATCAGGACATCGGCACCGACAACACCGACGAAATGCGTGTCGCCGAGCCCGTCGATCCACCGCTGCCGCCGATGGGGTACTAGATGGCGGCTCCGGTAAGCACGATCACCGATCTCTCGGCTGCGATGGTCACGGCGTCTGTGCCGCTCGCCAACTGGCTCGTCATCGCACCCGTGGCGCTCTGCATCACGCTCGGCGCCGTGCTCTTGATGATGCGCGGCTCGCTGCGACTGCAGGCGCAGGTCGCCATTCCGGGCCTTGCCGGTCTGGTCCTGCTGGATGCCGCGCTGTTGGCGAAGGTGGTGGCGCATGGCCCGCTGACCATGGTCATGGGGCGCTGGCTTCCGCCGTTCGGCATCGCCTTCACCGTCGATCTCTTCGGCGCGATGATGGCCCTGACCGCTGCCATCGCAGCGCTCGCCGGCGGCCTTTATGCGTTGAAGGACGTCACCGAAAGCGGCCGCCGATACGGTTTCTTTCCCTTCCTTTTGCTTCTGATGGCAGGCGTTTCCGGCGCGTTCCTGACAGGCGACGTCTTCAACCTCTATGTCTGGTTCGAGGTGCTTCTCATTTCGTCCTTCGGGATGTTGATCCTCGGCTCCGAGCGCGGGCAGATCGACGGGGCCATGAAATATGCGGTGCTGAACCTGATCGGCACGACGCTGTTCCTGATCTCGGTCGGCATCGTCTACGCTGTCTTCGGCACGCTCAACATGGCCGATATCGCTGGCAAGGTGGAGAGTGTGCGCGACACCGCGCCGCTGATGACCCTGTCCGCCCTCTTGCTGCTGGCCTTTGCCATGAAGGCCGCTGCCTTTCCTGTCAATTTCTGGCTGCCGGCCTCCTATCATACGCCGCGCATCGTCGTGTCGGCACTGTTTGCCGGTCTGCTGACCAAGGTCGGCGTCTACGCCCTCATTCGCGTCATGGTCATGCTGCTGCCGATCGAGCGCGAACAATTGAGCCTTCTGATTGCGGCGGTGGGGGCAGCGACCATCGTCGTCGGCGCGCTTGGGGCGCTGGCGCAGGACGATATCCGCAAGCTCCTCGGCTATGTCGTGATCTCGGGCATCGGCAACATGCTGGTCGGCATAGCGCTAGGCACGCCCGGCGGCCTGTCCGGCGCGATCTTCTACGCGCTGCATTCGATGGTGCTGATGACGGCGCTCTATCTTCTCGCCGGGCAGGCTGCCGCCCTTGCCGGCGGTTTCTCGCTGACCGCGCTCGGCGGCCTCTATCGCAAGAGCGGCGGTTTTGCCGCGTTCTCTTTCATCCTCTTCGTCGCCGCGTGTGGGTTGCCGCCCTTTTCCGGCTTCTGGCCGAAGGTGATTTTGGTCAGAGCATCGATCGACGTCGGCGCCTGGTGGCTGGCCGCCGCGATCCTGATCGGCGGCTTCCTGCTGACGGTCGTATTCGGACGCGTCTTCCTGCTCGCCTACTGGCGACCGGCAACGGCACCGCAGGCGGCAGTGTCAATCAGCTGGCAGGCGGGGCTGCCGCTTTTCATCCTGACAGCTCTTGTCGTTGCTTTCGGCATCCTGCCCGAACAGCTGCTGGACATGGCACAGGCTGCGGCGACCGGCCTCATCGATCCGACAGCTTATCTGCAGTCGGTCTTCCCGGATGGAGGGATGCCATGATCGCCCTGCTGCTGAACGTGCTGCTCGCCATTGCCTGGGCGACCGTTACCGGCAGCGCGTCGCCGCACAACCTCCTCTTCGGCTTTGCGATCGGCGCCCTGTGCTTGTCCATCATCCGCGAACCCTATGGCAGCCGGGGATATCTTCGCCGGTCCTTCGCGATCGTGCGGCTTGCCCTTCTGTTTCTCAAGGAGTTGGCGATCTCGGCCTGGAAGGTCGCCGTCACGGTGCTGACGCCCAACATGCGGCTGCAACCCGGCATCTTCGCCTTTCCGCTGACCGTCGACCGCGATTTCGAGATCACGCTTCTAGCCAACATGATCACCCTGACGCCGGGCACACTGTCGGTCGATGTCTCCGACGATCGCAAGACGCTTTACGTGCATGCGCTGGATTGCGCCGATCCCGAGGCGACCAAGCGCGATATCGCCAACGGTTTCGAGCGCCGGATCATGGAGGCATTTCGATGATCTCCCCGCTTGCCATCATGTCCACGGCCGCCGCGGTTGCCCTGGTCATCCTTGGGATTGCCTTTCTCCTGGCGGGATGGCGGGTCCTCGTCGGGCCGACGCCGCCCGACAGGATCCTGGCGCTCGATACACTGTCAGGCACGGCAATCGGCTTCATCGCCGTATTGGCGGTCAAGACGGGCTTCAGCCTCTATATCGACATCGCCATTTCGCTGGGACTCGTCGCCTTTCTGGCAACGGTCGCCTTCGCGCGTTTCGTGATGTCGCGCGCTCCTGTCGCGGAACGGCACAGCGAAAAAAAGGCGCGTGCCCCGAAAAAGCCCAAAGTCGCGGCCAAACGCAGCGACAAGAATGGCAGGAAGGGCAAGAAATGATAGACTATGCGATAGCGCTCGTCGTCGCTTTCCTTTTGCTGGTCGGTTCGTTGTTTGCGCTCGTTGCCGCACTCGGCGTCGTGCGGTTGCCGGATCTCTACACGCGCATGCACGCCGCTTCCAAGGCTGGAACGGTCGGTTCCGGCATGCTGCTTTTTGCCGCCGGTGTCGCCGCGGGCGAGGTTTCGGTCTTTGCGCGGGCGCTCGCCGGTTTCGTCTTCTTCCTGCTGACGGCGCCGGTCGCGGCGCACCTCCTTGCCAAGGCCGCGCACCAGTCTGGATATCGCCTCGGCCCCCAATCGGTGCGCGATGACCTCGCCAAAAGATGAGAGCGCTTCCGATTCAGTATTTTAAGTTGATTTTTGCACCCTTTTGCAGATTTCTTAATGGTTAATGTTTGGGTTTATGGCAGGCAATTCTTGCGAAATAGACATTTTTCGGTAGATATATATGAAATAATAATTGGCGTTTTCGTAAAACGGTGATAATTGGTGATCAAGTAGAGTTCTGATATTGAATTAGAATCACGTTGCTTATTTCCTCGTTGGCTTTGGATTTCAGTGTTTAATTGAGGAAGTAAGCTGCGTGGTAGCGTACTAATTCGAAATCGGGCAGTATAAGAACGGGTTTCGGCCTCAGGAATCTAGGGGTGGATTTCAGTTTTTCGAAACAGGTTGCCGTAGCCTGGGTTTTTTGCTGTTGGCTCTACGATGACGGTCTTGGCTGACGAGGCTTAGACCTTTGGAGCATTGAAACAGGAGAAACGTATTATGACGGATACTGCAGCCGGTAGCGGGCCGGAGTTGCTGGTCGAGCTCACCGCAGATATTGTTGCCGCCTATGTCAGCAACCACGTGGTCCCGGTTGGCGATCTCGCTAACCTGATTTCTGACGTGCATTCGGCACTTAGCAATACGTCGACGCCGCAAGCTGCAACGGCGGTTGTCGAGAAGCAGAAGCCGGCTGTATCGGTGCGTAAATCCGTTCAGGATGAACAGATCACATGCCTGGAGTGCGGCGGCAACTTCAAGTCGCTCAAGCGTCACCTGATGACCCACCACAATCTCTCGCCGGAAGAATACCGCGAGAAATGGGAGCTCCCCGTCGACTACCCGATGGTAGCGCCGGCCTATGCCGAAGCGCGCTCGCGCCTCGCAAAGGAAATGGGGCTCGGCCAGCGTCGCAAGCGCGGACGCGGCTGATCGTTGCCAAGGATTTGATCCTGTAGAGCCGGGCGGAAGCCCGGCTTTTGTGTTTTTGGCCGGGGAAGAAAGGGGGAAGCGGCCAAACTGATGCTGCGCACGGCCCTGATGGCGCTCTCCCGGCATTACAATCCGCCGGCGCCCGCGCGCCGATCGCGCGTGGAGCATTGGGGTGCGCAGGGCTACAGGCCCGAACTCTATTCGTGATGAGGCGGGTGGTTGCTTAGGCCACCGCGCGTACGCGGGCTTCCTCGCGGATGCGGTTGACCATCGAGCGCAGGCCGTTGGCGCGCTGCGAGGAGAGATGCTCGACGAGGCCGATCTTCGAGAATACGTCGAAGGCGTCGAGGGCCGCGATATCCGATGCCGTCTTGCCGGAATAGGTTGCAAGAACGATGGCCACGAGCCCGCGCACGATATGCGCGTCGGAGTCGCCCTCGAAGGTCATGACGGGATTGTCTGGATCCCCCGCGGTGTGCGTTACGAGCCAGACCTGGCTGGCGCAGCCCATCACCTTGTTGGCCGATGTCTTCTTGTCGTCGGGAAGGTCCGGAAGCGCCTTTCCGAGCTCGATCACATAGCGATAGCGATCTTCCCAGTCGTCGAGGAAGGAGAAGTCGTCAATGATCTGCTCGAGGGACGTCATGTATTGTGGCCTTTCGTTATCAGGTTTCATATAGGTGAAACACGGCCAGATTTGAACCATTAAAAAGAAACGCCGCGGAGGATGGGCATCCTCGCGGCGCAGCAAAAGCTGGAAATAAACAGGGCAGGCACGTCAGGCATGGGACATTCCGCGGCTTGCGGATCGCCGGTGCAAGCTTGGTTGCGGGAAATCCCGCGGAATTCTCAGGTGGCCGGACGCGGCGTCGGCAGCGGAATGGTGCCCGTCGTCACGGTGTCGGAAAGGCTTTCATCGCCGTCGTCAACCGGCGGGCGATAGGGCATCGGCTGGTTCAGCGCTGCGGTGCGCTCCTGTGCCTCGGCCTGAGCCTCGGCATGGGAGGGCGCAAGTGCCGCGACGGGAGCGATCGGCGCATTGGGTGCGACAGCAGGCTTGGCGGCGTTGTCGTCACCGAAACGGCTGTCCAGCAGCTCATAGGCGACACGGGCGCCTTCGCGGGCCCGGTGGCCGAGCGCGGCCATGGTCTCCGCACCCTTGACGCAGACCTCCGGCTTCTCGCCGCACATGCCTGTCACGTAGTCATAGGCGCCTGTCGCCGCGACAAAGGCGTCGGAAAACTGCAATGTCGGCTGCGAGCTGGTCGAGCTCTCGCCGCTGAAGAACGACAGCAACACGAGCACAAGCCCGAACCAGAATGATCCTTTGATCAGAAACCACATCGTCGTTGCCATCCTGTTTTCCCGTTCGGTCTTACCGCCGAATCGGTCCGGTCTTCCGGTGTGCTTTGACCTTAGAGCAGAGTTGCGAATGCCAGTTTTCAAAACTCGTCGGCATTTGCCTCAAATTTAGTTCGAATTTTAATGAACGGGATTTGCACCGCATTTCGGTCAAATTGTAGCGACCACTGTTAAGCATGTCATCGGCCTCCTCCTGTAATTGCAGGCAAACCTTGCGGCAGAGCTGCCACAAAGGTTAACAGCAAGCTGAAATGTGAGCGAAATCCGTCGCTTACCGCCCGTTAACCGTAAAAAACAAAGCCGCTTCCATATGTCCAAAAACGGGACATTTCGCTCTTCTGCGGTGTGGAGGCGGCTTTTCCCTTATCCTTTCCTTAAGCGCCCAAGGCCTATTGTCGGCCCTGGTAAAAAGCCTTTTTTGGGCGGGTATTGCGTGCGTGTAATGAGTAAGATCGCAGAGCGGGCGGCAGCCCTCGTGGACCGGGCGGTGGAAAGCTGGCTCTCCCGGACAGGAGGGGGCACAGCGGTGCGCCAGCGTGAATTGATGATCCTGCGCCGCTTGGCGCTGCTTTCGTCGGCGGCTCTCGTCGCGGTCCCCGTTGGGCTCTCTTCTGTGACCAGTCCTGCCATTGCGCTACCCGTCGGTGTCGCAACCGTCTGCGCGGCCTTCCTGTTTTCTGCGGTGGGCAGCATTGCCCTGTCGCGTCAGGGTTCGGCAACAGCGCCGATTGCCGCGCCTGTCGCCGAAGACTTTTTCATGGAAGCAACCGCCGGTCTCGCCTTCTTCCTGGATCCGCAGGGCAACGTCACTGCCGTCGGCGGTCGTGACAAGCGCGAATATCTCGCCTGGATGCGTGATCCGATCGGCAAGGGCTTTGTCGATCAGATACATGTCTCTGACCGCATCCTTTTCCTGCAGGCGCTGGATCAGCTTCGCCAGGGTGAGGCGACTGCCGCGGTCGATCTGCGGCTGGAGCGCCCTTCGGTTTCGCGTGACAACAGGCAGTTTGCCTACCTGCGTATGGATATGACCGCGCGGCAGGACGGCGACGGCACGCTCTTCAGCGTGATTGCCCAGCTACGCGATGTCTCGGTGGAGCAGCAGTTACGGCAGGAGGCGCAGAACCGCGCCGCCGACGCCCGCTCGGCAAACGATGCAAAATCGCGGTTCCTTGCCGCGGTCAGCCACGAATTGCGCACGCCGCTCAACGCCATCCTCGGCTTCTCCGACATCCTGCTCGGCGAGTATTTCGGCAAGCTCGAAAACGACCGCCAGCGGGAATATGTCGGCCTTGTCAGGGAATCCGGCGCGCACCTGCTCTCCGTCGTCAACACCATGCTCGACATGAGCAAGATCGAAGCGGGGCGCTACGAGCTTTGCCTCGAACCCTTCGACATTGCATCCGTCGTTCGTTCCTGCGAGGCCATGCTGGCGCTGCAGGCGAAGTCCAAGGGTGTATCGCTGACAAGCCGAGTGCAGCGCGGTCTCGACGAGGTCGTGGCCGATCAGCGCGCGATCCAGCAGATCCTGATCAATCTGGTTGGCAATGCCGTGAAATTCACCGATGCGGGCGGTGCGATCTCGATCGACGCGTCGATGCGCGACGGCGTTCTGAACCTCTGCGTGAGCGACACCGGCATCGGCATTCCCGGCGACAAGCTGGAAACGCTCGGCCAACCTTTTGTCCAGATCCAGAACGACTATAGCCGCCGATTCGAGGGAACGGGACTCGGCCTGTCGTTGGTGAAGGGCTTGGTGGCGCTGCATGGCGGCGACTTCGCAATCGCCAGCACGCCGGGCGCCGGTACGATCATTACGATTTCCATTGCAGCGGATGGCTCTGGCATTCCGGCTGTGGGTACTGCCCGCAACGATCTTGTCGAGTTTCCGCCGCGACTGAAGGCTGTGCCGGCGCTAGCGGGCGTTTTGGAAGAGGGGCTTTTCGATGGCCGCGAGCAAGCGAAAATCGCCTAAGGGACGGAGAGGCCGACAGAAACGGCCGAGCCTCCTTCTCACAGGGGCAACCATGGTCGGCGGTATCGGGCTGCAGGGCGCAAGCGTGCTCGGCGGCGTGATCGGCCGCAACCCGTCGGTTGCCGGCGGTACGGCAGCCTTCCTTGTCATCTTCAGCTTCGTCGCCGCAAACGCGCTCTGGTATCAGCCAGGGGCGCATCCGCACCCGTTCCTGCGCACCCGCGATCCGCTCTTTCCGAACGTGCTCGGCGGTCGCCCGGTCATCGAGGAGCAAAGCGGGAATGTCACCACCTTCAAGATCCAGCGGCAGGACGAGGCCGACGTCACGCAGACCAATGCGACGCCGCCAGTCGCTCCCGGCGGGCAGCAGCCGAGCCAGATCGTCATGGACATCCAGACCGAACTGGTCCGGCGTGGCCTTTACAACGGCACTCCGGATGGGGTCATCGGCCCGCGCACCAGTGCGGCGATCCTCTTCTTCGAAGAAACCGTGGGCATGCCGCAGACGGGCGACGCAACGCCAGATGTGCTGGCAGCGCTCAGAACCGACTCGGTCGGCCCCTCGGCGATCCCGCTGGAAAAGCCGCGCGAAGACATCACCTCGAAGGCATCCGCCGAGGATCCTGTCGCCGCCGCCATCCGCAGCGCCGAAAAGAGTGTGAAGACCGCGCCGACACTTGCAAAGAAAGCCGCACCATCCGCGGAGTTGTCGACTGTGGATCTCGTCCTGAAGATCCAGAAGGGCCTCAGCAACATGGCCTACGCCAATGTCGGCGTTGACGGTGTGCCGGGAGAACAGACCCGCACCGCCATTCGCCACTTCCAGAAGCACTACAACCTTCCCGAGAATGGCGAGCCGAGCGAAGTGGTCTTGAAGAAGCTCAAGGAGATCGGCGCGCTCTGAAGCCCGGCAATGCCAAGCATTGCCGCTTGCCGTTTGTCTGCTATAGCTCGCCGATGAGATTACGCACCGATATTTTCGTCTCCGCCCTGCTGCGCCGGGTTTTTGCCAAAGGTGACTTTGCCGCTGTCGAGGCAAAGGGTGCCGACGAGGCGGGCGCCATCTTCATTCGCCAGCACTTCCGCGATGGTCTTGAGACGCTCTACGGCCCAGCGCCGCAAAGCCTCTTCGACGACGAGACGAGCGGGGAGCGCCTATTCGAGCAACGGCTGACGCGCGAAGAGCCTGATCGGGTCAGGGAAATGCTCGAGCGTGAGCGGAAGTTCGACCCGGACCTCTGGATCGTCGAGCTTGAAGCCGATGAGCTCGGGGATATCGTTCCGCTTGGCGACGGGCGCGAGAACCCGCTCTAGTCAAAGTCAGCGTGTACGGATGATGCGCCTGTCCTGGGCGGGCGGTTCCTCATGGGTGGCTTGCGCCGTTTCTGTTTTTTCGGGCAGGTAGGTATAGCTGTCGGCGCGGCGCCAGGCGTCGACGCGGGCGTTGCACTCTTCCAGATCGAGACTGTCCAGCACCATCCATGCGCGCGTGACGCCATGCTGCGGTTCCGCGAGGTGCGGGTAGAGCTTTTCGAGCACAAAGACGGCGTCGCGGAAGTCCAGGCCGAGACTGATGAGCGTGGTCGCCAGTTGCTGACCGGAGATATCGAGCATAATGCGCTCTGCAAGCCAGCGGCTTGCCGAAAGCCCGCTGGCAAGCGCCTTTGCAAAGAGCGCCGCTTCGCGATTGCGGGCAAAGCGGACCAGGAGTGCGGCCTGGATCGGCGACAGGTTACGCAGCCCGAGGCGATCGCCTTCCGGGCGGCTGACATGACGTGCCAACTCCCTGATTCTATTGCGTATCTCCTCTTCACTCGCGCGGCGCGCTGCAGCCTCGGCTTCCTCGAGGGAAGCCGGAACCGGCGGTTCGGATGGTACGATGCCGGTTTCGACCTCAGCCGGAGCTGCCAGCCGCTGTTCCGCCTGACGCAGGCCGACCAGCGCGTCGATGACCCGCGGGGAAAGCGCATCCCGGCTGACGATCGCCTTCATGTGTGCGCTGCCCTGGGTGCGCGCAATGGTGATCAAGGTCTCGTCGTCGATCGCCGGCGAGGAGGTGAGGAACGGCGCTGCAATGTCGATCGACTGGCAGCCGACGAAAAGCGCGACGGCGGGTGGAATCTGCGGGCATTGGGAAAGGGCTGCCACGGCCTGACGCTTTGCCTCGAGAGAGGAGGCCTGGAACAGCGGCGTGAAGAGTTCGGCGAATTGGCGCAGTTCGGAGCGGGTTGGCGGCTGCAATCCCTCGAAGCTGCTGACGGTCGCCATGAGAACCACGTCCTTCTTCCGGCTGGCGGATGGGGCCTCTAGGTCTCGGAACCGGTCACGCACAAGAACACACCCTGGAAACGCAAAAAGGGATGTCGCAGGACTGGACGTGAAGGGACGCCCCTTACCCCACATAGGTTATGAACAAATCCTACATGGGCAGGGTTAACGCTTGCTAAAGACTTTATTCAATTTGTACCGAAAGGCTTCACCGTATGACGACCGCGGGACGGAGTGACTAAAGCCCTTTGTGTCCGCGCAGCGCCGTCAAAAGCCTCTCGGCGCTATTGTTCCCGGACTGATAGAGGTCAAGCGCAGCGGACGCTGCCATCTGGGCTTCGGCGCTCTTGATGTCGATCCGCTTTTCCGCACACCACGCATCGAGGGCATCGCGCAGCACGTCAAGGTCCTCAGGAGAGAATGTCGAACCGATAAACAAAGACATTTTAACCCCTCCCTGTCCGCAATAAGCGGAAGACGGCGCCCCGCCGCCTGGCCACGGACCCGTGGCCGATGACACAACTTTACCGGTATTGGTGAGGATCGCAATTGATATTTTTGTGACGAGAAACCACGGAGCTGTGATGGGGCCGCCATCGCCGACACAACCTCCGTTAAGTATATGAATTAATGCTAATATCGTTGCGACATTGTCGATTGAAACTTCTTATGAGAAGTTTGAAACCAAATGGGGACTCAGCGCGTTTATAAGACGTCGTGCAAATAGCTAACGTCCAGGCATGAAATTAACGATCTGTTAACTGTCATATGTCTCAATTCGGGTATGAACGGCGATCGAGTGCTTCGGTCGTCCGGTTTCACATCACGGTATTTCAAACAGGTGCCGTGAGAAAGGCGCGAATGCCTCGGAGCCCGGTTTCGGGTTCTACAGGACGCGCTGGCTCGCATAGGCGGGCAGGGTGAGATTCCGCAGTTCATCCGTCTCGGGCCGTGCATGGAGACGAGAATGGCAATAGTCGTCGCATTGGCGGACCGTCTGTCTCAGACGCAACGCCGCAAGGGCAGGAAACCAGTCGAGGCACAGATCCTCCTTTTCACGGGCGTGCGTTACGAGCGCCTGACGGAAAGCTCGAAGCGTTCCCCGGCGCCTCGCATTTCGCGGGCAAAGAAATAGACTTATTGCTTCAATCCGAGGGGCCGGCATATTCGTCGCAGCCGGCCTCCGCGAGGAAGTTCCGCGCGGCTGCGTCGAAGCTCGCCTGGGGCGCCAATGTCCTCAACACCACATAGCCTTCCGAACGCGTACTTTCCACGAGAATGGTTTTCTGCAGGTCAGGCGGCAAAGCCTTGCGAAGCTCTGTCAACTGGATCGGCGTTCCGACCAGAATGTCGAGCGCTCCCCCCACAGACGTTCTGTCGTTCATGCTGAAGACCTCGTTCGAAGCCTCGTCATAGAGCGCGACAGACCAGAACGGCACATTGCCCTTGGCCGTCAGGCGGATTGGATTTTCCTCAATGTCGAACGAGCAGACAGCAGTGCGGACAAAAGGGTCATCGTTGGAAAGTCCCGCGGCATCGTCCGTCGACCCAAGCAGGTAGAACTTGTCGAGATCGCCCTCGGAGGCGACGCGGGTGGCGGCGTCCTTGCCGGTAAAGTGCGGCAGCGAAAGAATGATGACGAGGTGCAAGAGTGCCGCCCCGAAAAGTCCCGCGAGGATGGCAAACAGGATCCTAAGCATTGCCGCATCCGGTTTTCTGAAGCTTCGGCATCGCAAGGTCGATAACGCCGGAGCTGCCGGCTGTCGGGGTATCGAAGAGGGTCAGGACGAGTTGGAAGGTACCCGCCGCCGGCAGCGCTAGCCAGTTTCCCGGTCGGGCGTGCGCGGAAATGTCGATCGTGAAGCTGCTGTCGGGCTGCCGCAGCACCGTCCAGGAATTCAGCGCGCCGGGAAGCCCCGGTCGCAGCGAGGCAGGATTGCCGCTGTTGTCTGCGGTAAACAGCGTCCAGATGCGGGCGGGCGGCGTCTGCCCCGTGATACGGTAGCTGCAGCCGGCATTCAGCCGGTCGCCGGCGTCATCGACCTTGGCGGTAAACATCAGGCCTTCGGCGTTTCCGTAAA
The DNA here is from genome assembly GCF_014851595.1 of Rhizobium sp. RHZ01. NCBI lineage: Bacteria > Pseudomonadati > Pseudomonadota > Alphaproteobacteria > Hyphomicrobiales > Rhizobiaceae > Rhizobium > Rhizobium sp. RHZ01. The sequence continues at coordinate 137,671 of NZ_JACUZZ010000013.1, forward strand.
GCAGGCGTCCGGCACGCGCCCGGTGCGATTTCGCATAGGGGTCGGCGCTTTCGGTTTGTAGCTCGGGGAAGGCTTCCCAGGCGCCGAGCTTGATCGCGCCGAAGCCGGCCGTCGCATCCAGCGCGTAGAGCGAAATCATGATCCCGCCACCAAAGGCGATAATCAGAGTCATCGCTATGAAGAGAGGAAACCGAAACACTATGCGCCCTTGAGAAACAAATCAGTTGAAAGGGTTACCACTGATTCTAGCTAGGCGGAATGGTGCAGGGCGGTATCGGCGGCATATCCCGGCCAAAACGGATCAACGCTGGACCATTCGAAAGGCCGACTGATTGTCGATTTTCGATAGCTGGATCAGCGTCCAGACTTTTGGCATCAAGCGATTTTCAAAGATCGGCGCCCGCCGCGACGACTTTTCCGGAAGCTATCAGCGCCCGCACAGATTCGTGCACTGCCTCCAAGCTCGTGTACCGCGGTTTGTAGCCCAGGCGGTTTCGGCTCTTTTCAATTGAGTGGCACGAGCTTCGGATCACGTGCCCACGACTGCTTTCGGCATACTCGCCGAGATCGGCAAGCCATTCTTCAAAGGGCTTGTAAGCGATGCGCGGCTCCTTTCCGAACCAGCGATATGCCGTTTCCGCGTAGCCCCGCAGGGTCACCGCTTGTTCCGATACCGTGTTGAAGACTTCGCCGATTGAAGCCGACCGGTTCTCGATCGCACACATGATCCAGCGAGCCACGTCATCAGCATGGACGTGATGGACCATTTCAAGTCCGAGGTTCGGCAAGACGAGTTCATCGCCACGGGCAATCAGCGAAAAGACTTCCGGATCCGCGTTTCCGATCGGGTTGATCGGATTCCAGCCTTCGCCGCCGATATGGCCAGGACGGAAACAGGTCGCGGGAAAGCCGGTGACGTGCGCCTCCCGCGTCAGCCAGGCTTCGCACTCGGCCTTGCCCCTCCCGTAGGCGTCTATCGGATTGGGCGGATCGGTCTCGGTCGAGGGGATCGCAAAAAGGCGGCCATAGACCCAGATCGAGCTACAGAACAGGTAATGGCCAACCTTTCCTCGGAGGGCCTCCACCACGTGCCGTGTACTGGATAGGTCGAACGATATCATATCGACGACGATATCAGGCCTTAGATCTGCGATCTTGGCGCCGAACCGGCCGGCTTTCTCCTCGGCCGCGCGATCGAGCGCGACGTTCTCGATCTCACCCCATGCGTAGTGGGGGCGATACGGTTTTGCTGTGCCACGGCTCACATTGACGACCTGATGGCCTCGCTCGACAAGCGCTGGCACCAGATAGCTTCCGACGTGGCCACTCCCTCCGATGATGACGATGCGTGACATGATCGGCCTCCCTCGCTCTACGAAGCAGTTGCTGCTGATGCCCTTAGTCGGCGCTCGCCACCTTTTGCGCGGCAAGCGGGGGCGCCGCCTTCAGCGCCTGGCCAAGGTCCTTGAGAATGTGCGTGGACTCGACCGAGAGCATCCGGGGGCGGACGAGGGGCGGCGGGCTGCCCTCCGCCGGCTTGGCGGCGGCGACCGTTTTTGCCGTCTTGTCGGGCGGCAGCGGCTGCGTGCCGGGGATCTGTCGAAGCGTGATGCCCTGGTGCGCATAGTCCATGGCACGCTTGAAGGTCATGGCCGGCAGCGAGCCGCCGGTCATCTCGTTGGTCGAAGTATAGTCGTCGTTGCCAAACCAGACGGCGCACGTGTAGTTGCCGGTGTAGCCGATGAACCAGGCGTCGCGGTACGCCTGCGTCGTGCCCGTCTTGCCGGCTGTCAGAATGCCGTTGTCGAGCGCTGCCTTTCGCGCCGTTCCGACATAGGGGACGCGGGACAGCATCTGGTTCATGTAGGTGTCGGCCTTCTCGGAGAGCACCCGCTTGGCGGGCGGCTCGTCACGGTCGAAGTCGTAGAGGACGTCGCCGCCGTAATCGAGGACCTGCGTGATGCCGTGACGGCGCGACTGGTAGCCACCTGCCGGGAAGACGGCATAGGCGGTCGCCTGGTCGAGCACCGTCACCTCGGAGGTGCCGATCGGGATCGTCACGTCGTCGCGCACGGGCGACTCGACGCCGAGGTTCTTCGCCATGGCCCGGATCGGCTGGATGCCGAGCTTTTCCTTGGCAAGGCGCACTGGAATGGTGTTGATCGACTGGGCGATGGCAGTCGCAATGGTGACGCGGCCGGCGTACTTATTGGCGTAGTTGCGAGGGGCCCAGTTGCCCCAGTAGATCGGCGCGTCGACGACGATGGTATCGGGCGTCATGCCGCTCTCCATCGCCACCGAATAGGTGTAGACCTTGAAGGATGAACCCGGCTGCCGCAGCGCCTTGGTGGCACGGTTGAACTGGCTTTCGCCGTAATCCCGGCCGCCGACCATGGCCCGCACCGCGCCGCCGTTTTCGATCACCACCATCGCGCCCTGTTTGGCGTGATAGCGCTCGCCATATTCGCGCAGCGACGTTTCCACTGAATCGTCGGCCGCGCTCTGCAGCCCCATGTCGATCGTGGTCCTGACGACGAGCGAATGCTGGGGGAAGCGCGGCGACAGGCGCATGACCTCGTCAAAAGCCCAGTCGAGGAAGAAATCGGGTGATTCCACCTGGTTGCGGTCGACGACCGTCGCCGGATTACGCCGGGCGGCGATCACCTGGCCCTCGGTCATCAGGCCGCTTTGCACAAGGTTGGTCAGCACCTCGTTGGCGCGACCGCGCGCCGCCGGCAGGTTGACGTGCGGCGCATATTTCGCCGGCGCCTTGAACAGGCCGGCGAGCATTGCGGATTCAGCCAGATTGACGTCGGTGATGCTCTTGCCGAAGTAGAACTGCGCCGCTGCGGCAGCGCCGAAGGTGCCACCGCCCATGTAGGCGCGGTCGAGATAGGTGGAGAGGATTTCCTTCTTGGAGAGGTTGGCTTCGAGCCACAGCGCCAGGAAGGCTTCGGTAATTTTTCGGTCGATCGAGCGTTCGTTGGAAAGGAACAGGTTCTTGGCGAGCTGCTGCGTCAATGTCGAGCCGCCCTGTACAACTTCGCCGGCCTGGGCGTTGGTAACAAGCGCGCGGAAGAGACCGATGACGTCGATGCCGAAGTGATCGAAGAAGCGCCGGTCCTCGGTCGCAAGCACTGATTTGATCAGCGCGTCGGGCAGTTCGTCGATAGGCACGGAGTTCTGGTGAATGACGCCGCGATGGCCGATGACGTTGCCATAGCGATCCAGGAAGGTGACGGCGTAGTCGCCGCGATTGCGCCAATCTTCCTTGGTAGCTTCAAAGGCAGGCTGGGCGAGGGCGAGCATCAGGACGGCGCCGACGGAACCCCATGTCAGGCCTTCGCCGGCCAGTTCGAAGACAATGCGCTTCCAGCCGCGAACGCGGAAGCGGCGGAAGAAGATGGTGATGTCTTCCCAGATTTCGGCCGAGCGAAAACCGGCATTCCAGATGGTCGAATCGATCCACGAGTCGATCTTCAAAAGCAGGTGGCGTTGCTTGCGCGGCCGTTTTTCTGGATTGTCCGGATCCGTCACGTCTTATATTCCCGCCCGATCAGTCACTTCGACGTCGGAGGAACCTGACGCCGGACTATGGCAAATCTGCCGACAGTGCCCCGGAGTAACCGGAGCTTGGTGAATCATTGGTTGATTTGGCTGACAAGAACAAGAGAAATGGAAGCTCTCACGCGATTTTGCGCGGAGCTGTTGCAAGAACGGAATGATGGAAGAAGTACCCTTCTGGAAGACGAAGACGCTCGCCGAGATGACGACGACCGAATGGGAGAGCGTATGCGACGGCTGCGGCCTCTGTTGTCTCAACAAGCTCGAGGAGTGGGATAGCGGCGACATCTACTTCACCTCGATCCGCTGCAAGCTGCTCGACGACCACAGCTGTCGCTGTTCCTCCTACGAGAACCGCTGGGATTTCGTGCCCGATTGCGTCCAGCTCTCCAAGGAAAACGTCGACGAGATCGCTTGGCTGCCGCCGACCTGCGGCTACCGGCTGATCAACGAGGGGCGCGATCTTTACTGGTGGCATCCCCTGGTTTCTGGCGATCCCGAGACTGTGCATGCCGCCGGCATTTCGGCGCGCGGCCGGACGATCGACGAAACCGAGGTCAAGGTCGACGACTTTGAGGATTATGTGGTGGATTGGCCGCTGACAGTGGGCGACGAGGCGCAGGCCCAGCAGCCGGAGGCGGCTAAGTAGTCGCTGGCTGAGCGACCGTCTCAAGGAATTCTCTCAGCTCAGCGCGAACATAGTCTTCGATCGAGCCTTGCGGCTCGAAGCCCCACCAGAGCAGGCAGCCCTGCCACTGCGACAGAATCAGCCGTCCGAGCGGCGTTTTGCCTTGGGCGCCGAGGGATCGGTCGAGCGCTGCCGCCAGTGTCTTTCCCCAGGCAGCCCCACGAGCACGCAAGGCCGGGTCGCGCAGATCTTCCCGCAGTACCAGCAGGCCTTCAGCGTAGGACGCGGCATCGTCGCCGTAATCCCTGGAAAGGCCGGCGAGCAAGTTGATGGCGCCTTCGGGTGTCTCGGGAAGAGACTGGATCTGCCGGGCCGTCTCCATGTCCAGCCGGTCCCAGGCGCGCAGCAGGCAGGCCCGCAGCATTGCAGCCTTGGTCCCGAAGCGCTGTACCAGCGTCGAGCCGGAAAGGCCGCTGATCTTCGCCACCGCGCCGAAGCTTGCCGCGTCAGGACCTTCCGAATGGACGAGGCCGAGCACCATGTCGAGAAGCTGTTCGTCGGAAAGCGTACGGGGTCGCGGCATGAAAATTCCTCTTGTGTTCGCGACGAATATGAACGAACGTTCGTTTATATTCAAGTGCAATGGCGAACACCCATTGCGCCTGGTCCAGCGTGGAGGACAAGCACGTGACAGCAGCGCTTTCAGGAAAGATCGCCCTTGTGGCCGGAGGCACGCGCGGCGCAGGTCGCGGGATCGCCTTGGAACTCGGGGCCGCCGGGGCAACGGTCTACGTTACCGGCCGCACGACGCGGGAGAAGCAATCGGAGTATGGCCGCCCGGAGACGATCGAGGAGACCGCCGAGATGGTAACCGCTGCGGGCGGCGAGGGGATCGCGGTTCGCGTCGATCATACCATGCCTTCGGAAGTCGAGGTGCTGGTCGAAAGGATCCGCCGCGAACAGGGCCGGCTCGATATCCTGGTCAACGATATCTGGGGCGGCGAACATCTGACGGAATGGAACAAGCCGGTCTGGGAGCACTCGCTCGACAAGGGGCTGCACATGCTGCGGCTGGCGATCGACACCCATCTGATCACCGCGCATTTCGCGCTGGCGCTGATGGTCGAGCGCCCCGGCGGGCTGCTGGTCGAACTGACCGACGGCACGGCCGAATACAACGCCACGCATTACCGCCTCTGCCCATATTACGACCTCGTCAAGACGGGCGCCATCCGCATGGCCTGGGCGCATGCCAAGGATCTTGCGCCGCATGACGCGACGGCTGTGGCGCTGACGCCCGGCTGGATGCGCTCGGAAATGATGCTCGATATCTTCAATGTGCGAGAGGAGAACTGGCGCGACGCGACGTCCGTGCAGCCGCATTTCATCATCTCCGAGACACCGCGCTTCACGGGCCGGGCGGTGGCAGCCGTTGCCGCCGATCCAGAACGCGTCCGCTGGAGCGGCCAGTCGCTGTCGAGCGGCGGGCTCGCCAAGATCTACGGCTTTGACGATGTGGACGGCTCGCGGCCGGACTGCTGGCGCTACATGGACGAGGTCATGGACGCAGGCAAAGCCGCCGACGCTACCGGCTATCGTTGATTCGATCTAGCCGGATGGAATGACAACGAATTGTCTTTGCAGGGTTTTTGGCGCGACGTTCTGCCATGACTTGCGCACGAGGCCATGCACGAGTTCGTCGCTCGCCTTGCCGTAGAAAAGCCGGGTCGAGCCGCGCAGTCCCCAGCCGCCCGGCACCGCGGCCGTGTCGTCGGGCGCCACCGCCAGCGTCATGTGTTGCTGGTCGGGCGTCAGGCGGACGACGCAATAGTCTTGTTCCGGCACCGTCAGGAATATCTTGCTGCGCACGCGAAAATCGCGCGTGCCATGATGCGCGCTCTCGACCGCCTCCGGCAGGCTGAGCGCAAAGGAAATGAGCTCTTCCTGGTTCATGCGATAAAATTAGCACATGCTGATGGATGTGGACCAATCAGAAAAACTCAAGCAGTCCGGTGGCTTTGGAAAATTTTCACTTGATAGGAAAATAATCCTTGACGGCGTGACGGTCGTTTGATAGGGTTATGGCATAGTCGGAAAGTTGCGGGCGCGGCGGAGTGCCGAGGCAAAGCTTTTCGGATCTGAAAGCCGGGCGTTCGACCCGGCTTTTGTGTTTCTGGCCGCCATCGATGCTGAAAAGCATCGACGAGAGCCTGCCGGTCTCGACCGTGCGCGCGACGCGCGGTAAGTACCTCAGGGCCGAACCGGTTGCCGCACTCTACGAACAGGGGCGCGTTGCCCATGCCGGGCGCTTCGTCGCGCTGGAAGACCAGATGTGCGACTTCGGCCCGGACGGGCTTTCATCCGGCCGTTCGCCCGACCGGCTGGATGCGCTGGTCTGGGCGCTGACGGCACCGATGCTGGAGGGATACGGAGAACCCCGGGTGAGGGGTGTCTGAGGACTAGCGTTGAGGTTGCTGTTGTGCTGGGCGTGGCGACTGCGGCTCCGGGCGAACTTGACGCCACTCGTTTTCGAGCTGGTCGACGACATGCTGGGGAATGGTCGGCTGATTGCTGTTGGCCGGCTGCTGCATGCTCTCCTCCGAGGCTGGATTTAACGGTGAGTTAATCACTGGCACGGCTTAAACTACGTGTAAATCAGGCGCTTAAACACTTTAAACGATTGAATTAATTTTAATCGATTGAGACGTAGAACGCCGTACCACTTTTTGAGGCTGGTATTATGGTTATCCACATCGACAGGCCCTTCTTTTTCAACACTGTGCGCCATGCGCTCTTTAAGGGAGCGCTTAATCAGCCGCAGGTGGAGGGCATGACCGCGATTCTCGATTTCTGGGAAGCGCGAATGGCTGAGGCCGATCCGCGCTGGCTCGCCTACATCATGGCGACCGCCTACCACGAGACGGCCTATACGATGCAGCCGGTGCGCGAGACGCTGGCGACGACCGACGCAAGGGCGATTGAGATCCTGGAAAATGCCTATGCGTCAGGCAAGCTCTCCTGGGTGAAGACGCCTTACTGGCGGCCAGACGAGGACGGCAAGTGCTGGCTCGGCCGCGGCCTGGTGCAGCTCACCCACAAGCGCAATTACGAGGCGATGAGCTTGCTGACCGGCATTGATCTCGTGGCCGAGCCCGACCGGGCGATGGAGATGGACGCCGCCGTTTCGATCCTGATCGAAGGTATGGTCCAGGGCTCTTTCGCCACTCATAAGCTCGCCGACCACCTGAACGAGACGACGGAGGACTGGGTCAATGCGCGCCGCATCGTCAACGGTACGGACCGGGCGGAAAAGCTCGCCGGCTACGGCAAGACCTTCCTTGCGGCCATCCGTCGCGAACGGCCGGCAGGTGCGCTTGCGCGGTTGAAGGCCTGGCTGCTGCGTGCTATCGCGCGGGTCTTCGGCTAGACGCTCACAGGAGTTCCGCGTGATCCGCCACATCGTCTTCTTCACAGCGCCCGCGGACCAACTGGAAAAGGTGCGCGCCGGCCTGTCGATCCTGACGGCGATCCCGCACGCCCGCCTGCTGGAGATCGGCACCAACATCAAGACCGACCAGCTAGGCACCGATGTCGACCTCGTTGTCTACGGCGAATTCGAGGACGAAGCTGCTCTTGCCGCCTACAAGGCGCATCCAGACTACCAGCGCTCCATCGACCTCGTGCGCCCGATCCGCGAAATGCGGATGGCGGCGGATTACGAGAGCAACACGGCGGTGAAGCGGCCGCTGCGCTGATGCTGCAGCCTGCCCTCCAGCGCGCCAGTTAGGGATGCGGTTGGACGGCAGGCCTAGCCGAGAGCGCTCTGCGCGGCGCAGATCCTGTCGACCAGAGCATCGAGTTCACCCTTCGGTGGACGATTTTTGGCGAGGCGCTGCTTCAGGTGCATGATGGGCTCGGCGAGGATCTCATCCAGGCTTTCAGCACAGGTGAAGTCACCTGCGACCTGCTTGACCTTCGAATTGTCGAAGATCGCAGTCCAGGCCTTGTCGCCGATCAAGGGACCTTCCCAGGCCGGATTATACTTGATCAGGGTGTCGGTCGGCACGTGAACGATCTTGGCCTCGACGCCGAGCAATCTGCCGATCGCCCTTTGGATATCGTTCCAGATATGCGCGCGGTCGGAGGTGATGTGGAAAACATCGCGAAGCGCCGCCTTCTTGCCGAAAAGCCTGACGAAAGGCACTGCGAAATCGACCGAGCGGGTCAGTGTCCAGGGCGTGTGGCCGTCGCCTGCCACGATGGTGGGCTCGCCGTCCAGCATGCGCCTTGCCATGATGTCGCTATCGCCCAACATCATCGGCACACCGGTGCGTACCGTGTGGCTGGGGCGGACGATCGTCCAGGCCAGGTTATCGGATTTCTTGAGCAGTTCCTCGCAGGCAATCTTGGCCTGGCTGTAGGGCCAGTACGGATTGATCGCCGGTGTCTTCTCGGTAATCACATAGTGACGTGGCGGCTTCTCATAGACCGAGGCCGAGGAGATGAAAATGTACTGACCGCATTGCCCCGTAAACACCTCGATGTCGCGCGCAATCTGGTCGGGCGTGAAGGCGATGAACTGGCATACGACGTCAAAGTTGGCCCTGGCGAGATCCGCGTAGGCGGTCGATCCAAGTTCACCCACGATCGAGGTCACGCCTGCAGGCAAAGGGTCTTGTCTCAGGCCGCGGTTGAAAACGCTGACATCATGACCCTCGGCAACGGCGCGCTCGACGCATGGATAAGAGATTTGGCCGGTGCCGCCAATGAAAAGGACTTTCAAAGCCATCTGGAAACCTCGGTATCTGACAGGCGGGATCTAGGGTCCCCTTCATAGCGTGAAAGGACCCGGGCGTCTCGCGTAAATCTGGCTAGGCTATGGCGCCCCCAGACGGCAAGCAGGGAGGCCTGCATCTCCCGTCCCACTCTGACAAGCCATCGATAATGTGATGGGGAAAGCGGTATTGAATTTCTTCACGAATGTATGAGACGCATGCTATCTCAGCTGGGCTAGGAGCGATGCTGCATGGTGGTTGTGAGGGCTTTCGGGACGTCGTGCTTGGACCCGAAAAAGCGGGAAATCGAGCGTCTCGCGGCGCTGGAGCAGCTTGACCTCCTCGATACCCCGAAGGACGAAGGTTTCGATCGCATCGTGCGGCTGATCAAGGAGATCTTCGCGGTCGAGATCGGCCTTGTGTCCCTCATCGACGCGCATCGGCAATGGTACAAGGCATGTTCTGGGCTGGCGGCGGACGAGGTTCCGCTCGAAGATACGTTCTGCCGTTACGTGGTCGACCATGAGGAACCGATTTTCGTACAGGATGCGACCCGCGATCCGCGGTTCGCGCACAACCCGGCCGTAACGGGAGAAAGCCACGTGCGGTTTTACGCCGGGGTGCCTTTGAAAACCAAGAGTGGCCACGTTATCGGAACGGTATGTGCGATCGATCGCCGCCCCAGATCGTTCGGGTCCAGGGATCTTTCTGTTCTCCACGAACTGGCGGGCGTGGCGATGGACCGGATCGAGCTGCTGCAGTCGGCCGCGACCGATAGCCTGACGGGCACGCTTACCCGCCGTGCCTTCCGGCAGGAGGCCGATCAACTTCTGTCGCTTGCCCTGAGACACCAGCATGACCTGTCCTGCATTGTTCTGGACATCGACCGCTTCAAGAGCGTCAACGACACCCATGGCCACGCCGCGGGGGATCAGGTGCTCCATGCGGTCACCGAAACCTGCAAGGCGAACCTGCGGGCGGGAGATCTGTTCGGCCGGCTCGGGGGAGAGGAATTTGCCATTCTCCTTCCGCATATCAATCGCGAAGAGGCGTTCGCGGTCGCCGAAAAGGTAAGGATGGCGATCGCGTCCCGGCCGATCCGAGGAGCTTTCGGCGACTTGAACGTGACAGCAAGTTTCGGCATTTCGGCGCTTTCGATCATCACCAGGGATATCGAGACGCTGTTGGCTCAGGCCGATGCCGCAATGTACCACGCCAAGCACAACGGTCGAAACCGATGCGTGTCGTGGAACTCTATCGGCGCTGATGGTCCGACTGGTTCGCGCCGTCGCGTCCTGAAAGCGGGGTCCATCATGTTCAACGACCGCCGCTCGACGATCGACTGCACCATACGCTCGCTCGGTACCGACAGCGCCGGGCTCTCCGTCTCCAATTCCGCTGGCATACCTGCGGAATTCGTCCTGATCATCAAGGGCGAGGGTTTCGAGACCAAGTGCCGGATCGTGGCGCAGGACCGGCAAACCATAGAAGTCGCCTTCAAGGCCTGATCGGGCTCCACCTGCGATTGGCTGTCGCCACGCCGCAGGCTTGAGAGTCCGCCTAACTCCGGGATACCAACCATGAGATTGAGATCATTGCTGCCGTGGAGCTCCGCGGCGGGTCGCAGGACCGTGCCCGAGAAGAAGGCCGCAGGTGGCTTCATGTCGCTTGCCGCAGGGGGGCGGGCGAGTTGGACGGGGCGCTCCTATGCGGCACTGTCGCGCGAGGGCTTCATGAAGAACCCGGTCGCACACCGCAGTGTCAGGCTAGTGGCGGAAGCCGCAGCCTCGGTGCCGTGGCTGCTCTACGAGGGCGATCATGAGCGGCCGGATCATGCCATCCTCTCGCTGCTCGGCCAGCCAAACGGACGCATGGGTCCCCGATTTCTTCGAGGCGCTCTATGGGCACCTGCTGCTGTCGGGCAATGCCTATGTCGAGCCGCTGATGGTCGGCGGAAATGTGCGTGAGCTGCACCTGCTGCGGCCTGATCGCATCGGTATCGTCGAGGGCAGGGATGGGTGGTGGCCCGAGGCTTACGACTATCGCGCCGGCGGTTCCGTGCGCCCCTTTCCGGCGGAGACGGAGGGGTTGGGGCTGCTGCATCTGAAGCTCTTCCATCCACTCGACATCATCTCGGTTTCCCGCCGCTTGCGGCCGCCCAGGTGGCGCTCGATCTCTCCAATGCGGGGGCGACCTTTAACAAGGCGCTGCTCGACAATTCGGCCCGCCCGTCAGGCGCGCTGGTCTACCAGCCGAAGGAGGGCGGCAACCTCTCGCCCGACCAGTACGAGCGGCTGAAACAGGAACTCGACGAAGGCTATTCCGGCCCGATGCGCGCCGGACGCCCGCTACTCCTCGAGGGCGGGCTCGACTGGAAGTCGATGGGGCTGTCGCCGAAGGACATGGATTTCGTCGAGGCGCGCTGCCCGCGACATCGCGCTTGCCTTCGGCGTGCCGCCGATGCTGCTCGGCATTCCCGGCGACAACACCTATGCCTATTACCAGGAGGCGAACCGCGCCTTCTATCGGCTGACCGTGCTGCCGATGCTGACCCGCACCGCGGCCTCGCTTTCCGCCTGGCTCTCCGGACATTACGAAGACCGCCTGCGGCTTGAGTCCGATCTCGACAAGGTGGCCGGGCTTGCGGCGGAACGCGATCAACTATGGACAAGGTTGGGAAGCGCGGCGTTCTTCACGGACGAGGAGAAGCGCCAGGCGGTGGGTATTGAAAGCCTGCGCCGGCGCATGAATCAAACTCTGAGCGCCTGGACTCAATGTTCGAGCAAACGCACCCAAGCGATTCAAAAGATTCGCTGAAGTGCGAGGACGGCACCCCGAATACGGCGGCGCGAAGTCGTGACCGCCGGTCGGCTGCCGTTCTTCGCCAACCAAGGATCCCTGCGATGACAGACCTTTCCAACGATGCCGGGCTCTGGGCGACCAGGGCGCTCGGCGCGTCGGCGGGGGCAGCGGTGTCGCTCGTCTATCTCCTGCCGAAAAGCCAACGGGAGGCTGCGAGCCGTTTCTTCACCGGCCTTGCCTGCGGGACGATCTTCGGCGGCCCGACGGGTATCTGGATTGCCGAAAGGCTGGCGCTGGCGGATCGCCTCTCGGCCTCTGAGGTCGTGCTGTCGGGTCGGCGGCGGCAGGCATCTGTGCCTGGTGGGGTCTCGGCATCCTGTCGCGCCTCGCCGGACGATACGGCGCGCGGGCGCTAGCCGGAATAACAGTTTACAACGAGGAGAATATCATGACCGCAAGCCGCGCGCTGGTGCGATCACCCATGGGCGCGGATACGCGCAAGTTCGCCAATCTGGAGCTGAGGGGGCTGAAGCGCGACGGCAGCTTCTCCGGCTATGCCAGCGTCTTTGGCGAAGTCGATCCCGGCAAGGATGCCATCGAGCGCGGCGCCTTCCGCAAGTCGCTGGCTGAACGCGGGGCGTGCGGCGTGCGCATGCTCTTCCAGCATGACCCGGCAGAGCCGATCGGCGCCTGGAAGACCATCCGCGAGGATAGCCGCGGTCTCTTTGTCGAGGGCATGCTTGCCGAGGGTGTGGCCCGGGCGCGCGAGGTGCACCAGCTCCTGAAGAGAGGCGCGCTCGACGGGCTTTCGATCGGCTTCCGCACCGTGCGGGCAAAGACCGATGCGAAGTCGGGCGTGCGCCGCATTTTTGAAGCCGACCTCTGGGAGATCTCTGTTGTGACCTTCCCGATGCTTCCGTCGGCGCGCGTGCAAGCGCTGCTTGACGATGCCGCGGTTGATATCGAGGCTTGGATATCCAGCGAGGTCGATACCGTCTTTGCCGAGCAGGAGGGTACCGCCTTCGTCAACGGCGACGGCACCAGCAAACCGAAGGGCTTCCTTGCCTACACTACAGTCGCCGACAGCGCCTGGAGCTGGGGCAATCTCGGCTATATCGCGACGGGTGCGGCCGGCGCCTTCAAGACCACGGGTGCTTCCGACACGCTGATCGATACGATCTATTCGCTGAAGGCGGGGCATCGGCCGAACGCCAACTTCGTCATGAACCGCAAGACGCAGGCCGAGGTCCGCAAGTTGAAGGATGGTGACGGCCGCTATCTCTGGCAGCCGCCGGCAACGGCAGGCGAGGCGGCTTCGCTCGTCGGCTTCCCTGTTGTCGAGGCCGAGGACATGCCCGATATCGCGGCCATCGCGCTGTCGATCGCCTTCGGGGACTTCCGCGCCGGCTATCTCGTCGTCGACCGCACCGGCGTGCGTGCTGCGCGATCCCTATGCCGCCAGGCCTTACGTGCTCTTCTACACAACCAAGCGAGTCGGCGGCGGAGTGCAGAATTTCGAGGCGATCAAGCTCATCAAGTTCGCCGTGAGTTGATCGGGGCAAGGCGGGTGCGGCCACTATCCGTATCCGCCTGCCGAATATGCCTGCATCAAACCAATCCAAGATCGTCCATGACTTTTGCACTGATTACCCCACCTTCGGCGGAAGCGCTGACGCTTGCGGAAGTGAAGGCCCATCTGCGGCTTGATGACGGCAGCGAAGATGCGCTGCTGGCCTCGCTGATCAGCGTCGCCCGCGAGCATCCGGAGCGCACGACGGGCCTCTGCCTGATCACCCAGGTCTGGCGCCTCCATCTTGAATCGTTACCTGAAGATCGCGTGATTCAGATTGCCAAGGGACCGGTGCAAGCGGTTGAAAGCCTGAGCATTTACGATGAGGTGGGCGAGGAAGTGGTCTTGCCCGCGGCCGGCCATGTGCTTGACGGTACTGCCCGGCCGGCGCGTCTGTGCTGGCTCGAAACTTGAACCCTGCCATTGCCGCAAGCGGCATCGAGATCGATTTTTCCGCCGGCTTCGGCGAGAGCGGTGCCGAGGTGCCCGACACACTGAAGCGGGCGATGCTGATGCATGTCGCCCAGATGTTCGCCTTCAGGGGCGCCGTCGCCGTCGAGGACCAGCCAGCAGACGTACCCGCTGGTTACGACCGATTGGTGGCGCCGTTCCTGATGCGGAGGCTCTGATGCGATCCGTCTTCTTCGGTCCCGGCCAGATGACCGCGCGCTCGACCTGGAGGCGCCGGAAGAAGCGCCGGACGGGCAGGGTGGCGCGACCGTCACCTTTGCCGCAATTGCTTCCATGTGGGCGCGGATCGAGCCGGTGAGCGAAGTGCGCGAGGAGCGGGCGGGCGCGGATGTTTTCACGCTGACCCACCGTATCTGGCTGCGGTTCCGCAGCGACATCAGGGCCGGGATGCGGCTGCGCAAGGGCGATCGGCTGTTTGCCATCGGCACCTGGCGCGATCCGGATGAGACCGGCCGCTACCTCTGCTGCCTCTGCGAGGAAGAGTTACGATGAGCACTGCCCTTTCGATCACGCTCCGCGATCTGGCGGCGATCCTGGCGCGGCTAGCTAGAGATACCGCAGGTAATTCGCCGGCAAACGGAGGCGAGAGCCATGAGCGCAGCCAATGAACTGCTGACGGCTATCCATGCACGCCTGACCGGCGACGCAGAGCTTCTCGTCATGATCGGCGACGACGGTATCCGCGATCGGCTGGTGACCGGGCGAAAGCTTCCTTGCGTGCTGATCGGCGAACTCGTCAGCAACGACTATTCGACTTCGACCGAGAGAGGCGAGGAGCATTTGGTGTCGCTCGAAATCTGCTTCGACGTGGGTGGGCGAAGGCAGGCGCAGCTGGTGGCCTCGCGTCTCCACGCCCTGCTGCAGGATGTGGCGCTCGATCTTGGAGCGTATCACCTCGTCAGCCTGCTGCATCTCAGGACGCAGAGCCGCCGCGAACCGAAGACGAAGCTCTATGTCGCCGAGTTGCTCTTTCGGGCTGTGACGGAGCCGCCGCTGCATAGCGACGCAACCTAGGCCTCGAAGCGGCTCGTGGCGTCGCGGTCGCCTTCGTATCGTCTCGCCAGCGGAAACGGCGGCAGCCACGACTCGCGGCGGATGGTCCAGAGTTCGTAAGTTGGCTGTAACTGGTCGGGAGCATCGAGCGATCCGAGGTTCACTTCGACCTCATCCCCGGAGCGCCCGAAAACCGGGGAGCCGCAGCGGGGGCAGAAGAACCGCCCGTCGTACTCACCTGTCTCGCCTTCGACCGTCACCGCATCCTGAGGAAAGATCGCGGATGCGTGAAAGAGTGCGCCATGATGCTTGCGGCAGTCGAGACAATGACAAATGCCGACCCGATAGGGGCGTCCAATAGCCACGAGGCGGACATTGCCGCAGCGGCAACCGCCAGTGAACCGGTCCATGTTGTTTCTCCTCCAAGATCAAGCGGTGGGCTGCTTATGAAGAAGATGGGAAGGTGACCTGAAATGTCCCGCCCATCGCAGCAACTGCCTGCATCTCTCAGGCCGGTTCGTATACCCTGGTCGCTGCCTTGACCTGCGCAGCCAGCGTCAGCACGAAGCCGAGCGAGATGACGGCGAGCGCGGCGCATGTCGCGATTGCGGTTCGGCACCGGCGCGATCGAGGATCGCCGTGAAGACGACGGGTGCGATGGCATTGGCGAGGTTCTGCGGCAGCGACAGGCGGGCTGATTGCAGCCCGAATTCGCGCGGCGAGAACAGGGCGAGCGGCAGCAGGGTGCGCGCAACGGTCATGACACCGGAGCCGAAGCCATAGAGCAGGATGAAGGTGACGAGCAGTGGCGTCGAGGGCGGGATCAGCAGCATCATCACGAAGCTTGAGACCATCAGGCTCACGCCCATTGCGGCGCTGAGGATCGGATTGCCGCGACGCCCGAGGAGCATATCCAGGATGCGGGCGGAAAGACCGAAGGCGCCGCCGGCGCCGATCGCAATCCAGGCAAGTCCATAGAGGACGAGGCCGTGCGCGGCTGACAACAGCAGCAGGCCGATCGTGAAGGTAATCGACGCGGCGGCGAGCACGCGGGCGGCTCCATGCCGGGCGAGCAGGCGGCCCGTCGCAGGGCCCACAAGGGCGCTGACGACCATCATGATGCTCAACCCGCCGAAAACCACCTCATTCGGCAAGCCGAGATCCGGCGCGATGACACGCCCCATGACACCGAGCATGTCGAAGGTACTGCCCCAGCCAATCAGCTGGGTGACGGCAGGCACGGCAATCGTCTGCACCGAGCGCAGGGGGATGGATCGAGACATGGAGGGCTTTGACGCGAACGGGGTAGGGGCGGGCAAGGTCGTAGCAGCTTCGCCGGCTGGTTGAAAGTAGCGGTGGTCCTCCGGCCGGAATGGTCGATCCGGCGCACCTTTTCGTCTGGTCGTGGGACGCGCGGCCTTTTCCGGCCTTTCCGCTGAATACATCGACATGGAGTGACGGCGCCAACTGGAGGATTGGGGATTGGCTGAACGGCAGGCTCGGTGGTGGCACTCCGGCGGAGGTCGTGGCCGCGGTGCTGCGGGAACACGGCTTTGACGATTTCGACGTATCGGAGGTCAGCGGCGATCTGTCGGGGTATGTGCAGGGGGACTCCGCGCGCAGCCTGATCTAGCCACTCCAGGAAGCGTTTCGGATCGATGCGATCGAAGATGCGGGGCTTTTGCGTTTCCGGTCCCGCATGCGGACAAGCCTGCCGGCGCTGCCAGTCGAAATTCTTGTGGACCGCGAAGACGAGCCGCTGTGGCAGGAGACGCGTGGTCATGACAGCGATTTTGCCGCCGAAGCCTTGCTGAGCTTCTACAACCCCGACCTCGATTATGAGCAGGCGAGCGCCCGTTCCCATCGCGTGGCGCAATCGACGAACCGGATCATTCAGCAGCATCTCACAGCCGTCGTACCTGAGGAGACGGCGCTTGCCGCTAACGAGGCGTTGTTGCGCGACAATCGCATTGCCTGGCGCTCCATCCGGTTCTCACTGCCGCCGAATGAGATGCGTATCCAGACTGGCGATATCGTTACACTCCCAGACGGACCCCACGGTCGCTTCCTGATCACCCGCGTCGAAGATGGGGACGCCCGCCGGGTCGAGGCGCGCGAATTTGCGGCCTCGGTCGATAGGAGTGCAGGGACGGTTACTGGTGCAAAGCCGAGCGGCGAGGGCGGCTCGAACCTGTTTTCTCCCGTCGTTCAGCTGATGGATCTGCCGCGATTCGATGGCAGCGATCCTTCGAGCTTCGCCCGAGGCGCAGCCTTTGCAAAACCGTGGACAACAATCGGGCTATCGTCGTCTGCTACGAGCGAGGGTTACAAGGGCAGGGTGCTACTCGATCGGCCGGCCCGTATTGGCTCATTGACATGCGCGCTCGCGGCAGGGGTTGTCGGCCGCTTTGACTGGTCACTGCCGCTCGAACTTGATCTGCCATATGGCGGCCTGGCTTCGGCACCGGCGACCTCAGTTATGAATGGCGCCAACCTTATGGCGCTCTTGTCGGTCAACGGTGCCTGGGAAGTCCTGGCGTTCCGGGAGGCCGAGGAGGTAGAGAGTGGGCGTTGGGCACTGCATGGCTTGTTACGGGCGCTTGCCGGCACCGAGGATGCGATGCTTTCCGGGGCAGCAGTTGGCTCGGCCGTCGTGCTGCTCGACGAAGCGGTCAAGCCGCTCGGCCTCGGCAGCGACGAAATGGACCTGCGGTTGAATTGGATCGCCGAAACGGCCTCGTCGGCTGGGAAGGCCGGCCCCTTTGCCTTCGAGGGAGGCCTGCGGGCACTGACGCCGCTTGCCCCCGTCCACATCAGATGCGCGCGCAACGACGATGGCGTGAAGGTCCCTGGATCCGGCGCGGGCGCGACAGCGCCGACAACTGGCTCGCCGCCGAAATTCCGCTGGATGAGCCGTTTGAACGCTACCGCGTCGAGATTATGGACGGTGACGCGGTTCTGAGAGTAAGCGAATCCGACAGGGCGGAGTGGGTTTATCCCACCGCTGACGAACTCGCCGATTTCGGCCATCCGCAAAACAGCCTCAGCCTGCGTGTCCGGCAACTTGGGGAACGTGTGTCGCTCGGCATTCCGGCGCACGCGACATGTGTTGTGTGAATTTCATCTTGAAGGAGAGAAAATGATAGATCTGAAGAATTGGTACAGTTCGAAGACCATTTGGGGCGCGCTGATTTCAATCGTCGCATCTGTGTTGCATTTTGTCAGTATCGACCTTGGTGCGACGGACAAGAGCCAGTTGGTCGACACAGTCGTCAACATAGCTGGCGCACTCGGCGGCCTGCTCGCTGCTTACGGGCGTGTCACCGCCAAGGCGACCATCAAGTCCGTTTCTTGAATCCGGCGCGGCGAGCGGAAAGCTTCGTTCGCCGACCGGACTTTTGAACACGCCTGGCGTGAATTCGGAATTGTTCTAAATATCAAGGATTACAAGGCATTCATTTGCCATTCAGGTCTCTTGAGTACATAGTCTGGGCCAAGTTAGTATCCATTGAAAGCATTGCACATGGCCTCTCCCTTGAGCGTCGCAGCGCTAGCCGCCGGGCTGGCGATAACGTCGCCCTCACCGGATAATCCGCGTACCTTGACGGTGCGTGTTGCAGGCGATTGCAGCGAGGCCGCGCGTGAGGTTGTGGAAAAAACGGGAGGTCAGCTCCTTTCCGTTCAGCCTGCTGGCGACAGCTGCATCATCACCGTCCTCGTCCAAGGCAACGGACAGCGCCCGCGTAAAGTGACCGTCAAGGTTCCGATGTAGGCAGAATCGCCCTATCTAGACGCCAAGAGATCAAGCGGAGCAAAGCGGACCGATGCGCATTCTGGTAGTCGAAGACGATGTCAACCTGAACCGGCAGCTCAGCGACACGTTGAAGGAAGCCGGTTACGTCGTCGATCAGGCCTTTGACGGCGAGGAGGGCCACTTCCTCGGCGATACCGAGCCTTATGACGCGATCATTCTCGATATCGGACTGCCGGAACTGGATGGCGTCACGGTGCTCGAAAAGTGGCGTGGCGCAGGTCGCGGCATGCCCGTGCTGATCCTGACGGCGCGCGACCGCTGGAGCGACAAGGTCGCGGGCATCGACGCCGGCGCGGATGACTACGTCACCAAGCCGTTCCATGTCGAGGAAGTGCTGGCACGCATCCGCGCCCTGATCCGCCGCGCGGCGGGGCATTCCTCGTCCGAGATCATCTGCGGCCCCGTGCGGCTCGATACCAAGAGCTCAAAGGCGACAGTCAATGGTGTGGCGCTGAAGCTGACCTCGCATGAGTACCGGCTGCTGTCCTATCTCATGCATCACATGGGGGAAGTGGTTTCGCGTACCGAGCTGGTCGAACATATGTACGATCAGGATTTCGACCGCGATTCCAATACGATCGAGGTTTTCGTCGGGCGCCTTCGCAAGAAGATGGGCGTCGATCTGATCGAAACGGTGCGCGGGCTCGGCTACCGCATCCAAGCGCCGAACAATGCGAATTAAATCGCTTACTGCACGCGTCCTGCTGCTGACCACGATCTGGTCGACTGTCGCGCTTGTCGTCATCGGGTTGCTGATCTCGACGCTCTACCGAAAGAGCGCGGAGCGCGGCTTCCAGGACCTTTTGCGCGCCCAGCTCTATAACGTCGTCAATTCCGTTACGATCGGCGACCAAGGGGCGCTCAGCGGCAGCCCGCAACTTGGCGACCTGCGTTTTGCGCAGCCGAAGACGGGCTGGTATTGGGTCGTCGAACCACTCGGCACCTACACGGCGCCGCCGCTCGTGTCGCCCTCGCTGGGTTCCGCGTCGATCCCTGTACCCTCTGTTCTCGAAGCGCCCTTCGACAAGAATTATGAGCGCTACTATCAGGTGACGGATGCTGCGGGGAATCGGATCCAGGTTGCCGAGACCGAGGTCGTGCTGGATACTGACGGTCGCGCCGCCCGCTTCCGCGTGACCGGCAACGTCGATGTTG
Source organism: Rhizobium sp. RHZ01 (assembly GCF_014851595.1). NCBI lineage: Bacteria > Pseudomonadati > Pseudomonadota > Alphaproteobacteria > Hyphomicrobiales > Rhizobiaceae > Rhizobium > Rhizobium sp. RHZ01. Next base: position 157,443 of record NZ_JACUZZ010000013.1, read on the forward strand.
TCGAGAACGACGTTCGCAATTTCTCCCATAGCCTTTACCTGGCGCTAGCCGGCTTCGGTGTCGGCAGCCTGATCGTCAACGCACTGGCGATTCTCTACGGCCTCAAGCCGCTCGACAAGGCGCGCGCCGCGCTCGAGCGAATTCGCGCCGGCGAGAGCGAGCAGTTGAAGGGCGATTTTCCGCGCGAAATCCTGCCGCTCGCCAACGAGGTCAACGCGCTGATCGACAGCAATCGCCGCATTGTCGAGAGGGCGCGCATGCAGGTCGGCAACCTTGCCCACTCCCTGAAGACGCCGATTGCCGTGCTGCTCAACGAGGCGCGCGTGCTGGAACGCACGCACGGCGATCTCGTGCGCGGCCAGGCGGAGGCGATGCAAGGCCAGGTGCAGTCGTATCTGAACCGTGCCCGCATTGCGGCGCAACGCGAATCCGTGCTTGCCCGCACCGACGCCGAACCCGCTCTTGAGCGCTTGGTGCGCGTGATGCGACGCTTGAACCCCGACAAGCAGTTTGAACTCACGGCGGCGCAGCCACATGTTGCGGTCGCCATGGAACAGCAGGACCTAGAAGAGATCGTCGGTAACCTTTTGGAGAACGCTGCCCGTTTCGCGGCGACCAAGGTTCGCGTTTCCGTCGCGGAAGCACCGGAGGAGGTCAAGGGCACGGAAGGCAGCGGGCGTCGCCACTGGGTCGAGCTCGTTGTCGAGGACGATGGGCCAGGACTTGAGCAGGATCAGGTTCGCGAGGCGCTGAAGCGCGGCAAGCGGCTGGACGAAAGCAAACCGGGCACCGGCCTTGGACTTTCGATCGTGACGGAGATTTCCAACGAGTATCAGGGGCGGCTCGAATTGTCCCGCGGCGAATGGCAGGGATTGAAGGCCCGGCTTATTTTGCCTGGCATCACAAAGGATGTTGCGTGAGCATTTGCTTGATGTCACATAGACATAGGCGATTGCATAGCATGCTTTGCCTTATTGCCGACACGGCTTGGTGAGCGTGTGGCTGCGTAATTGACACCTAATTCTGGTTCGGCTGAATGATGCTACGTTCGCAAGGCATGATCGTTTCCTCGCTTCTTGTCGCCATCACGCTTACAGCGTGCCAATCGACAAAAAGCGGTGGCTCCGGCGGTCTTTTCTCGAGGAAACCTCCTGCTTCGGCTACCTATATCGCGGCGTTGCAGGGCGGCATCATCGGTCGCAGCGGCGTGGATATCAGCGACAGCGACCTCCAGCGCGCCCTTGAAGCCGAGTATCGCGCGCTGGAAAGTGCTGCAGTCGGACAGCCTGTTGTCTGGAGCGGGCGCAATGTCAGCGGCAGGGTCGTCGCGTCTGCACCCTACCAGGTCGGCTCGCAGAACTGCCGTCAGTATACCCATAGCGTGACGATCGGCGGCAAGGAAACGGTGGCGCGCGGTTCCGCCTGCCGAAACGATAATGGCAGTTGGTCGCCCCTCGGCTGAGCGACGGCAGAATTAACTGCTCGGGCCATGTTGCGGCCAAACGCCTCAAATAATCGTCATTGCGGCTTTGCTTGTTGGAATAGATGTTCGCTTCGAGTATTTGGCATCTATGCTTTTCTGGATTCTTGTGGCCGCTCTGACGGCCGCCGTCGCTGCCGTTCTGCTTTACCCGCTTCTGCGTGACACGAGAGCGGTCGATGACGCGCATGCCGGGGAGGCTGCCGTCTATCGCGATCAGTTGCGGGAACTCGATCGCGATCTCTCTGGTGGGCTGATTTCAGAGGATGAGGCCGATTACGCGCGAGCCGAAATTGGCCGGCGCCTGATCACTGTCTCGGCCGCGCCGGTCACCGATCGCAAGGCCTCGAAACATCACCGTCTTTCCGAGGCGTTCGTGCTGTTGCTCCTGCCGATGGTGGGGCTCTGTCTTTACATTTTTGTTGGGCGACCCGATTTGCCGTCGCAGCCGCTGCAAGCCAGACTTGAGAATCCCGGCAACGATATGGCGATCCTGGTCGCCAAGGCCGAGCGGCACCTGGCGCAAAATCCCGATGACGGCAAGGGCTGGGACGTCCTGGCACCGATATACTTCAACACTATGCGTGTCGCCGATGCCGAGAATGCCTATCGCCGCGCGATCCGTCTGCTCGGGCCGAGCCCGGCGCGGCTGGACGGCCTTGCCGAGACGCTGATGGCGATCTCGGACGGTGTGGTCACCGAAGATGCGCGCAAGGTGTTGGAGCAGTCGCTTCAGCTAGATCCCGACAATCCGAAGGCCCGGTTCTACATTGCGCTTAGCATGGAGCAGGCTGGTCAGGCAGCAGAGGCCAAGGTCGCCTTCGAGGCGCTCGCGAAGCAATCGCCGGCCGACGCGCCCTGGTTGCCGCTGGTCGCCGAACACATTGCGAAGAATGGCGGCGCGCCGCCGAGCGGTGCCGCGCGCGTGCCGGGTAATCCGACGCAGGCTGAGGTTGCCGCTGCGGAGAGCATGAGTCCGGGCGACCAGCAACAGATGATCCGCGGCATGGTGGAGAGCCTTGATGCCAAGCTGACCCAGGACCCGAACAATCTGGAAGGCTGGCTACGGCTTGTCCGCTCTTATGTCGTATTGAAAGACACGGATCGCGCAGTTGCGGCTCTGAAGCGCGGACTGGCAACGTTTCCGGCCAGCAGCGGACAAGGCAAGCAACTCCTTGCGCTGGCGCAAGAACTTGGCATTGCGATGGATGGCGGCGTGTCGCCGAGCGGCGCCGCGAGCGCGCCCGGTAATCCCACCCAGGCTGAGGTTGCCGCAGCCGAGAGCATGAGTGCCGGTGACCAGCAACAGATGATCCGCGGCATGGTGGAAAGTCTTGATGCCAAGCTTACCCAGGACCCGAACAATCTGGAAGGCTGGCTGCGGCTTGTGCGTTCTTATGCCGTATTGAACGAAAAGGCGCACGCGGTCGACGCGTTGCAGCGTGGACTCGCGGTATTCCCTGCAACCGGCGAGCAAGGCAAGCAACTGTTGGCGCTGGCGCGAGAGCTCGACATTGCGACAGAAGGAATGACGGAATGACGCGCAAGCAAAAGCGCCTGGCGGTGATCGGCGGCGGCATGAGCTTCATCATTGCGGCGGTGCTGCTCGTCATGTTCGCCTTCAGCCAGTCGGTGGCCTATTTCTATATGCCTTCCGATCTGGCGAAAACGCCGGTGGCACCGGAAACCCGCATACGTCTCGGTGGCCTCGTGGGCGAGGGCAGTATCGTGCGCGGGAAAGGATCGACAGTTCGATTCGCGGTCACCGACCCCAGCGGAGAGAGCGTCAGCGTCAGGTACGCCGGCATTCTCCCAGATCTGTTCCGGGAGGGGCAGGGCGTGGTGACCGAAGGCCGGTTCGAAGGGGCGAGCCATGAATTCGTCGCCGATACGGTACTCGCCAAGCACGACGAGAAATACATGCCGAAGGAAGTTGCCGACAAGTTGAAAGAGCAGGGGC